>JAIYDP010000110.1 GCA_027487435.1 Verrucomicrobiaceae bacterium | reverse complement strand
TCGCCTTTTCCTCATTTCTCGCCATAGTTACAACTTAAAAGCGAGCAATCACATTGTTACAAGAAAACCACCTCCGTATCAAAATAAATCGTAGTATCCAAAACGTGGCACACTTCCAGCAGCGATAAATGTACAATGTATATTTAAGATTTTTACTTTTGCATCAACACAATTGGTAAAACACATCTCAGGGCCTGATACCTTCTTATTCATTTGCTTGTTTCAGCTTTTCACTTTTCCAGAAGTACCACACTTCGCGGATGCTCACGCGTGCTGTCGTTGTGTTTTTGATTTTCAAAATTCAAATCGCATGCATGACCCTTCCGATCGACTTTGAAAGCTCTTGTAGTGCAGATAAGCGATCTGCCTTCCGTGAGTCCCAGAAAGTGAAGCAATTCTTGTCGAAGCTTTCAAGCCCAGAGTTCTCTCACACATTCAAGGCAGAGCGCCTGGTTGTTCATGAGATATCGATGTTTGGGAAGATGATGGGATTCTCCTATGTTACAGTGCTCGGGCGCAAGCCGCCGGACTCTGACAAGGTCGTTCCTAGCTATGTATTTTTAAGAGGAGACGCCGTATGCGTTCTTGTCGTTCTAATTGACAGCAAGACTGGTTCCAGACACATATTGGTCACGCAGCAGACCAGAGTTCCTGCAGGCGAGCCCTATTTGATCGAAGCTTGTGCTGGAATGCTTGACGAGGAAAAGAACTTGCGATCAGTAGCAATCAAAGAAATGGCAGAGGAGCTCACCCTTGTCATCAACGAGAAGGATTTGATTCCTCTTCACACTGGCTTTTATCCCTCTGCAGGGGGATGCGATGAGAAAATTCATCTCTTTCTCTTCGAGAAGAAGCTTCCTCACGATGTAATCCTAAGTTTCAACAAGAAGCGCACGGGCAATGCCTCCGAGAATGAAACAATCACCACAAAGTTGATTCCTTACGAGGAAGCTATTTCAAACATTGGGAATCATCTCGACGCGAAGCTTGTAATTGGACTGGCACTGTACAAGATCCGACACGGTGTTGGCGAACGTAGAAGTGGAATTCTTGACGTGCTCGCTATCGCTGTGCTGATCGCTGGAATTTCGTTGTATTACTTTTTGTGTTGAGATAATTTCAGCATAAAATATATGTAAGACGTACAAATCACTAAATTTACTGTTGAGGAGCTTTCAGAGTGAGAATAGCCCCAATAAGGGCGGCATTATAAACATGCACGTTGCGAATCCCCAAAAAGTTCGAGGACTTTGAAAAGCACAGGGAGGAGAGAATGAAACATGCTGCAGGGACTATGAATGCAATATGCTGACCCTGAATCGCCGCCACACAAAGAAGAAAGGAGGAGCACAGAGATGATATCATGACGCCATACGACTCATGAGAATGAAGCAAGAGCAGGGCAATGAAAAAGAAAGAAAACACAGTCAAAGAGAAAAAGGGATCAGAAAAAGTCGTGAAGCCGAACTGCTGGGGACTAAAGTCTCCAACTTCAGCACCACGAACAAGAGTAATCGTTGGAATAATGGCTCCCCGAACTAAAACCCCAAACAAGTAGTGCACTGCAAACAAATCGGGCGCGAGAGAGTATCTCAACACCCCAATGAATGCAGACAGAGCGACGAAGCCGAATCCAACTGTGGAATCAATTCAAAAGCAGTGCTCATACAGGAAAATAGGAAATATGGCGAACTTGCGGAAACAACGGGGTACACGGCCGCAGCGCAAAGGGAAAGACAAGAAAGCACGGAGAACGCATCCGCAAAGTAAGCCTGCTGAATCTTGTTCGCTGGCAGAGAAGAGACCCCATTCTCAACGATTGAAGGCTCCGGCAGCTTGTCGCTCAAAATCTTTGGGGCTTTCGCTTTTGACTTTTGCTTCGCGTCGGTGGACACAAATGATCCAGCTGAAGCAAAGTGATCTGGCTGCCGCCGTTGCCTTGGAGATGTCCAGGTCTGAGAAGGGCTGTCCGACACTGGCATGGGGGTGTAGTTCGAATTAACAGCTAAACATTTTAACAAAAGAGAGTCCAATTAGGAAATCTTCCCTTCTGGCACTGTTTTGCTTTCAATACTTCGACATTTGATCTGTTATGCAATTTTCTGTTTTTTTCTGCCGTCTTCTTTAGGTTCCGTTAACTGATGACGCCCCGTCCTATTTTTAGCCAAATGGAATTGCGAAGCATTCGCACTCTTCTGATGTTTCCTCTGCAGTCTCATCTCTTTCTCTTGATGCTCGTGGCTT
The DNA here is from genome assembly GCA_027487435.1 of Verrucomicrobiaceae bacterium. Taxonomy (GTDB): domain Bacteria; phylum Verrucomicrobiota; class Verrucomicrobiia; order Verrucomicrobiales; family Akkermansiaceae; genus UBA956. Next base: position 3,722 of record JAIYDP010000110.1, on the reverse strand, counting down.
TGGCTTCGTTCTCTTCAGTATCAGCGGGGTTTACTCTACAAGAGTTTCGTGCTCGCAGGGCTGCCAACGAAGGCATGGTGCGCTTTGTTAGCAATCAGAGGATCATTCTTGAACAAGGTACGTTCCCATTTAGTTCCAATTTAAATGATCTCAGCATCTACTGTTCCCTCGACCATATTTGCATACGTACCAACAAAGAAATCGCATCACGATTTTGACGAAGCTGTGCACTTACAAAAGTTCTCCCTCAAGGCAGTCGCTCAGGGTTCTTTCAACTTTGTATTTTGTTAATCTGTTAGGATCCTGCGATTTGACGAATCCTCTGCAATCGTGTACTGGACGAGGAGTTTGTCTTCCCGACCCAGTCCTTGGAACTTACTGTAACTGCAGCTCACTGTTTTCAGGCGTACTTTGTCGATCATGCGCCGTGAATTTCTATGGTCAGTCTTGCTCGTCGTACTGTGAGGCCTCGATGACTTGCTCGTCAAGAGGTAGATGCTCCATTGATTCGTTTGATCAGCCTTCATGCTCTTGTCAGTCAGGATATGATCCCCAGTCCAGTTGCTCTGCTCTTGCGCTTCCGGGTGTTCATGTGAGGAGCATCAACCTTGGGCTCAACGTGTCTTGGCTGCCTGATGTTGGATTGTTTTCGCGGGTCCCAGCAGTCGGTTACAACGTCACTTTGTTCCTTTCGAACAATACCAATGTGCCAGTTCGCAGATCGTCTTTGCCGTTGTCTTCTCTGAATGTCTTGTTTGAAGGGCTCATCCGCTATTCTGTTTACACCGCGATTGTAGATGCATTTCTAGCCAATGGATCTGTGGCGACAGCGTCATCCTCTTCGATGGTTTTCGGAGTTCCGCTTGCGCCTCAGCATTTGAATGTCGAATCACTTCCGTCCGTTGTTCGCGTAGAGTGGTCAACCACGTACGATCGTACCTTCGCCGAAGAAGACGTCCTCTCCGCGATTATTTCAGTTTCCCATGCGTCGGATGGAAGAGAGCGGGAATTCGCCGTCGACGCTTATTCTCCTCCGTTTTCTCTCTCTGATCTTGTTCCTTTCGTCGCCGGTGATAGAGTGGTTTTGTCCGTCAGATTGGTCAACAGTATTGGAGAGAGTTCGCGAACATCCGTAAGTGAGGTTCATCTCGTGGACTACCCTTCACCTGTCATTGCGAGCGTGATCCGAAAGGACATCAAAAACATCGAAGTTCGTTGGGAGCCTGCTTCTTTCACGGGTGGTTTTCTTGCTTCTCAGCTGAACTACACGTTAGAAGTGTCGTTGTCTACTATTTATGACGATATCTTCTTTGTGCGCCAATTTGGTTCCAATGAAACAAGATTCTCTCTCAGCTTACCTCTTGGTTCCACTTACTTTATCCGTGTTCGCGCGTGCAATCCAGTTGCTTGTTCTTCGCCAGCTGAGACAGCTTCTCTTTCTGTTGTGAATGTCATCACAATGTCGATATCGGCCGTGCAGCCTCAAGAAGTGTTGATTTCAGGAGGAACAGTCGTCACTCTCAACATTGACAATGCACCTGTGTTTGCCACTGGAATAGTGAGCGACTATTTTCACGTTGGTGTGTATGGCTTCGATAACTCTCAAAACGTATTTTTACTGGAAATTGTGAATCCCTCAATTTCGAGCCAATTCGTGTCCAATGATACAGGATCGGGAACGGGTTCATTGTTTGCGCAATTCAGCTCACCCGCCTTACCCACAGGGACAACCCTTGCTAGATTTGTTATTTCAGTGAGGGAGCACGAGTTGGCTTCTGCAAGCGTTGATTTGGTTGTTGTCACACCTGCTGTGCCTGTTGTTGTGCCTTTGTCAACCAGTGGAAGCTCCGGGGGCGGGAGTCCTCTTTCGATTGAGATTATTGACTTCTTGCTGGGTTCCTCGTCTACTGTCTACGAGGTCGCGTTTGGAAGCATTGTTGTGGATTCTTCTGTGGCGTCCAGTTCAGGGTCAGTGCATTTAATCTCAGTCCCATCTATTCCACCCTTGCCTGAGTCATCCCCATCTGCAATTGTGAATGTGTCGGTGCGGTATTTGTCGGACAATGGGTTTTCAAGTCTTGGAGTCTTCGCTTACGAGTACATTCTCACTCCTTTTATTGCAAGCGTGTCGCCTGCGTTTGTTGACGTCTTGGGTGGCACATCTGTCCACGCATTGTTTGCCAATGTTGATGGTGCCGACTCTTTGAAAGCTGCAGACTTGAAGTTGACCTTTTCATTGTCAGCATCAACGGAGGTAGCGTTTGATCTGATACCTATTTCTGCTCGTTCGTTTGCGATTGATTTTGTGGTGTCGAAGTCTTCAGCACTCACCGCGTTGACTTTCTCTGCTCAGCTTGCTCTTCCTCAATCTCTCTCGTTTTCGTTTGCTCTACATTATGTCGTCACTACCCCTCCTTCGGTAACGGAGCTTCCTTTGTCATCAGTAGTTGCGGACACTCCGATCTCGTTCTCTTTTGATGCCATCGGCTTTCTTGGCTATGAAAGTGCGTCTGTGACGTTTGGAGATTCGCTCTTTATTCCCTCCATTGATTACCTTACTTCGAACGGAGCCCATTTTACTTTGTCGATTCCATCTGGGCTGACCTCCGGAACGTTTCAGCCTTACTTTGCTGCGGGGGGTGCAAATGTTTCTTTTTCGTCATCACTGTTCGTTCGGCGCCCCGATGATTTGGTATCACTCTCATTGGCCCCAAGCGTTGCTCTCACCAATCGGAGTACCGTGATCGCGATTGGCGTCACCAGGGTTCCTGCTTCTGATCTCCCTGCAGCCAATTTTACTGTCCATTTTCAAGGAATCCCAGTTGCTGTCATCGCTGCCTACGATCTTTTTTCTGACCTGGAGTCGAGCTCTGTCATCGCTGCGATCGGAGCGGCAGGACTCTCAGCTTCTCTTCGCATTCGATCTGCCAGTACGACGACCTCGCTAAATTCTTATCTTGTGTTTGTGAACAGTCCAGTTGTGAACTCTGCGAGGTTTGTGAATGTTTCTATCGATGTGCAATTAGAGAGGAAAGTGTCTCTGACAATTGGAGAATTTGAGTTTACTGCGGGGATCAGTACAGCGGCAAGTCTTCTCTCTTTGTCTTCTGTGTCAGGGACTTCGATGGGTGGAGAAACTTTGTCTGTTGTATTGAGTCGTCTTTCCTCGGCGTACGATACTTCAGACGTCGTAGTTTCCTTTGGACAGACGGTTGCCACAGTTACGCATGTTGAATCATCGGGATCAGACGTCCAAGTGCGCTTCACTGTTCCACCACTCTGCACGAATGATCCTACTTGCGAAGGTGTTGTTATTGTAACAGTCCGGCATGCCGTCATTCGCTCAAACCTCGTATCATTCAACTTTCGATATGATAGCGTATTGAAACCTAACGTGGACTCGATTTCGCTTACTCGAGTTTACAACAAGGGTGGGGACATTGCTGTTGTATCGATCACGAACATGCCATCGTCACTCAACCTGTCTTTGTTCGCCATCGTGTTTTCGTCTCAAACTTCTGTGTTCAGCACGTCTGCAGTGCCATTTGCGAGCATCGCCGGTAACATTGCAGATGGTGTCTCCGGGACTCTGACTGTTCGTCTTCCAGCAGTGCCCGGAGGATTCCTTGCTTCAGTAGCTGTTGTTTTCAATGGGCGTACATTGGAACCTCGCCAGTTCATCGAGTTCGTCGAATTTCCTACAGCACCTGGCATTGCCGTTG
>JAIYDP010000081.1 GCA_027487435.1 Verrucomicrobiaceae bacterium | reverse complement strand
GGGGGGGGGGGGGGGGGGGTGGGGGCGTGGGGGGGGGGGGGGGGGGCGGGGAGGGGGGTGGGGGGGGGGGAGGGGGAGGGGGGGGGGGGGGGGGGGGGGGGGAGTTGGGGGGCGGGGGTGAGGGGCCTCGGGTGGTGTGGGGGAGGGGGCGTTGTCGCTGACGGCGCGAGGTACACGCACTTGTACAAGGAGGTGTACACTAACAAGCCGGACGAGTCGTTTTTTAACCAATTCGGCAAGTCCTCTCGTTAAGAAGCGCCGCTGGCTGTTGTAAATACCCCCCCTGTCAGATTAAATCCCCATGCAATCCTCAACGACAGCGCGCCGATTCGCTTCTTTTACAAGGGTCTGTTAAATTACACGCCGCAGCATCAACCGCAAAAATTAAAACAATCCGTCGCTCCCTTTGCTCGGCGAAAGAACACATCCATTGTGACGCGACCTTTGGCGCTGAAGTCACGTCCAGTGCGGGACGAAAATCCGCACGGACGTCTCCCTCACGCGCACCCAAGATGAGAGGTGGGGCTGCAGCGTCGCGACGACGGAGCCGACGAGGAGGTAGAGCCAAACGGTCGTGACCAAAATGACCATCAAAATGATGCCCATGGCGGCGTAGCCGATGGCGTTGAGAAGCTCGACGTAGAAGCGGCTTGAGTTGAGGCAGTAAGAGTTTGAAAAGCCCATCGGACGGCCCCCTGACGAAGCGGCGCTGATGGCGATGTTGGACACGTGGCCGAGGGACGGCGCGCCCCTCACAACCGCCGCCCACGCGCGCACCATCCGCCGCACGGCCTTGGGGGGTTCGCCTAAAAAGCGGATTTGACAGACACCCTCAGAGTGGACCTCGACGCGCGGGTGCAACAACGCGCGCCACCGCTCAACCCTTCGATCGGCCGGGCCACAGACGTCGCGGGCGGTAGTGCACACGCCAAGGAGGTAGGGGAGGATTTCGCTCGGGCAGGCGAAGTAAAATCGGCCCGAGAAATTCGAGGGGGGGGGTTGGCCCGGGGGTTCCCTTCCATGAAGAGAAGGAAGGACTTGACGGCGCTGCGAGACTCGGCGCCGCGGGGGGAGGTGGCGACGGAGAGGTGGCCGCGAAGAATTGTGCGGAAGCCGTAGATAACAGAGGAGACAAAATCTGTTATGTTTGAAAGGGGCGCTGCTTCGACTACAAAACGCTCGAGGTGAAGGCCAAAGGAGATGTACAACGGCTCAGGCTTGGGAGGGGCGAGGAGCTTTGCGACGTGGGGGTAGAGGCGGGGGAAGGCTGATTGGGCGGGTTGGAGGGTTCGGAAGAGGGAGGTGAGGGCGTAGCCAGAGAGGGGTCGTTCGATGTTGGCTAGGGCTATCGCTGACTCGAATAGGGGGTAGGCGACTATGTTCGATAGGGACTTGTTGATTGGAGCCTTGGATGCGTCTATGACGGCTTGGATCTTGTCGAAATACGAAGCTCGGCCAATGAGGCTGTCTCTGAATTTTGTTCTGAGCGTGTCATGAAGCATGAAATTGAAATTTACATGTTCAGTTCCGTAGTGCGAGATGTCTCATAGTCGGTGATGCGGACTCCAAAAGCAGATTGAGGAGAATTTAGGATGGAGTAGCGCCCTTCTTGAAAAGCAGCCTTGTCGATGTTTGTTGTCGGTATTGCAGACACTGAAGACGACACTGGAAGGATGAACTGCTTTGTCGGGTCGTGCACACAGAATGACAGAGAAGCGTCAAAGTAAGCTTCAGTGAAAGCAACCAAGAATATTAACAACATACCTAACAGATCTGTTAAATGGGCGAGGTCATCAATGAAAGTTGCTTAGTTTCGCCTCAGGTTTGGGATGCAAAAGACATTTGTCCTCATTGGGCGTTGTGGAACTGGACGCCATCCATCCTGTGCCAGCTGCTCGGCAATCGATCTTTCCAAGTTCGTCTCACGACTTTGGACGGACAGTTGCACGAGGAGGACGACTCTGTTCTTGTTGAAGCAAGCGCGTCAGAGTTCACTGATTGGTTCCAAGAAGCACCCTCGAACCGTCAGGATGAATGTAGACTCCGCTCATATTCTCCCAAGTTTTTTTCAGGCTGCATCAACTACAAGTACTTTGACCAAACTTTTCAAACGATTCCCTCACATTTCAATTGGCGAGATCTTGGCATCCAAGCCAATATCTCAGACTCGGTCCTTTGGTATGGATCCCCAGCGTCCTCGACCCCTCTGCACTTCGACACGTATGGCCAAAACTTTGTCCTCCAAGTCTTCGGTTCGAAAACCTGGTACCTCCTCCCCCCCTCCGCAACCCCCCGCATGTCCCCCACCCGCATCCCCTTCGAAGAGTCCTCCGTGTGGGGCCGCGCAGACCCACGCAACGACCCGGAGGTGAAGCGAATTCGCCTCGAGGCGGGGCAGCTCCTCTTCGTCCCGCCCAAGTGGTGGCACTTTGTGGTCGCTAACGAGCCGTCAATCAGCGTCAATGTGTGGCGCCCCGTCGAGTCAGACCCTTTTGAGCGCTTGAAGGAGGCCGTTGGCCGAGCCGTCGCGGAAAGCCTCGCAGCCACAAGCGGCGAGGTCCTCCTGGCGCGGTCGGAGCGGGAGGAGGAGGAGGAGGAGGGAGGGGGGGGGGCTGGGTTGAAGGCGTTGGAGATCGCGCTGAGCGGTCTTGTGGGGGGAGATGCGACGGTGTCTGCCGCCGACGTCGTGGACGCGATTTTGTCGCCCGAAGTTGTGGATGGGATCGCGCGGCGGCTGCTGGCAAGAGGGGGAGGGGGTCGAAGTGAAGGGTCGAAGTGAAAAGTTCGGCTGCAGCAAATGAACAGATTTTTGCCACAGCGCAGCGGTGGGCGTGGGGTGCCCTCCCGGTCGAGTCTTAAAGCCCCAATTGTAAGCCTCTTTATTAAACCCCTCGCTAGTCAAACTGCGCCTCCACAAGCCGTTTGTACCCCCCCCCTCTTGCCATCAACTCATCATGCGTCCCCTCCTCCGCAACCAACCCCGCGCTTAACAAAATAATTCGATCCGCTTTTTTGACCGTCGAGAGCCTGTGCGCGATCACGACGGTCGTACGCCCGACCCTCATTTCGTCCAGCGCCCCCTGCACAACCCTAAAAGCTCAGTTCCACATTCTCATTTCAACTCCCCCCCCCTACCGCTCGCTGTCTGCGTCCAATGCACTCGTCGGCTCATCTAACAAAAGGATCGATGGGTTTTTAACAATCATCCGAGCGATGGTGAGGCGCTGCTTTTGTCCCCCCGAAAAAGTCACCCCCCTCTCGCCAAGCGCCTGCTCAACTTAGCCCCTCCCCACCCCTCTTCCCCACCGTGTCCAATCCGTTGGGCAGTTGTGAAATAAGGGCCTGCAGCCCCACCGCGCGCACGGCGCCGTCAACCCTCCCCTCCGCGTCATCGCCTGCCGCGTAGAGGAGGTTCTCTTTAACAGAAAAACTAAAAAGAACCGGCTCCTGCGCGACGTAACCCACGTTGCGCCGCAGCCAATCGACGCAGAGCGCCGAAATGGGTCGGCCATCAACTGTGATGGCGCCGCTTGATGCGTCGTAGAAGCGAAGGATCAGCGCGACGAGGGTCGACTTCCCCCCGCCGGACGCGCCCGTCACGGCGGTGGTGGTGCCCCCGACGAAGCGAAGGGAGATCCCGCGCAGAATGGGGACATCCGGTCGCGCGGGGTAGAAGAAATGGACGTCTCTAAATTCTATCTCAGAAGGTCTTGAATCCAAAACAAGCGCCGCGGGATCGCGTTCTGCGCGGGGGGTAGCCAAAATTTGAAAAATGCGGTCTGATGCGCCAATGCCGCGCACAAACGAGGAGAGGCGATTTCCAAACGCTCCAAAGGCGTGTGCGACCTGTAAAGGGG
>JAIYDP010000069.1 GCA_027487435.1 Verrucomicrobiaceae bacterium | reverse complement strand
TAATCATGGACGTCAAGTGCCACCTCGCAGCTCTCCCTAACAGGACGGACGGAGTCTTTAGCAAAATTGTGCAGGATACTCAACGTCCCATCCGCGGCGAGAGAGCCTAGTGCCTCTGCAGCCTCGTGTCGCACCATCGCGTGCTCCGATTCATCTCGGAGAACCTAGATATTCAGAAGCCAAATGCTGGCATTACGGTCATCAACGCTTCAGCTGACGAGGCGTTCTGCATCTGTCCGAGCACGAATGCAATCTCGTGTCGGAAGAGGGCAGATGGAGAAGAGAAGCCTTTCACAAGTGCCTTCCTCGTTAGAAGAATTCTCATTTAATCTACTGCCACGGCCTTGTCGGTATTCATATTCCGAAGACCGAACATGGCGCGATACCGTTGAAAAATGGAACGAGATTCGTCTAAAAGCTTCGCTTCAAGCTCTTCAACAGTGAGCTTTTCATCAATAGCTGGGGCCGGATCCACAGAACAAAACTCCTCCGATGCCCTGCCTCAGTCAAATGATTGACGGCGGCGGCACGATTCTGAATGCGTCTTTGCCCACTCGATGCGGTCCAAAGAAACAATGCACGTCTCGGATACCTCTGGAATGGGATCTTTCGAATATTTTTGCAATATCTCGATTGCTCCTGAGGCACCAATTGCCCCAAGGGCCTCAGCTGCCTAACAGGTCATCCAATCCGTGGACATCGTTACCTCATGACGAACCATGGAATCTTCATTTTCCTTGGCGAGAACTTCAGACAAAATAGGAACAGCGTAATGATTCTTGGTTTGACCCATAACATAACATAATTCATGCTTCAGGAGAGCTGAAGGATCGCTGAGTGCTGCTGCCATCATTTTCAGAAGGATATTACTCACATTTAGCAAGAGCATCGATAGCTTCATTGTTGCCATGATCACGAAGCACCCAAAGAGCCCGGATCCGTCTCCATAGCGGAGTCTCCGAGTCATTGAGGATGCTGCTGAGCTCCGCCACAGACTGCGACATTTTAAAAGCGACTTTCCACTTTTGGCGGGAAAGGGATGACAAGTGTTGAAATTATGCGGAAGTGCCTTCATTTCTTGTGCTGCGACTCAAGTCTCCTTCTTGACCCATCGCATTATGATGAACATGAGCTGATTGATAATCTGAGTGCTCTTTTCATTATTCTGAAGAAAGGTCGGGTGACAATGAAGAGGAAGAAAGAAGTATGCGGAGAAGTTTCAGGTTCTCATGCCAGCTTGAGAACGTCTTTGTCGTTCTTACGTCTGCTTGTGTGATTACAACTGAAGAATGGGACGATCCGAGAATTTACAATCTAGTCACGACCCTTGCAAAAGGAAGCAACAGCATACAAAAACTCTTGCATATCTTAGACTCAAAGTAATACGAGAAAGCTGCTCTAAACTCTAACAGGATTAACAATGAATCACTTGACGTCATTCCAATGCTCCGAAAGCTATGCAGCTCCATGACGAACCACACGTCCCATTTTGTGTTCCAAACAACCCTAGGGGAGCTCTTGAACGGATTCGAGACCCCGGCTCGACAAAACACCGCAATCGATTCCCCTCCACTTCTGGTCCTTCCTCAAAGATCTGACCGTCGGCGAAAAGCATTCGGAGGAGCAAGCAGCCTCTCCGTCTCCGACAGCAGCGCCGAATCGAAGGACGATGTCGACGTGCCGCTCAGTCCGACCTTTTCTGACGCATCCTACGCCACCATCGACGCCGAGTCACACGAGCCCCTTCCTGACCCCCCCAAGCTGGAGCCTCTGGAGGAGCCGCAGCGCAAGACTTTCGACCTTGCACGCAGGCGGCGGCTTCGTCGCGCAAAGACATCTTTTAACGACGCGGAACGGCAATACGTATTGGAGGTGCGCTTCCTCTTGTTAAAAGGATTGAGCTTAACCTGGGGAGGGGGTCAAAAAATATGGGCGCGGGAAGTGGAAGCGCATTCTGTCCGCATTCAAATTCGAGCCCGGCCGGACGCCTGCGGACCTGAAGGACCTTTTTCGAAATTTGAACAAGAGGCAGCGCGCGCCAGCCAAGACTGTGTCGGACGTGTTCGATTTCCAAGATTAAACACGACGCGTTTTAACTTAATTTTACAACCGGATGATCTCAACGCGGCAGCGCTGCGCAACCTCCGCCCCTAGCATCCCCTCCTTGACGTCGCCGTCAGCGGCCTCAGCCTCTGCGTTCGCCTCTTCCATCGGCCGCTCTCCATCCGCCAGCGCAACGAGGCTTTCTTGAGGCAGCGCGGAGGCGATGTTTGCGGCCGGGTGCCGCGCGATGGACATCCTCGCGAACGTGCCCCCCCCTCCGCCTTTCGTCAGTTTGCCAGGGTTGATGCAAATGGTGTCATGAACACGCTGCGGACGTGAGTAAGGTCCCATCAGGTCATCACCTTCGCGAACGGTTGGAGATTTGATGGGAGAATGAAAATATCTGGCGAGATGTTCATTTTCAAATCCTTGCCGTAATGAAGGGGCACTCCATCGCCCGCAGGGACAAGTGGGTAAAAGCTGCGCACTAAATTCATCCCCACCCCCCCATTACGAGCGTTGGTCCAAAAGGAGGCGGCAGAGTCGCGCCATGCGGTCGCCGGAGCTTCTAAACGACGTCAGCGAGCGAGCCTTGACGAGGATGACTTTGCAATCTCAACGGCTGAGAGATTCATCACGACGTCAGCGTTGCAAACGCCCACAATGAGCTCGTTCAAGCAGAAGGACGAGGGGTTCGACAGCAACGTCGGCTCAGGCGAGAGCTTCGACTTGATTTCGGTCTCAAGGATTTGGCGAGAAAATGGCGGCTGGGGAAACGCGATGTGGGCGTTGAAATCGAGGAGTGACGGCACAAGGACGAGTTTTGTCGACGTGTCGCCCAGCGCTGCGCGGACGATGCCATTGAAAGCGTTGTCAAACAGCCCGACAGGGTCGGGAAGATTCTCGGCGGACGTGTCGTTGAATGCGCTGTGCTCGATGTCGACGAACGGCCCGCACTGTCGCGTCAGAGCGCTGGAGGAGGGTGGCGACCAAAATGAGGACATGCGGCGCTGTCTCCTTGACGTACGCCATCAGGTCTTGAAGGGGCCCGAAGGTGATGTTGGAGGAAAATGTGAACGGCCCCGCCGCGATGACGACGTCGATCGTCGCGTCGGAAGGGGCGGCGCCGTAGAAGCTCACGACGCGAGACTTTGGAGTTTTCAAATACGGCGCAGGGACGGCCTACGCAAAGGTTATCAACGTCAAATCAAACGAGTCGACTGAGTGAAGGGTCGAGACAATAATGCAGCCGCCCGTGGGGTTGCGGCCTTCGACAACGACGATTTGGCCCGGCGAAATGGAGAACTCGGGGATGGCGGTGAAGTCGAGGGGCACGCGTCTGCCGTTGGGGCCCTCAATGACGACCGTTCGGTCGTTTGTGGCGCCATCGGCTTCAAAGCAGATCCTACCGATGACGTGTACGACCATCTCGGAGGGTCAGGAAGGAGGGGGCGGGTCGAACTTGCGACGGGCGGCTGACGCTGCAAAACTCGACATCTCCCAGAATGGCTTCATAGTGGCGCTGGTAGTCGTCGACGCGTTCGAGCAGAGCTGCCGGGGGGGAAGGGGGGGTAAGAACTCTCTCTGCATCTCTGACCCTGAGCTCGCCCTTCGAAAGTCTCGTACATGTAACGGTACGAGCTGATCACAAACGACGGTTGGACGGAGACGTCGAGGGAGGGGTTGGCGCTGCTTTCGACAACGTCGTTGAAGACGCTGACGACTTTGAGGGGGGTGCCGCGTTGGTTGTAAGGGACGTACGGACTTGAACTGAGAGGGTGAGCCGCTCTGCAGGGGGGCGGGGACATGGGAGAGGTTGGCGAGCCGATGCGGCGAGAGGGGGGTGACTTTGCGGAGGATGAGGTCACGGGCTTCCTCGGGGAGGAGTAGTCGATCTGCGCCGTGAGGGGGGTAATGAAGGAATAACAGATTCCATGTCATCAACATCTGTGCCTCTGGCCCTTAGAGTTTCCTGCATTCTGATCCGTAAGGGGGGGCGGGGTTGATGTGAGCAACTCATCGAGGTCGTCTTTGGTTAATAATTTCGTCTTCTTCGTCGCTTTCTTCTTCTCTTGCATTTCCTTGCTTGATTGAAGGTACAACCGAAAGTCAGCGAGGGAGCTGCGCACAAGAGGCTTGGCCTCTTTCAAGCTGTAGAAGTCCCACTTGAACGCAAGATCCTCCGCAGAGATGTGATACAAGTTGCACAACTCACTGCCTGCTAGCGTCACTGACAAAATGAAATGAACACATTCAGCCAACGTGGCATCGTCTGGGGTAGACCCGATCGAATCGAATTCCCGCTTCAATTGTGAAATAATGTCGCCGGGTTTCGCTGGCGCCATTTTCCCGCCAAATTTGAAGCAAGTTTCTTTCCTTGCTTTCTCTCCTTTCATGTGCATCCAAGACGATCTTGCTGCGCCTAATGCGGCTCTGTACTAGAGGGCTCCTGCCTACTCTTGCAACTCCCAGCTGTTTTGAAAAGACAAGCGCGCTCATGAAAAACGCGGAGTGAAGCCGTTGTTTTGAGATGAATGCTTCAAAGTGAGACGACCCCATAGCTACCCGTTTCGTAGTGAAACGACAGCAATGCAAAGAAAACCAACACACAACACGTGAGTGACTCCGACGTCGCAGTTGAAATTTACACGCCTGATATTTAACACTACAATGAAGGGACGACGCTTAAATCTCGCCGATCTCATCTTGTGATAGCACGCGGCAGCCATCCTTATCCACCACTTTGAAGGTAAATTTGTTTGATCCTGCGAGGAAACGGGTCGCGATTTCTTTGCAGCACATTTTCATGAGTTTCATGGCTTCGTCAAAGGACATGTTGGGCCTGTGGTAGCGATCCATGATCGAAGTTACGAAGAAAGCTCCATAGCCATGTGCACCCTTCTGAATCTGCTGCATTGATCCGAGGTAGTCAATCCAGTACAGAGAAGGGCCGACGCCATCGTCATATCCGCCGAGGAGAAGATTAACAGAGTAAGGAGACTTCCTTAGATTGTCAGCGAGCTCCCCACGGATGAAATGGGCGACGGCATGAGTGCTGTGAGCAAAATCATTGCGAAGATTAGCGAGCTTCAAGTTCGCTTGGATATACTCGGTAAATGTAGGAACATCTCCTGGTTCACCACTGGCAGCGAGAAGCTTTGTCTTCTCCAACACCATGATCTTGTCCTGGTCCAATTTCACCGTCAGTATGGAGTGGGCCATCTTCTGATCAGCGGCAAGCAGGACGAATCCGTCCCCAACAATTCCAAGCAAATGCTCCATTTGTTCAATGGACAGATGTCCCAAACTAACTAACAATAATGGCGTAATTTTGAGTATTTGTGAGGCTGAGTGAAACATTTTACAAGGCAAACTACAATTACTTTAAATAGGGAGCCCTCTTAGTGGGCTTTCAATTTCCAAGAGTGACGTCGTGTCAGTCCGCAGCTGATGATCATTCCAGTTCCAAGTACCAGAGTTACCGCGCCGACGACTGACACGGCCGCAAGGGTGGGTAAGCTGTTGAGCTTCACCAGCCACCCTGTGATGATAATCAACATGAAACATGTCAAGAACGAAAGCACAGCATCTGCAGTCATTAGTAAGCTACCAAGCGCGAGCAATCGCACATGCTACTCTTTCATTAAGAAAGGTTTCCCGCAACGAGACTGTCTGGCTATTTTCTTCAATCTCACTCTCACTGAAAAGTTAAACAAAATCGATACGCGGCCTGACTCGTCTGGAAAAAATCTGTCCTGGACTGCAGAAGCAATTACAAAGATGGAATTGACGATGAGAACCCCAAAATAAATGATGAGAGGGACGCGGAGAAGCTCATGGATGATGTACAGGCGCTCCTGTCTGGAATACGTGATAATGGCGGCGATGACTACGCAAATGGCTGGGACTGGGACCAACAGAGGGGGCGCAGAGTCCCATTGAGGGATCAAGAAAACTTGAGAAACGCAAAACACGAGGAGGAAGCCGAAGAGGGGGATTGTGTAAAGGGTTGAGCCGGAGAAGTAGGCGGCAAGAGTCGGGTGGATGATGGCGCAAGCCTCGATGGCGAGCCGGGAGTAAGGGTTGATGTGGAGCTGTGTGAAGAAAAGAGAGGATTGGATCAGGAGGAAGCCGGTGTGGAAAAAGCCAGAGATGTGTGGGATGGTGCTGATGATGGGGTGGAACCTTTTGAACGTGAGGGGTGAGGACGGAGGGTGGAACCAAAATGAGTAAGTTGACGACCAAATGAAGACGTAGCCGTGGAACTTCTTGACAAAGACAAGGCCACTGCGCGACAGACGCAGTTTCTAGCTGGTGAGCGGGCGGAGGGATTGGAGAGACTTTGTTGAAGAAGAGGCCCCGTTCGGTGCTCTGCATGAAGAGGGCGAGGATGAGGAGGAAGTATACGGCGGCGAGGTAGCTGAAGATGGAGACGTCGTTGTCAAGGGAAGTGTAGATGGTCAGGGTCTGTTGGGTAAGGGGATGTGACGGGGGCCATGCGTGGATCTGACGAAGAATGTAGAAGAGGGCGTTGACAAAGAAGGCGATGGCGTTGAACTTTGTTAACTTAGCTGCTGGTTCAACATTTGCATAGGACAACAAACTTGAAAATGATGTCAAGCCGGTGCTACTTTCTAGCTCGCGGAGACGCTGCGCAAAGAAAACGACAATCCAGAGGGAAAGAGTGTGGGCGAGAAAGCAAATCCAGCTCGTCCACTGCATGGACTGTTTGCTTCCAGACACGTCTTCGCTCCACTTGTATCTTTGACATAAGCTACACTTGATGTGACCATACGGCGAAAGCTCCCCCGTCACTGGCGCCATGTCAAGGGAAAACTGTATGGCAAGCATGCGGATGCTGAGTACACTGGCCAACGCCAAAAACGCGATGAAAAGGCACAGCGAAAACGTCATAGCCCAGAGGTCGCTACTTCTTTTGTATAACTGCCCATCGGACAATTGCCATGGCACAGTCTGTCGCTTCTGTTGGTCATTCTGTCGCTCCTGTTGGTTCATGATCTTGCCAGACGAACCCCACTTAAAGATTATTTTTAGGAATGTTGAGGACATAGAATTCAGGAATTCCTTCCGGGATTCAGTGTACTTACACACAAGAATCACAAGAATGACGAATGAGGCAGCACATGAAATAACATTCTGCTTCATCAAGCCACAAGATCCGTGTCGTCGACATTCTTAAAAAGAAGTCGCTTGGACACTCCACCGTTGACCTTGATAGCCAGAGATGACGACGTCTCCGATGTCAAGAAGAGTCTGCATGGACTTTCAGAGGAAGCTATCGAACTTCAGAACAAGCCAAATGAAAAAAGACAATGTTTAGACACGAATGAGACAAAATCATGGAAGACATAGATTAAATGTAGGCGAGTCGGTCGGAAAACTACTCAGATGATGAATCAAGTATCCGCGGTTGACTGTCAATTTCTCTTGCCATCATTGTAACGAAGAACCAACCAACAGGTTCCTCGCTATTAGAAATGGCAGATGCATCAGCACAGCGAAGGAGAGTCACCTGCTCCTTGAAAAAAATCCGAGAAACAACAACATTAGGACTGAGCCGGAGCCTCCATCGTCGAAAGAGGGGGGTGGTCAAGAAAATAGATCTTTAGTCTTTAGTTGTTATGGTGTTGGCGAAAAACGAAGCGTGGCGAAAAAATTCGATCATTTCGAATGCAAAGAACGTTCGTTCCATGTTTCCGGGTTCTTCAACCTGTATCTCTTTCTTAACATTCAGGTCTTGGCATCGCCGTCGCAGTGTTTACGACATACTGTGTCGCGGAGATGATTTATGAGAAGACGAGAGGGAAGGCCGAGACTCCCAGCGACCACTAGTGTATTGTAAATGTTGGTTTACTTTTCCTCTTGGATTTCAATGGAATGCAGTCTGGCAACATGGGGTCCGAATGCAACGAATCGCGCCTTGACTTTAAGCGGACACTGAGCAGCCTGCATCAGGTTCAACGCGACAGCAGACAACCCGACAAAGCACACATGGTATTCGTCGTCTGATTCCACCAATAGCCTCGACGACTGCGGCTGCTGGTGAGGCGCCACCAAGATTGATCCTCGCAGAGCTGGCAACCGAACCGGCTCCTGGGGCCCGCCAGAAAATAAACGAGATGAAACGATGGAGAACACTGCTGTTGCTGAAAAAGGACATCCAGAAATGAATTCGCCCATGACCTCTCGGAGGCCCTTACAAACTTGAGGTTGGATTTGCGAAATTGACGAGCAGAGGGTGGGCTTCAAGATCGGCCTGTGACCGTGCTCTTCTTCTCGAAAATACCCAACGGCTTCAAAGCAGTCCTCGCATGATCTCAAAGAATTGTTTCGCGGCAGTCTTGACAAGTCGAGAACGGCTTCGCATGGGACACCATGCTGTTCATGGACTACTAGGGCTTGCATCTGTTCTTGCCTCAAACACACTACTTTGAGAATGTTAACAGAGGGAGTAATGCGGAGAGACAAAGAACCTGCTCTGAGGTCGACAACGTTCAACATAGGATGATGCTCAACAAGGAAAGGCTTCCTGAACAGCAGTCGACAAGATTGAAGAAAATAGAAGTCTGAGTCGGATGATGAAGCGTATGCCTGTGCCTCCAAACGGTCGCCAACAGATATATGAGCAAGAACGGAGACTCGCTCTTGAGCGGCGAAAAAACGAGCAAGCCTCCCGTACGCATCAATGCCACTCAACGTCCCAGCGCCTGTCTGAGACTTGACAAGCTGAATTGCTGTCACCGTTATGACAACCACTTTCATGACACGCCGCTTCTTCGCATCCGATGAACCAATCTCTGTCCGCATACTCGTGCCATCTGCCTCTAAAGACTGTTGCTTTATTTGTTATTTTAAAAAGTCGTTTGGACGAATGAATACGTTCGATCGCAATCAGGTCATGGACAACCAGACTTTACAGCTGTTTCGACAGCAGATTGACACAGAGCAAAGGTTAATTGTCATTTCTCTTTCTGAAACAAGAAGGAAAATAAACGCGCATCCCTTTTCCTCCATCAACGTGCAGCAAGGCTCTGAAGTCAGGTACATCCCCACAAAGGTGCGATTTCGTTGTTGTTTGTAACTTGTAGTTCCCATGGGACGATGCGCGGTTCAAGATGGAATCGTTCAAGGACGCTGTTCGCGTCACTGTTGTTAGACTAACTCTACAGCCACAGGGAGACAGGTCTCAAGGCTGCACAAAGTTTCGACCGGGCCGTCGCTACGAAGAGCCTGTGATGTGGAAAGATGCAACTGAAAAATCGGCAACTCTATCTTCCACGATGCGGTCCACGAGAAAGTCCAACGGCTAAGCGGCGATTGCCCTATCTGTATGTCGCTGTACACTATTTTGTAACATGGTCCACTCACGTCTGAAGCAGGGCTCAGCCCTTGTTCAGAATTCACAAAAAAAAACAGACATTGCAAGCAAATCTGATAGCAACATGAGCGCGACTGGAAACAATGAGTCTTGTCGCTGGAAAGCGTCCAGTTTGCAGAAAATCCAGCTACCTTCGACTGTGTGCGCCAGGGCACCTCGCCTCGCCAACACCGGATCCTGGCCGCAGAGTCCATTTTCGCAGGCCACTAAAAGACCTAAAGGCGACGAAGGGGTTCCTTACCCAATCGCTGCAATGGACTTGAAGGCCTCCTGCGCGGGGCAACAAGGGGAAGAGCAAACAGGACGCTTCGATTGAAGTTCGCTTCGCTTCGCTTCGCTTCAAGCTCCAAGTGATTGCACATGCTGGACGAAGAAGTTGTGCAAGAGGATTCGACGCTGAAGAGGGCAACAGAGGAGCGGGACGAAGCTGTCCCTCAAGTTGCCGAGATGGAGACGATCGTTGCGACGTACAAGACGGGCATGACTGCTTTCGTCAACGGAAAGGCTGTCAAACTCGAGGAGGGGTACAATCCGTCGCAGCCCCTGTCGTCATTCTTAAGAGATATCCCGCTCTTTGACAAGCTTGATTTGAATTGTTTCCCATCATGTCCTCTTGGATATCATTTTTGAAGTATCCTTAGCCGTTCACGTCTTGGCCTGACCGGGACAAAGCTCGGCTGTGGTGAGGGAGGGTGCGGCGCATGCACCGTCCTCCTCTCTCAATGGGACCCCTCGACGTCCTCCGTCGTGTATCGGATGTCAGTCGTGAAGCTGACCCGCCAGCAACAAGTCCGTCAACTCCTGCATCACCCCTCTGATGGCTGTCGACGGCTGCCACG
>JAIYDP010000500.1 GCA_027487435.1 Verrucomicrobiaceae bacterium | reverse complement strand
CTTTGGAGTGCTCTGTCCTTGCCAGCTCCGGGCCCAGCCGGGGGGGTACGATGTAGAGGAGGAAGGTGTTCATGAGGGCCGTTGCCTTCCATCGGATGGATTCGTTCCATTCGATCATCTCCTTTGCGATCGTGTTAACAAGACGCCTAAATGTCTGTCAGCGAGAAGAGGCGCAACGGCGACCTGAAGTGGTTCCGCACGGTCAGACGCGCGCCGAGGTGAGGGCGACGGGTGAATGGGGAGGGGTGCGGCGCGGATGCCCATCGCTCGCGATTGTTCTGCTCCGTCTCGAGGTGGACGCCGTAGTAGCGTAGGTCTCTAAAAAAGGGTCATTACGTCGTCAAGACAGGAAACAAGTGGCGGAATCAAGCAATTTTAGAAGATTCCTCAAGGAGTGAAAATCCTCTGGCAGCCACTTCCCGTGATGGAAATAAGTCGTGGCATGGAAATCAAATTGATGTGTCATGATGAAGGAGGATATTAAATTCGAGTACTTAAGCTCCTCCTCGTGATCGCGCACGTACGCCTCACCAACGCGTTCGAGAATTTCGAAGCAAGCGGCTTTGATGACGTCACTCTCGTCGATGATGCCGCTCATCAACTGACACATCAGCAGGGCCAGCATCGAGGAGCCAAACAAACGGCAAGAGTCTCGACTCGTGGTCCCACCGGTCCGACAGCGTCCTACCAAATGTAACCCCCCCTCTCCTGCACCCCCCCCCTCACGTCATCCAATCGCCAATCATTTGGAAAAATGCCTCACGAACAGCCAACGTCGCGTCCGTCACAAGGGCGCCGAGATAGTTGACTGACGCGACTCGATTCTCGTCGTAGAAAAAGTCCTTAATTGGCAGCACGTTGGGCTCTTGATAAGCGACGAGGTCGACGATCTGGTCGGACCCGCCGCAAAGGACGAGCATCGCAGCTGCCTGCGGCATCAGAGCATTCGGATTTAGTTTGATGGAACCGAAATAGCTGAGACGCGGACGCGCGCCAGTTTGTGGCGGAGCGAAGGTTTGATGGCCTGGACCATTGCGGCAACGCGAGGTTTCAAACGCATTGCAAGCCCTTTGCAAAGGAGGATCATCTGCGACGGTTGGCTCCGGGAGGAGGGCGGACGCGCACTGCCTCACAGACTTCGCGCCGCACCTCGGGGTGGGGGTCCCCTGCGGCAACGCAGAGGGTGGTGCAAATGTCGGCGACGTAGGGGACGATCTCACGGCCGCTGAGGGCGACAATGCCTAAGGAGTCAGCGGCTCCCGTTACAGGCGGTACGTGAGAGCATGAGCATGAGAAGTAGCCGAACATCCTCTGCGGGCTCTTTGGGCGGCACCGACGCGAGGCGGTCGATGGCGACTGGGAGGGCAAGGGGGGTGAAGGAGGAAATGTCAGAAACCACGTCGAGAAACCTGTTGGACTGTAAGGGGACCTGGAGGACGCGGACTTGAGCAAAATGCGAAGGGACATATCGCGAATGCGCTCGACGTCTTTTGCGGCGCGGTCAAGGAGGGCGCGAAATGCTTCATTGAAAACAGACTGGGCTGCAGAAGGAGATATCTGTGAGGTTGGGGACAAATGAGGGCGGAAACGTCATCAATTCGAACAAAAAACGCAAAGCGATCGAGAGCGCATCGACGGTCTCTTCGAGATGAGAAAAAACAAGCCGCGGAAGACGAGGGACTCTCAGCGAGGACTAGGTTGACTTCTCTCTTGATATTTCGGACAAATTCATTAGGATCAAATACTTCTGATCCGCGCTGCGGCTTACCCAACACAGGCTCAGTAGCTGCTGCATCCTTTCCAGCGGAAAGGCTATTCGAGAAACCTACCATCGCCAACGGAGCATCCATTCCAGCATTTGGAGGTGCTACTTGCGCCGAGAGCGATGCAAGGGGACGATTGCCTTGAAGCTTGCTTCTACGTTCTCGCTCCAGCGCTCTGCGCTGCTCTTCCTCTCGTTGAAGCTCTGCGAATGCCTTCATCGGTTAATGACTATTTTTAACGGGATTTTAAGACGATGACAGTGCTCTTACAAATTCGATATCATGCTATGGGTACAACAATGAAAAAGCCTAGCTGAAGCTGCTTTTCGCCATCTCGCTCTCTCCTTCGATTCCGCTCAAGGATATCGATTCCTTCTTCTCCGATTGGTTGTATTTCGAATTCGCCGCATGGAGCAAGCGGTTTGTGATGCTGACAATCCCGACATTGTCCTTCAACAGCTTCGTGATACGGCTTCCGAGGAAAATGTATTGAAACAGCGCTGCTACGATGATTGGCGCAAACAGGCCGCTGTTGATTGAGAAAGCCGTTGTTGTGTCGTCGAGCTCATCACTTAGCAGCTCTGCTGCCACCCTCATCATTCCGACCCCCAGCTCTTGTGACGACACCGAAACTCGCATCATCTCCTCATACGGTTTGAACGTCGTCGTCACGACGTTGTTCCCCTCCGCCAAGATCTTGTCCGCGTTACTGACAAAGCCCTCCACAAGTCGATGCATGCCGAATTGAAATTGTGGGTCTCCGCCCTCAAAGAAAGGGCAACGAGCCTCCTGCAGCTCTTCAAACACAGGGTGCAAGCGACTCCCTGCCGTCGCGGCCTTGACGATGCTGAGGTCGCGGATGTCCGTCAGGCACGTCGCTTGGAACGTCATCGTGTCCACCGTTCGGTGGCTCCGCACGTCTTTGGTCTTGTAAGCCCTTGCAAAGATGTTTTCATTGGCCGCAAACGGGGAGCAATCATCCGCGGCACTAAATTTTGACCACCCCCTCGATTCGAACAAGCGTGCGGTGGGCACTCCGGCGCCGAAAATAAGCGCGTAATCGGACGCAAGGGTTGCATGCGCCGAGCGATCGAGGAGGCATCGCATGTGGGCTGTTGACGCCAGTGAGGTGATGGCTGTGCCGTTGAAACGAAGGGAAGCCATGGATGGTGTGTTGGCGATGGCAAGTTCCCTCGCAACCAGCGCCGAGCGCGCGAACGTGTAGTGCCGATGAAGCGACACCGTGACCCCCTCCACTGCGTCAGTAGTGGCGAGAACTTGGGATGCCGCAAAAGCGACGAAGAGCGCGACGCAAAACACAATGACGGCGAGGGTGAGGATGTACGACGCGCCGATGGCGGCTTTTCGCGACACTTTGTCCCGCCGCTGCTGCCCATCCGAGTCCAGGCGTCGCCTCATTTCCCTTCGCTTCCGCTCCCGCTCATGTGCGCGCTTACGTTCCGCAGCGGCTTCGCGTGCTGCCTCCTCCAACTCCTTCCGCCGAGCGTCTGCGCGTTCCCGCTGCTCGCGCTCCTCCTCTTCGTCGCGCTCCTCTTCTTCCTCTTCATCTTCTTCCTCTCCCTCCTCCTCCAGTGCGCCATTTTCGAAGGCTGAAAAACTCCTCAGGGCACTCTTGGCCTCCCCTTGTTTGTGGGTCGACAGTTTCCGGCTACTCGACGCAAACGCTTGCGCATTGGCGCCACCGTTCGTTTGGAGCGCAAACTGCACCTTCCCGTCAACGCCCCCTTTGCTTACTTTCGTCCCCATTTGGCTGTTCGGGTTATGCGATTGCGTGTGGTCATCCGTCGCTTCATCCGACGAGCTGTCTGACTCCTCGCTGTCCCTACCGTCGCTTTGGTCGTCATTCTCCCCTCCACCGCGCGATCTCTTAGCCACCTTCGACTTGGCGACGGCACTGTGGAGGAACTCCAGCCACTGTTGCTTGGAGACCGAGCAAAACGTGTCAATAAGAGTCGCAAGCTCTGCAAAAATAGCTTCGACCGACCGCCTGAGTAAGAGGAAGGTGATTGCAAACTCAACAACGATGATGAGCGCCGCAACAGCCGCTACCGCCGCAACAATCGCCATCAGCGCCGCGGAGATTTCGTCGGCGAGGAGGCCAGTTATTTGGTCAATGACGCGGCTGATCCCAAGCGAGTTTTGGAGGACGAAGTAGAGCTCGGGGAAGGTGGAGGGATCTGTGGGGGCGAATGCTCCCAATCGGGTTGTGGAGGCGTTGGCGATGACGCGTGCGGAAGCAGCGAAGGATGAGATAAGCTCAAAGGGGGAGATTTGAAGTTGCGACGTGGACGCAGCGGCAGAGGCGACGAGGATTGGAACGGAGGGGTCGTTGAGGTACGTGAACAGAGACCCTGACAATGGAGGGAAGTCCTGCGTGAGGGAGAGCGACACCGCCCACAGCCGCGCCGACAGTTTGGCCACGCCTTCGCGCGCAACGGCGACCCCCGTAGCGTTTCCTCCTGTTGCGGCAATGAGAAGGGAGCGGCTTTTAAACGCAAGGTCCTGCGCCATCGCCATGCGCGCGCCGCTGACGAAGTGGCTTACGATCCGGGTACCGAGGCCGGCTTGAAAGTAAACGTAAATGGCAAACATAATAGCCGCAAGAGCTGTCAGAGATAGCGTCGAGACTTTGAGGCGCAACGTCAGCGCCCGCACGCGCACACCCTCATCCTCTTTCGCGCCCTGCGTGTGCGCGACTTGAAGCCCCACATCTTTTCCCGATGAAGTGTCGCTCGTAGCCGCGCTGGCAGCAGCCGCTCGCTGCCGCAGCGCCTCAGCCCCCGCAGCGTCGAATTTGACGTCCGCAAGATAGCTAGCGTAAACTAACAGCGGTGAAACACTGTTACAGTTGCGGGTGAGAAGTTGCTCAAACGCAGCCTCCGCCTCCCGCTCCGTCGCGTGGAGGTCCTCAAAAAGCTCGAGGAGGTGCTGCCGCGCGCCGTCGGAAACTTTGGCGGCGGCTGCTAAGAAGTTGCCTTGAAAGATAACAGATTTGGCGACTGATGAAGAAGCCGCACTCAGCGCGTCGTCGGGTGCTATTTTGGCGATGATTGCGATGATTTCGCGCATCAACTTGCGCGCAGTCGAGGAGGTGCGCTGAGCTGTCTTGAGGACTGTTTGCAGCCTCTCGTTACCGGCAGCCGAAGCGTCGCCTTCCGAAAATGCGGCGTCAGCGCGGGCAGCCTCAAGCGAGCGTTCTATTTTGAAAAGGGAGAGCGCAATGTCGACAGGGAGGTCCATCCGTTTCAAATCTTCAACCCGCAGACGCGCGAGGGGGAGGTTGCGGCGGAAGTGCAGGAGAAAGGACACGTACTTAAGCATCAGAACGAACGGCCCATTCGGCTCACCAAAAGTCGCAAGTACATCGACTGAGGGTGCTCAAGCATGCCCTGCTTCAGGAGAACCTCAGCCGCATTCAAGACCGCAGCAGGGGGGTCGCGCTGGAGGAAGCGTGTCGACGCCTCGACGGCTGCAGCGCTGAAGGCGTAGCTGATTGATGTGGGCAAATCTTGGACGTACGCGCGGTGTAATTTTGACGCGATGATGTCATCTTCCAATCCCTCGAGGTTAATTTCAACCGCACGCACTTTGGCGATGGGCTGCTTCCCTCCTCTCGGTGCCGGCGCCACCTACTCCGTCAGCGTCAACGTCTTCTGGTGACATACTCTTGACGCTGCTTTTGGCCCACGCATCCGAGCCACCGCCGCAATCGCCCGCATCGACATGCGCCGCAGCAACCCCACATGCCGCATTGACGTCCGACGCGCATCACCGTCGGGATAAAGATCAGCTTCGGACGGGACTTTAAGCGCCGCAAGGGCTTTGTTGATGGCGACTTGTCGGCGGATCTTAGCCGCGATGTAACCCAAGAGCACTGCAACAGGCAGAAGCGCGACGTAGGCGACGGTGCCGTCGGCGTTGGCGGATGTGAGCGCAACGATCATAGCGCAAAAGTTGGTCCACGCCACGCCTGACAGGCCCGCTGTGGCCACGGCATTCATTGGCGAGGAGAAGAACGGCTGGAGGGTTGCAAAGAGCGCCGCAAAGATGGCGTACGAAGCCGCTGCAAACGCTGCGATTGCAACGTGACCTGAGGAGGACACGAAAGCGACTCCGACTGTGCGCTGAAGGAGGAAATGAACCCAGCCAAAGACGACCAAAACGAGAGGGAGGCGAGGGCTTGTGCGGGCGAGGAGGTGAAAAGAGAGAGGGTCCGCAATGTGGGAGAAGTGGGCGAAAATAGTGCAGGCGAGCGTCAGCATGGCGCTGACGTAGGCTAGGACGGCCATGGCGAGAGCGCCGGGGTCGGAGGAGCCACAGAAGAAGGAGACGGCCGAAACGCTGGCCACTGGCGATGGAGGGGCCTGGCAAATGAAGAAGGGGAAGAGGAGGTAGAGGAAGGGGAGGGAGAGGTACTGAATGAGGCCAAGGGAGAGTCTGCAAAGGGACGTGAGGAGGCGGCCTTGCAGCGCCACCCCTCCTGACGCTGCATAGAAGACGAAGGCGACGACGTAGAGGGTGAGGGTGAGAACGACGGAGAGGACGACGACGCGAGCGATGTTGGAGCTGTAGACGACGACGGGGATGGACAAGACGTCAACGGCGTCGACAAGAGGCGAGAGAATGGACGACCACGGGAAAGGAGAGGCGACGAGGGGTATGCGAGCCAAGTGGACGAAGAAGAGGAGAAAAAAGACGAAGTTGAAAAGCCGGTGGGGGGGGCCGGAGGGGAGGAGGGAGGAGAGGTTGAGGGTGCGCTTGAGGGGCGCTGGGAAGGACAGCGCGTGCCATTCGTCAGCCATGAGGGTGGAACTGATTGGACGTTCGGAGTTCTGGACGTTCAGTCAGTTTTGGTGGAGGAGAAGGGGGCATCAAAAGGGCCATCAGAAAATGAAGCGAAGCGACTGGTTTGTTTTTGTATGTGACAGCAGTCCATGACCAGTGCTTGTGGCGTCCTTATTCGAAGCTTCAAAGCTGCGCGCAGCCAAGGCAACGCAGCCTTTAAGGACAGCCCAAAAAAATTCATTTTCGTCCCGCTGGTGCTTCGGACGGGTCATCGAAGCGCCTCGTCGGCTCTGGAATGGCCGATTTGACACGCAGGAGCTTGTCGGTGAGAATAAGAAGGTTGCGATAAGAGGCTTGGTTGCATTTCGCGCCCGCTGCGCGGATTTATCGAACCGATAAAGTCATCCTCGCCCACATCTGACGAAACCCTCCCTAAGTGGGGCGTATCGGGTTCTCAGCGACGCAGCGTTGCAGTGTGCGTATCTGCATGTTGTTCACCCTCGGCTACTCACAGCCCCTCAACCTATCTGGAATGACTGTAAGGGGACATGGTAACACTGCAAACATTCATTAGATGCTCTACAAGGCTGGGCAGCCTGCGCCGCAAGCAAATGAATCACAGACATCGCGCACATCATAGTCCCCCTCCTCCCCAGATAACCATTTTCGAGTCAATGACGCCAACGAGTGCCCCTGCACTTGAATTTTCCAAAAGTTCTGTCAAGGTTATGGCACCCGTCCTTGACCTACGTCTCCCTCTGTTGAGCAGTGAATGTAGCATGCGGGGCTGAACAAGACGTTGGGCGACCGATTCAGTAGCGAAGAATATAATCGGCGCTGGAAGTCCTGCACAATTACACACAAACTGGTGAGCGGCCTTACGACAGCAAACTCTGTCGCAGCTTTGTCTTTCGGCAATCTGCTATTTCAGAACAAGTTCTCTGAGTTGCAAACTGAGCGCCGCCGGTGTAGTAGTCAACCTGGCGGATGAGATGGGACCGCCGTCCTCACACCTGAAATCGGTCGAATTGAAACGCTTGGGTGATGTAAGGCGTCGAGTAGTGGGGGAGGGCAGATGCTGCGATGAGGCAGCGCCACTCCTCGCCTGGATGTGCCAGCGCGCATGATGGGGCTATGACCGTATTGTGCAATTGCACTGCAATCTTGGTTATCTCAAACAGGCCTCTGATGTAGGATTTCATCGCGGAATCCTCCACCCACCATGCGGAATCAACAAGGCCGCCGAATTTGACTGACTTGGGCAGCATTTGTCCAACGAAATCCATGTTTAACATCGCGCCACGCGCACCCGCACTGCAACCAGAAATGACGACATGAGAGGACTCATTCATCCCGAAGTCGTTCAACAGCGCAGTGAAAACTTCACGAACAATCGCATGGCCGTGAAACTTGTAGCCTAGAGCAGATGCATTGCCAGCCCATGCATCTGAGCTGCAGTACTTAACAAACACTTTGTTCCAATTGCAAAATGGGTTCACCAAGCAGTCAGTGGAGTAAATTCCAGACTCCGAGAAAGTCTTTGGCCACGAATCAGAAGACATAAGGTCGCGGGAAGAATTCCATCGGGATTCGCAAGATGCTTGATCGTAGCACCAATATCCTCCCTACCCGGTGAGCCCAAATGGTACAACAGACAACCTCCAAATGGACAATCCATTTGTCGCTGCGAGGAGATGCTGCGTAAAATCCGGCAGGCGTTCCATCATTGCATACAGCTTCAGGATGATGCAAGGAATTCAAATAGAGAACTTCGCAACTGCATACAGCAAAGGCACAGAGAACCAAAACGACTGCTTTCATCGATAACAATTAATTGTTCACCTTTGTTAGAGTTGTTGCGAAGCCCTCCGACGACTCAGCTCATGGCGTCAGTGTGTGTTTTGGCTTCAAGCGCTATTGACACCAGCCCTTCGGTCGCGCTGGTGACCCCTTCAGTTCGAGCCCTCTTCAATGTCCCGGATGGCACTCAGAGGTTGTGCACGGAGAGAAGATTTCGCACTGGGAAGCTGAGCTACTTCTTGTTCACTAGAATCAGCTCTGAAACAATGGGGGGTATTCCAGGTGATTCTTTTTATTTTGTAGATTGACGAGAAAAGGCATGACATTGACCCTTTCTGACAAGGGACACAACAAGCTCAAATATATCGGACCCGCTCCGATTGAGGGATTGTTCAATCGAGCGTTTCAGTCCTTTGTCTACCGGTTTGCTTTAGTCTCCACTTTTTGACAGGAAAGTCCCAATTTGAACGTCGAAATCTCCGCAGTTGACAGCGTTTCGGTTTTTTCCATTGGTGGCTGTAACGTCACTGCTATTGCCGTGCCCTCTGTCACATCTCCACGTCATAAACGGTTTCGTGATGTCCAACTGTGTGGCACGCTCGTGTCTTCTGTCGGCGTTGACATGCCCCGTCTGTGCTACGTTATCCAAGGTCCGACAATTCCCGGCAAATTCGATCGAGTCAAGGCCTTACAACTCGGAGTCCCGTCGGGTCCACTATGCGGGCGCTTGGTTAAAGGTGAAAGCATCACAACACCCGATGGCAAAGTTGTTCGTCCCGAAGATTGCGTTGGCCCTGCGCAGAAAGGAAGGGTTCGTGTTCTCGGGCCAATCAATGAGTCGTTAGACCTCTATTGTGCTCGACATTGCGAATGATGCCCAACTGGACTCACTTCTCGAGCTGCATGCCTTTGTTGATGCCCTCTCCGTCGCATCCGTCGTGGTCCACGTTGGTCCCCAATCTGCACATGCTAGCGGAGCGATGAAGCGGCTGCTGCAAAAATCTTCAGCGCAGGTGGGCCGTGTTGTTAGTCATCTGACGCCAAAGCACATTTTCGCTGGATCTCCCACCGTTGACGTTGCGTTTCAAAAAGTGCGTCTCCACACGCTGCGTCTCAACGCCATCCATCCTTCCTTCTTCCCTCAAGCTGAAATCCCTCCTTTGCGACGACTTTCTGGAGCTGAAAAATCATCAAGCAGTTGCCATCGACATTGTATGTCTCATTTTCTCCAGCAGTTGAAGCGGCTCCTCTCTTGACGTACACTCTGGCACCAGAGAGCTCTGTGGGTTTGTCAGCACCGTCCGAAAGCTTGTTTTGCCTCGCAGAGAGCCCTGATCGCCTTGTGGAAGAGCTGATTGCAGTTTGTCTTGGTTGGCCTGTGCTCACAAGCTAGGCTAACGAAGAGTTGCGGAACTCGATCGAAGAAGTGCGTTCGAACATGACGCTACCGCAGGGCTCCAACAGCCCCGCATGGAAGCTCACTTTCCTTGGGACTGGCGCAGCTATTCCGTCCAAGTACCGCAACGGTGAGGGTCGTGATCTGCTTTTGTAACCACGCAGTCAGCTCCTTCCTGCTTCAGCTGGCCAATGGCACATCGGCTTTGTTTGATGCCGGGGAGGGCACGTGGTTCCAACTGCGCTCTGCAGTGGGGGCAGAAGAGGCCCTCAATGTGTTGGATAGCCTCACGCTTGTATTCATTTCCCATCTCCACGCGGATCACCATCTGGGCCTCCCCCTCATTTTGTCTCAAAGGTGTAAACGAGGGTCGCCAAACCCTCTCATCGTCGTGGGGCCTGCTCTGTTGCTTCCTTGGCTGACGGTTACACTTCTTGGTCAGATACTCATTTTCGCTAGGCGATGGCCGATCTGGACGGGGCTCGATTTTACTTCGTTCCAATCAAAGAAGATGGCCTTGATGCGGAAACTGATGCATTCATCGCCTCGTCAATGTCATGCAAGTTTCGAACAGTTCCAGTTCTGCATTGCTATGACTCACATGGCTGCGTGTTGAAGCACACAAGCGGGTGGTCCATCGCGTGGGCCAACCCATAGTCTCCCTCATCCCGAAGGTACTCCGGCGACACAAGGCCTCTTGACGACTTTGCAGACGCGGCAAAGGTTGTTGCGCTGTCATTGAAGTTGAAATCGCAGGATGTAACGCTCATGGTTCATGAGGCTACATTTGAGGACGGTCTGGAGAGTGAGGCGGTTGCAAAGTACCACTCGACTGTTGGAGAGGCACTAAGAGTTGCTGAGAGGTGCGTCTGAGCGTTGAAGGCTTACGTTCGGAGGGCAAGAGCACAGCACACTCTTCTAAATCACTTTTCACAGCGATACCCTAAAGTTCCAAATCTTGAAGCTTCCGTCAACGTCGGAATTTCGTTCGACTTCATGGTTGTGACGTCCGATAACGTCGGAGATCTGCCTTTGATCTTCAAACCGCTTCGGATCTTGTACGCGGTCGTAGAGCGAGAAGACGATAAGGAGGCCGAATAGTCTACATTCCTCTCTTTTGCTCCCACCTCTTCTTTGCGTCAAACCTAGAGTCTCAAACGGACGTGGGATGCACACACCTCCAATGGATTGGTTTTAGTTTCTTTTGTTCTTTTTCTGGCGGCGAAGGGGCCACATCATCTTGGTCCGCTGTTTTCGCTGGGGGCACCCACGTGCCTGCTCGTTTTTGTTCTGCAAGTAAGGGGCGCAACGAAAGTAAATACCCAGAATGTTGTCTTTCTTTGCCCGCTTTTTTTCTTTTCTGGACGGCTCAACATCTGTTCTCTCCAATTTGATCCGCTTTCGCAGAGATTCCAGCTTTTCCGCTCGTTCGTTCTTGACCGTTTTCGCTTCAGCTGAAGGTGCGGAACTCATTTTAAATACTCTGACTTTAGAGCAGTTTTGGATTGGTGAGGGCAACGGAAGGATGACTTCACGTGCGAGGCCAACCAGTGCTCCAATGCGAACCTTGTATGGGGCAGAGCATTCATCTGTGCGACCTCAACAGTAGTATGTCGCTGTTCATAGTGACTCTCTAGTCATCGCGAGTTTGTAAAGCTTCAAAAGATGGAATTAGAGGTTTTCGAATTCCGCCCCAACTCTTATTTGCCAAAGGCTGCAGTTCGGTGGAGAAATGTACAGGAGAGGACTGCATGTCTTCTGGGCTCTGTGGAGCCAGTTCTTTGACTTCATTTGCATTCTCATGTTTCAGGTAAATCATGACCCCGTTTATGTCAAGGACAAAAACTACTTTAAATCGTTGGGTCCTTCGTGGTCTAATGTAGATGCCATTCCACCCAGCCGCAGAGACATAGTAGTCACAGACAAAGTCGTCAGCGGCCAAGAAGGTTGTTCGTGTTGTTTGTGAATTCATTCATGGCAGAGATGAAAAAATGTGTTCAGCGGAAAATCAAAGAAGAGATGAAGCAGGAAGAGCACTGGAGACATGACCGACAGGAGCAGCGGACTGAAGCGTTGGCCCAGCTGTTGTTGCAGCGCTCGAGAAGGCTTCAGGTTGTCGCCGAAATGTCCTTCCGCTCAGTTCAAAGTTGCAAGAACGTGCCGGACAGAGCCGCCCGTCAAGCGCTACGAGCCGCTCTTCCTCAACCATGTCATTAATCGAACAACTGGTTCAATGCCTGCTGCATAGGATGACACCATGCAGACGCCTATTGTGCGAAGTGGAATCTCGGCTGTGCCGTCGGTCGCCACTGCACGGCTGTCGTTTTCGATTCACAGACCAGACCTTGATCTCTGTGCGTGGAATGACCTTCAAATTGATCCCATTAGGGGCAGAACAAGTGGAGCAAGAGAAGCTTTTGAAGCAACAAGAGTTTAAGGAGCAAAAGCGGCAGTCGTATCTTGAGTCAAGGGAGCGTCTCAGAAAGCAATTGGAACGACGAAAGCAGCAGAGAGAAGAAGTATCCAATCTTCTTGAAATGATGATGATTTGTTAGCTTGAAACCAAATGCGGGGCACAGTGGGCTCGGAATCGGCTTCAGCGTGCACCATCCCCAAATGCAAAACCAGAATGGCAGTGGCGGTAGTCACATGACAAGTATGTCATAATTGTACAAGATTATGTAACATTAGCGAACATTTCCTTAGTGCATCAACATTACTCTCAACCGGCCAAATACCTCAGAGAACGAGAGGGATTTCTTCCAAGTTTTTGAAAATAGGTTCAGGTTCCTGACAATTAGAGAAAAAGAGGACTTTGCGCACTGCTCTCATTGTATGCACTGGTCGAGGCTGCATTCTCTGAAGAATCTGCAGATTCGTCTGTTTGTAATGAAGAACTTCATCGACGTTTTCATTTCGAAGTGCCGCCACGACTTGCTGACTGCATCAGACCTAAATTCACTTGGCAGCACATCCCAATTCCCGCCTGCTAGAAGGAAGAGCTTGAAAATTCGGTCTGCCATGTTATCCTCAATTCTCGCACTAACAATTGACAATTAGTTGTTATCGATGCTTGACAAGGTGCGGTCTGTCCTTGGCGACGAATGCACCAACGCACTCTTCTTGGAATTCAACTTTCAAGGTTCTTTCTATCCTATCCATCACTAACGTTGATAGATGTGGAATGCCTGAAGCTTGCGACGTCTAAGATGTTGGGAATCGGGATAATCCTTTTCTCTTCAATTCTTAAGCTACCCCAAATCATGCTCTGCATGCGGAACAAGGCTGTGGAGGGCCTCTCATTCCTCAGCATTTTTCTCGAGGTTATTTGGTACGCCCCAACTTTCTTCTCTCACTCCGTGAAGTTACGTGTCACTGGTATCCTGGGCGGTACGAAACAATCACCCAGTGACAGCATGGGGCGAAGCCTTCTTCATCATTCTTCAGAGTCTCTTCTGCCTTTTATTTTTGACAATCAAGACGTCGTTCTGATCTTCCTTTTCGCGCAGTACAGAAAAGCCTCTTCCACCTTTTCAGTTCCCAAAGCGCTCCTCCTCGTCTCCTTGTTTTGACCCTCTTTTTTTCAAAACTCATTGCAAAGGCTCTCAGTTTCTGGGTATTCCTTGGTTTTCCACGTCCCTCTGCATTACGTCAATCTCATCTACAGTTTCATGATCCCGGTCAGCCTTGTGAGCAAGTTCACTCAGTTCTACAAGAACTTGTGCTGCAAGGACACGTCTAATTTGAGGTTTTCTATCTTGTTTTGCCCTCACCTGCCAGCTCAATGACTTGCTTGATGTTTGCCGTCGGTTCTCTGACGAGAGTGTTCACTTCCATGCAAGAAATGAAGTCTCTTCTTGGCGTGGCAGGGCCTCTGCTTGCTTCGATATTGAATATTCTCATCCTGATCCAATGCTTCTGGTACGCCAAAGGTTCGCCGAAGGAACAACTGAAGGAGAAATCCTCGTAATCCAACTTGTAAAGCTCTCCGTAAAGTTCATCTGAAGGAGGTGTTCATGATCACAGGTCGCCATGCTCTGATTGCTTTTCTCGTTTTGTTCCGATCTCTTGTCAGCTCCTTTGATGGCATCAATGCCATCGTTGATTTTGTAGAACAATCGCATCCCTCAAGAATCATTCCTCTTCGCAGTACAGATTTCGGAAACGTTGTCACCCAAAAATTGGCAAGAGGCCGGAATCAGCTTTCTCGTGCACACAGCGATGATGCGGCAGACTTGATGGGCATATCTGACACCCTCAACAGAGATAGAATGTGCCATTTCAATTTCAGTGACTGGGATGTGCCTTCCACACTCTTTGTCACAGAAGTGGAAGACAGTAGAGAACTTTTCTTCGACCTCAAGCTCATGCGATCGTTGAAGACAAGCAACTCATCTCTGGTTGGCATATGCCACTTTGATTGCGAGAAGTTCCTGACACACACATCATCTCGGGGCTTCTGGAGCACTGCTCACATCGTTCACAGCGACGGCGTGATTTTCTTTGCTGTCCGCACCGTTTTCCAAATGTATGCTCGAGAAAGCGATTTCGACGTTATCACTGTCTCCACAACTCCAGCGAACAATTCGTTTGGACTCAGGCGACTGCAACAGAGCGCCAAGCTCTTTGGCTATCCTGACATCAAAGTCTTAGGAGAAGGTGTCCCGTTTGAGAACATGATGACTAAGCTTCGTTTGATCAGAGACTACGTTTCAGGAATCCCGCCAACGTCCCTCGTCGTCTACGTCGACGCTCCTGATGTAATATTTTCCCGCCCTGCCCAACAGTTCCTTCAGTTCATCTCAGGCCTTCCTCAAGAGTCCATGCTTATTGGGGCTGAGGTCAATCATTTCCCAGAGCCCTCAATGGCGAATTATTATCCTATTTTTGTTGGAGACTCCTTTCATTCGCCGAACTCGGGGCTGTTGGCTGCCTTTGCGACAACAATGTTCAACATTTTAAACGAATCGATCACCTTCTGCGATACCAGAGAAGTGACATACGATCAGCTTTGCTTGCAAATTTTCTGTGCACAGAACCCTTCTCGCATGATAAGGGACGGCAAGAATCACTACATGCAAAATCTCGTCGGGGTGGTCAAGAACATGACGACTACGAATGGCGTTTTTTTTAACTTCGACACCGAGACAGCGCCCTTTGCCCTTCATTCCCCTGGAGGAGGAAGCTTGGTGACCCCGTTTGCAGCGATGCTTGGGCTGGAATGGAGCATGAGCAAAGCCGCACCTGGGCAATTTGACGGATTGGACGTATTCCTGTCAGAATTTCCGGACGGTTGCGCTTGTTTGCTATGAATTGGACGTATTTTGATGGCGAAGATGTTGAGATTCAGCAGCCCATCAACGGCTCTGTTGTATCCAGTGCAACCTTCGATCTCGATGCAATCGTTGTGAATGCTAGAATGAGCATAGGTTCTCCGTTGCGCGATCCTCTCATCCAAATAGAAACGTGCGTAATGTGTTCGTATGGAGACTGGGTCATCTTTCGTCACTGCGACGACAACACAATTTCCCGAACAGTCCATTTACCGAATGTCGTCAGAGGAGTTGCGACTCTAACTTTGCGCTTGTGGGATGATGCAACCGAGTCATTCTTCGGGAGGCCAACCTTCGTTTTGATTAAAATTACAGATCATTGACGTAATTTCTGTAAAGTGAATTTAGAGCTATTCTTAAACGGGCATGTCGTCGTGTGGAGTGAAAGTCATTGTGAGGTTCCGACCTTTCAATCAGAGGGAAATCGAAGAATACAAGGACAAGCAAATGACAATGGTTGCTACTTTGTCATGTTGATAACTCAGCAGCAACTTTTGTTTCCAGTGCCGGGTCGCATTGAAATCAAACAGGGGACGTCCAAAGCGAACTTTGACTTCGATAACGTGTTCACTCCCAGCGATTCGCAAGTACACTTTGTCGATGTGTTAACCCCTAACGCAAAAGGCCAGTATTTATTTAGACGGTGCTCAATCCACGATCGAGTCAGTTCTTGGTTAATTCCTTCGTCATGACCTGCCAGTGATATCGTCAAGGGATTCAATGGAACGATTTTTGCCTACGGTTTTCCCTCGTTCTTTAAATTCTCACCGCACTAGGGCAGACTGGGGCTGGTAAAACATTTACAATGTATGGCCCCGACGACTACGCCCAAAACGAAGGTCATTGGGGTGTCGTTCCTCGCGCTTGCACGTTGACAGTCCTTCTCGATAAGCTCATGTTATTTTAGCTTTATTTTCAAGACGTTGGAAAGCGTCGAGGCTGGCACTGAAATCTCTATCACTGGTTCATTTCTTGAAATCTACAACGAGACCATTCGAGACCTCCTCGACCCTAAGCGTGACAATTTAAAGGTGCACGAGAGTCCATCTCGTGGAATTTATATCGAGGGCATTTCAGATGAGGTTCGATTTGGCGTCGTTCCCATTGATCGTTAAGTACCTTCAAAGTCCTCGCGACATTTGGAGACTTCTTGCCCTCGGCGACGAAAACAAAAAGAAGGCGAGTACGGCGATGAATGCGCGGTCGTCGCGGTCCCATTCGTGGCTCCTGGCGCATTTCACGCTGATGTCGAGCAGGGTGTTTATTATGACAGTAACACAGCGGTCTCCTGAAGGGAGCACTAAAGTTGGCAAGTTGAATCTTGTTGACTTGGCCGGAAGTGAAAAGGTCGGCAAAACTGGGGCGACGGGGTCGGTGTTGGAGGAAGCGAAGAACATCAACAAGTCGCTTTCGGCACTTGGAAATTGCATCTACGCTCTGACTTCGTCCAAGAAAGTGCATGTACCGTACAGAGACTCCAAACTAACCAGGATTCTTCAAGTTCGTTCATTCGAATCGGTTCTGACCCTGCACAGGAGTCCCTTGGCGGAAACACGAAGACAACTTTGGTGGTGTGCTGTTCACCGCATGAGTTCAACATGGAAGAGACCATCTCGACGCTGCGCTTTGCTCAGCGGTACGTCCATCTTGCGTGATTTTGCAAGTTAACTGAAGCAGCGCGAAGCTAGTCAAAAACGCAGTGAAAGTAAATGCACGGCGATCTGCAGTGGAGCTTGAGAAGATGCTCGAGGAGCTTCAAGTTGAGTACAATAGATTGAGGCTTTATTCAAGTGGCTTGGAGAAGCAAGTCGACTTTATGAAATCGAAGGACTACATCATTGGGCAGCCTCTCCCTGCCCATCTCGCTCTGCCGGCGCCATCCAGCGGTCCGTCAGAAGACGCTGATGGGGACAGTGGGGAGCTAATGGATGCGGACGGAGACACTGACTTTGCATCTAAGGTGGATTATGCGGGTCTGCAAGAAGGGGATGGGGGTGCTGTCATGCAGCTTGCAGCTGGCGGCGCAGGGGTTGTGGATGCGATGGGGCAGATGTTGGACGCGGAGAAAGTGAAGCTGCAGCTGCTGTCCGAAATTGAAGAGCTTAAGATGGAAATCAATAGGGTACATGTGGCAACCTTAGATATTATTTGTTCATGATTTTCCCCCGAAGACAAGTGGTCTCTAACCGATGCAGCTGTCAGACAGAGAAAGGGAGCTGGCAGAAGAAAATGCAACGAATTCGCAACTGTTGGCGACGTTAAGTCCCGCATTACTCACATGGTCAGGTTGCAAGAGGCCCAAGCGGCTTCATCGGGCATGTCAGCGGAGCTGTCGCGGATTCGCGTGGAGAGGGATGAAATCAGCCGAAGTTCGAGATATGATTTGGAACGTATGAGGACCGAAGTGGATAGGGGGGGGGGGCCTGTTGTAACGGATGTAGTTGGAGGCTGCGCTGCTGAAAGGCCAAGATGCGGAGGCAGAGCGATCGTTCCACGTTGCAAGCCCATTCTGACCCCGTCTCAGGCGGCTACTCTCGCGGTTGGAGGCGGCTGAGTCGAAGGCGTAAGAGTTTGTATGTCACACACCATCTGATCCCCCGGAAAAGAGGCAGTGGCGACGCCGAGGCTATCCAACGCTTGCGTGAGGAGCTGGACCAGCGCAACGCTTCGAGTGGGGATTGAGTTGGAATATTTGACCCCCCCCAGTTCAAGAGTTGCAGGCGCAGGTTGAAGAAACTACAAAGAGGCAGGGGGAGGTGGACACGGAGTGTGCGGACCTCCACGAGTTGATCGCGATGCTGGAAGAGGATATGGCACGAGAGCGGGAAGCTCACGAGATCGCCGATTTGAAACTTGAAGAAGAGGTTGGGAAAGAGATGGGGAGAGTCGCTCACCGTTGGGGAAGGGGGAGAAGTTCGCGACACGAGAGAGAGAGCTGATGGCTGCGCTGGCGGAGAAGGACGAGGCTCTTGCGCGCGCTCGTCGAGAGGCAGCATCGAATGACGTGGCAGCAGCGAATTCTTTGAGAGACGTGGAGAAGCTGCGCCTTGATCTGGATAAGATATCCGTTGCATAATTCGATTTTCATGCACATGAATGAGTGACTGTCTCCCATCCCTTAACGACCAAACGCGCTGAAGCGCGAGCGCGAGCTCGCGGAGAAAGCCACGGCCTCATCGGCCGGGGGCAGCGTGGGGCAGCTCCAGGAGGAGGTTGCGCGGCTGAAGAAGGCACTTGTGGGCTTCACGATCAGGATGGGAGGGTCTCACTGCGCTAGGACGACCAAGAGGCTAGCTTGACAAGCGAGCTAAAGAGCAGATCATTTGAGGTGTCGCGGCTTCGGGAGAGCCTCGCAAAAGCGCAGGGTGAGCTTAAGACGGCACAAACGACGGCGGAAAAAGCGTCGCGAGAGCGGCAGAACGCGGAGCGCGAGGTGTGGTTGAAGGTCTCAATCTCCTTAAGCAATAGCTGTTATCTCTGCGGAAGCAGCTCGAGGAAGCGCAGGCGAAGAACAAGACAATGCAGTCGCAGTGCGAGCTGTTGGAGGGGAAGGAAAAACTTGCGGCGGAGGGCGCTGCCAAGAGGCAGAGCGAAATGGAGGTGCGCTTTGATGTCTTGAATCAATTGATGTGCTTTTCTTTTAGCGTTAAGATTGTTCTGATGAGGCGAGAGCCTCGTTAGCGAACGAAATGCCCTCATCGCAGAGAAGAACCAACTCAAAGCCGAAACGTTGCGCCTCCAAAGTACCCCCTCCCTCTCCCGTCTTCGATCATGACCCTCCTCTACCCGCAGGTGAAGCCGCCGACAGCGAGGAGCTGAGGCGCTTGCGTGCTGCCAATCGGCGGCTGCTTTTGGAATTGGAGGAGAAGTCGACCAAAAGCCTGTCCCTGTTGAAGCAAATGGAGACGCAGGGGGAAAGGTGGAGGAATGGGGGGGAGGGGTTGATGGCGCAGGTTGATTGAGTTGGCGGAGGAGGTCAATTCGCTGCGGACGAAGAGCGAAGGAATGGAGGCCAAGGTCGCGTGGGAAGGGGGGGCGGTTGTTCACGCGGCAGCTCAAGACAGCGACGGGGCAGGTTGAGTCGCTGCGCGTAGCTGGGGGACGGGGTTGGTTTCTCATGCGGCTAGACATCGATCCAGGCTAAAGACAAATTAATTATGGAATTGGAGTCGCGGCCGTCTGGTCCAGCGGAACCGAAGGTCAAGTTTGCGAGTCGCCCCATTCTCAAGAGCACTTAAAAGTATGTATCAAATTAAATACGTTTCAAATACAATTATTTCCCCGGCGCGCGCGTCATTTCCACGACCTCCCCCCGCGCCGCTGCTTTGGTAGCTCTCGGCGCACAACGCGCTGGATGCTCGACGCGGTCGGCTTGTCAAACACCTGCCGCGGCGGTGACGGGTCGCCGTCGGAGACGTAATCGTCTTCACCCCCCCCGCTGGTGTTTGGGGGGGCGTATTGAGGAAGGCACTCTTCCTCAATACCCTCCCCCCCCATCAAATTCTCCCAAAATTCCATCATTTGCTCTCGCGTCAACGCGCTGCGCCCCTCGCCTCCGTCGACACCTCGGCGCCCATCAAAGACCACATCATCTTGATATCGCTGCCGCCTTACTTCGGCCTCAGCCAACTCCGCTCTCTTCCTTCTCGCGCTTTTGCTTTTTAAGATCGTCAGTCGCTCGCGCACCCTCTCCACCGCCTCCTCCGTCCTCGCGAAAAATCCCCCCACCCCCTCCTCTTTTTCAAACAGTTGCGGCGTCCTCTGCTGGCTCTGCATTTGAGAGGAAGAAGCACTTGAAGCCCCCCCCTTCATTTCTTTCATCGCCCCCGTCTCCAAAACATTCCCTGCAGTGACTCGAACGTCACCCCCCCTCTGCCGTCTTCCCTCGTACATTTTCTTGTATGGAGCGCCTGTCTCGACCTTTTTCGAGCTTGATGCCTTTGTCCCCTCCCCCCCACTTGAAAGCTGCGCCGCTATGAGGCGCTCCAAGCGGAGGAGGTGCTGCGCCTCATAAGCCTCCAACTTCGCCTCCTCCTGCGCCTTCATGCGCGCCTCAATTGCCTCCTCCTCGTCCACCTCGTCCTCGCTGACAGCCGACGACGGTCGCTGATGCGGGGCAATGTCTTCCTCAATCGCCCCACACTCGCCATCGCGGCCGCTCGGGTCGATCGACGCGATGATGCCGACGATGCTTTCCCGCACGTTGGCCAGCAGCGCGAGCTGATCATCCACCCGCTTGAGCTCCGCGCTGAGCGACGACAAGAGGTCCTTCTTTTGTCTACCAAACGGGTCGATGGGGAGGGTCTGTCGCACCTGCGCAGGGGGCGCCGCCTGCTGTTAAGTTATCTCAGCGTCAAGGACAGAACGCACCTTACTGATCCGAGGGTCGTCGTCGCTTAAAAGAGTCCTCAAGTTTTGGTCCGCGAGGGACATATTCCACCGCTTGGCAGACCCCTGCCGAAAAAGCCTCTCGTCTTCGCGGCGTTCCTCCGGGTTGACCTTTCCAAACGCTCCTGCTTCCCTCGGGGCTGAAGCAATCATCTCTTCTAAATCAGCTGCCTGTTTCGTTCTCATTTCTTCTTCAGCAGCCGTAGCGCCTGGCTCCCCGGAGGCGATTACAGCTCTCAGCGCGTGCTGCATGGCCCTCGCCTCCTTCGCCTTTTCTGGGTCGCTCCGTCGTTCTCTCATCACGAAGTCGACTGAAGAGCTTCCTGATCCATCGTATGGCTTCCAGGAGTTGTAGTTGTACCCGTAACTGCTCGTCTTGGTTTGCATCGCATGGAACCGACCAATGAGCTCTAAAATTTTGCTTGTTTAGTTTGTTAATTTATTGTCTCAATGTCTTTTTTCTTCGTCTTTTTGCTGTTTGGAGCAGCAGCAGCTTCTCCAGCCATTCACATTCTGCTTGTAAACGAAGGGGATGGCTTGGTGGACTATGTTAGTTTCTTCTCAGTCTCGTCCGCTTTGCTGCACTACCCTAGTTCGATGGTTTTCATCTGGTACGATTCTGCAGCACCTCCATCTGGTGTATTCTCGAAATATCTCAATGATCATCCACGCATTAAGTTCGAAGAAATATCTTCATTTCGGATTTCCAAAAATGCCGAAACTGGTGCCTTGTCCGTCTTGATCCTATCCAGCGTCATCTTGACCAAGCCAATAGGCCACTCGACGTTGTCTGCTCATTCATCCATCACAGCGCTGTCTCCTACATCGATCTGCCCTGCCTTTTTAACCCTCAATTCCGTCTCTTCTGTGTCCTTTGATGAAGTGAGATCTCAAAAATCTCTGAGCCCCCTCATCAGTCAAGTCGCCCCCACATCAAAGAAAGTCCCCTCAGAGCTACTCTGCTCCATTGATGAATCCCAGAGTTACCAGGCACTGGAAGCTGACGAGCTCTGGGATCTACACCCTGACGCCATCGGCCTCTGGCTCCCCCTTTCGCCCCCCCCCTCTTTGCTTTGGCTCTTCACCAACCCTCGTGCCATCGTCTCAAGGTTCATTGTGTCTGCATCTTTCAGTTCTTTCGATGCGGAAGCTCACGCAGATGTGATTTCCTCTCGCTTCGCCGGCGAATCGACCGACGCGCCCTCTGCAAGTCCCCCACCCGATCTGGCGCTGCTACTTAAAAACGATTCAGTCAAATCTGTTATCGATTTGGCCTGCTCGTTCCCCATCCTAATGCTCTTCACGTCAAATTATTCCTGCCTTCACCCCGCCATCGTCAGAGTCCCCACAGCGGCAGTTGAAAATCCAAACGCCGCGTTTCAGATTTTTGATTTCGTCCACTCGCCGCTACCAGCGCGCGACGCCGTTTTTGCCGTCGGCGTTTTTGAGCCCCTTCGTGCCGCCGAGCGCTTGG
Organism: Verrucomicrobiaceae bacterium; assembly: GCA_027487435.1. Lineage (GTDB taxonomy): Bacteria > Verrucomicrobiota > Verrucomicrobiia > Verrucomicrobiales > Akkermansiaceae > UBA956. The sequence continues at coordinate 39,060 of JAIYDP010000500.1, read as the reverse complement.
AACTCCTCCACAACATCGTCGCGTCTTCTGCGAGGGTCGTCGTTTTGTCGCAGAGCGAATTCGCCAACAAAATGATGGAATTTGGGGCCGCAATCGTAACGTCACCCTCGTCTCTGGTTGTGTTCCGCCGCGACGACTTCGCCGCTGCTGCTGCCGGGATGATTTCATCCTCCACCGAGCTGGCGCTCGTGCGCTACATTAAAAAAGACTATACGACCTTCCGGCGCCGCCTGGAAGATCTTTGGGCCATCGCGCGTTCGTTTGAGGGACCAGTTGAAGGCTCGCTCTTTTCCATTCATAATTTTGACGCATTTTCGTCCACCTTTTACGCCAAGCAGTGCGGATTTGTTGCAGCTTTGGAAGGCCGCAAGCGGTTGCTCGAAATTGGCTTCAACGCGGGCTTTTCGGCCCTTTTGGCCCTTGCGAGCAACGATGACATTGTCGTGCATGCGGTTGACCTTGGCGAGCACTCATACACTACCCGCTGCTTCGAATATCTGCAAGGGGTGTATGGGCAGAGGGTGCATCTCAAAATTGGGTCATCGTTTGATGTCGTGCCTTTGATGGGAGGCGGGTTTGATGCCGCGCATGTGGACGGCGATCACAGCGTCGCGGGTATGGTGAGGGACTTTAGAAATGTTGCGTCAAAGCTTTTGATAGGAGGGGTCATCATATTTGACGACACGAACATCGTCGATTTCGCAAATTATCTGCTAGGTGAGTTTGGAAAGTCGTTGGCGCCGCTTCCGCAGCTCCCTCAAGGCGTTTTCGCCCACACCGTCGCAATGCTCATCGCCCAGCCTCGACGGGAAGGGGTTGCAGACTTTGCTGATGTCTCTTTGTTGATTGGCGAATTACAACTCAAATGACAGAAGGAAATGAGCATTGGCCCCGTCTCAGGAGCAGTTAAATAAGGTTTAATCCAATGGGGTAATGCTACAAACAAATTCACTTGGCCGCCTTGACACTCGATGGCGACTCCTCTCCCTTTTTCTCAACCGCTTTCTTTGGCTTGGACAAAACGTCCAACTTTGTTTTCGGCTGCGACGTCACCGCATGATGCCGCAGCAGCGTGTCCTTCTCCTAGGCGGTATCAGAAAGTAAGGGCACTCCTGCGCCACCTTCAGCTCGTTTTGGGTGCTGTGCAACTGCGACCGCAACGAGGCGACCTCCGACTGAAGCGCCGTGACGTCGCGCTTGGTTTTCTTCGCGTCCGAATCTCGAGCATGCGCTTGGATGTCGAGCTTCCGCTCCAGGAACTTGGAGTCAAAAACACACCAACTTTGGCAACCTCTATGACTTCGACCTTCTCTGACAAAGACGTCTCTTTCTCCTTCAGCTCTGCCTTCATCGCAATCACTTCCTGTTCCAAGAATTCGTACGCAGACACGGGGACCATAAACTCGCTCTCGAGCGAGTACCGATTTGTCCTACATCAGTCAGAGACGAAACCACGATCCCACTGGGCGCCGAGCTCCTTTGCTGCAAGCTCATTGATACTCGGCCGGCGGAGGCGGTGTGTGTTGAGTTTCTCTGTGAGGCTGTCGAACGAGTTCGTAAGCAAGATGATGCGCTGCGTCTGAGCCTTGATAGTCTTCTCGTGCTGAGCACAAGCGTCAGCATATTTCTTCATCTCAGCCTGCAGCAGCCGCTTCTCCTCCAGCCACGACTTGACATTGACGGGGTCATCTCCCTCGGTGACGGAGAAGTCCATTCTGGGCGGACTTGTCAACAAAGATGAGTCCGACCTCTGGGAATCCACTGGCCTGCTCTTTAGCTCAGCCATGGACGCCATGATTGCCCTCAGCTTCGTTTGGATTTCCTCCTTGGACACCTCAGCAGCCCCAGTGAGGCTCTGGATGGACAATCTCGCAATCTCTTGCATCCCCTTCAGCGCAGACTCGTACCTCTCTATCGTAGAGGTCAATATAGTGTTCTTGGACTTCATTCGCTGAAGCTCATGATCCTTATCTGACGAACGAAGTGGCGTTTGATGTTGCTCTACGTCCTTTTGAAGACGCTTGATGAAGTAAAGCTGTTGAGTGTTCATTTCTTGTAGCGCCTTCTTGTCCTCTTCAAGAGTCCTGATAATGCTGCCTTTATTTGAGACTTCGGCGGAGAGTCTCAAGACGTCTTCCTTCAACACTTCTTTCTCGTGAGTCATTTTTACCAAGGCCTTGGATATTAGCCAAGATAGTTAGGTAAGATGAACCTGCTCTTTTTTTCGAATCGCATCCTTAAGCATTCGTAACTCTCCTTTGTTATCTTCACCGTCTGTTCTTCTTGGCGTGTCTTTGGTGGGAGTCTTGTACTCCGAAATGTCAGCGTCACTCTTGGAAACAGAGCTCCGCACAGACACTGCGCTCTGGAGCGAAGCCTCTAATGTCTTCCAACATGAGACTTCCTTAAAATTTGAAAAGGACCTGAATCTCAGACAGCAGCGCGTCAAGAGTGGACATTGATGAGGTTTCCATTTTTAAAATTAAAAGAGTCACACCTGTTCTGTTAGAGGAAGCGTGGATGATGTAAATGATGCTCTGCGATGATCTTGTGAGAAAGTTGATCCGAGTTTTAGACAAGGAAGCATTCATGTACTTCCGCAAGACATGTATCTCATTCGCAATGGGACGGTGGGGAATGGGTTGTCTGCTCTGAAACGAACAGAGAGTCCAAGCATTCAGCGTCAACAAAATTGTCCAAGATTCTCGCGTCAGTCCCGCACGATGTGAGGACACAAGTCAACAAGATGTTCACTGTTCTTGAGGACTTTGGACCTCCTCTGAATGTCAACCGAGCTTGCCAGGTTTTGGACTTAGTTTTCGTGACGGTCACCTCGATGACGGTCTGACATTCCAGAATTGCAACGCAGGATGCCCCGAAAAAATGCAGTCTTTTCTCAGGATGCTGGCTGCTTTGCGTATTGGAAGTATCAGTTTGAACTACTTTGCGAGAGCCACATACGAGATTGTCAATAGGGACATCACAGTTTTGCAAGAAGTAATGGAATTCATCCCGGGCTATACTGTTGAAGAAATCTCATGTTCATCCAGTCCAGAAGCAGGGGTTTTCGCGGACGAGCCCTTCCAATTCCCTGTCAAGCTTCGCGTAGGTGGAATTCAAAAGCGTCGCAAAGGGTTTGCTTTCAAATCGCAGCTCCGCGTACGGCCAGTGATTCGTGAGGCGAAAGATTTGCTAACAAGTACGTTCAAGCGCCCCAGCCTTGTTTGTCCGGACCCTTCACTACCTCGGATTTCGCATGCTGGCTCCAAGCGATAACGTGTTTCCTTCAATTGTTCCATTTTGCGCAGAATTTATAATCATAAACATCACGGACACTCACTGGAATGCTCACATTGCTGATACACACAAAGTTAACTCGACGCCGCTTCCCTTGGCTCAACCTCAAGCGAGAGGCCATACTGCACCTTCTCGATGACAATCTCCCACGCTTCGAACTCCTGCTGAACCCAAGGGACAGCATCATACTTGTATGGCAACTGCTGATACTGCATGATATCCTGAATAACACTCGCGAGTTGTGTGCGCTTGAGAAAATTGATTTTTCCATCAGCACTTGTGTCTTTGTGTCCATCTTCGATGAAGGTCAGGTCGGTGAGGTACACGCCGAGATAGGGAAGAATGGGCTGCTCGCAAAGCTTGATCGTTTCCCTATACTCCTTGAAATTCTTACTTGTAGACATGAGCTTGCTCAAAGTTTCGTGGCGGTTCTTTGCTTTAGCAGACAACTTTTCCCACGTCTTCTTGAGGCGGTGAACAGCGGATGAATGCAAGCCGCTGAGGATTTCCATGATGCCGTTGAAGTTGTTCATTTCGCGGCAATAGTTGGCAACCTTAAGCAACGACTCAATGACGGTAACACGCGACGATAAAGATTTCTGCTCGAGCACAATCTGCCCCACCTGCGCTGTCACTCTTATGAAGAAATTAAAAGAAATGACCCAATTTGATGTCCTGTTGAACCGTTGAATCATCGCACGGATATTTGTCGCTTGCCCGCCTTTCTTGCTCCAGCTCTGATTCAAGCATTCCGCAGGAGAAATTGATCGAAATAGGTCAGCTTCGCCAACGGTCATTTGCACGGCGATCTCATGAGGGTCGAGGGACCAGAGCGACTGCCCCTCCAGCTCCTCTTTCGTCGCCGGAAGGCGCGACCTGACGTAATCCCGCATCGAGATGTGCGACACCGGGCATTTTTGATCGATGCTGCGCTGAAGGGCCTGCTCGATTGAGTTGGCCATGACCTTGGAGGGCACAGCTTCACGAACAAAGTCAAGAAACCTCGCGATGAGTTCTTCTGAGAAATCTGCAAGATAGAAGTGTTTGTCGACCCATTGTTTGAGAACAGACACAACTCTCACCTGCCGCTGCCAATATCAGTTTGCAAAAATATGTAATACCATCTTGATCAGCTTTTCAGTGCCAAAGTACTGACTTTTGAGCCGCTCAAGTAAATCGTCAGCCGTCATGAAAGAGCGATACGTCAACAAGAATGTAAACTGAAAACTCGTATTCGGCTGCATTGGGGACGTAAGTTTTAAGAGCAGCTCTTCCAGGGAAGCAGACCGGAAATCTACCTCCGGCTCTGGCTCCTGATCCTCTGTGACAGGCGAGTCAAACGATGAGGACAAAGATGGCGAGAGAGAGGGAGAGGATGGAGTGCGACCTCTCTCTGGCCGCAGAGTTGATGCGAGAACCGGAGACTCGCTGCCTGAGGGTTCGATCGGTTGCAGATCGTTGACCAATCGGACAATGAAGCGTTTGGCAATGCTCGTTGTTGCGACGCTTGCCTCGATGTCAGAAGACATGGAAAACAAAGATGGAGCTAGAACGGCGACAAGCTCATCTCTGTATTGCTGCGGCGTCAAACTTACAACCGATAGAACATCTACTTTTCGCCGTTCATTTGCGATCAAGACGACAATCGCATGGAAGATGTTCGCTTGCACGGGGCCAAACTTAGACGAAATCTCTTTTTCGAATTCAGCAGCAGAGAGGTCGTCATCGTGTCGAACATTTCCGAGAAGCGGCTCTGGTAGCTCCTGCAACCACAGCGCAAGTGCATACACACAGCTCCGAGCGCTCAGCGATGTGACAGACGTGAGGCTTTCAAACAGATTCGTGTCCAACTGTGACACCAGGTATTCCAACTCGCTCTCGTAATGCTCAGCTGGCTCAAGAAGCGTAGAGTCATCATCTGCAAGTCTCTCCTTGATAGCAGCAGTCAGAACATGGAGAACTTGCGGCATGCCGCCGCAGGCTTTGCAATCTCGACGGCTGTCGATGGCGGTTCCAAATGCTCTAACGGGGCACGGTGAAATGATACAATCAGCCAATTGCTTCGTGAGCTCAACGATGGTGAGGTCATTAGAGCTCACAGCGCGAGAAATGGCTCTGTTTCTTCCAACTACTGGCAGGTGTCAAGAGTAAACGCTGTGGTGTTACAAGGAGCAGACTTGGCTTCAAATATCGCGGCCTCGATGGCTTGCGTCCAAGCACACAACGTAGGAGATGTCTCACAAGAGAATGAGATCGATTTTTGGCCGCCCAAATTGTCAATGTATTTGACTGTGAAAGCTAGCACACGTCCATGGACTTCCTGCTCCTCCGTCTTGACTTCAGCGCCATGCAAAGAAATGTGCTTCTTAGTGTCCGTCATTTTGGATGAGCTCACACGCAAAGCACCATCACGAAGCCACAATCGTCGCCGCCGCCATTTGAATCGCTTCCCAAGCCTCCACAGCTCTCCAACTTTCTCAATTGAAAGAGAAGTGACCGGACTTGCAATGGAAGCATTCTTGCATGTTTCAGATATCAAATTGATCCACGCTCGCCGCTCAGTATCCGTGTCGCACGCAACAACAAGCAATCGACCCTGACCGCGGACGGCAAATGCCAGGTCTCTGGTCGACTCTTCTCTTGCATTCTCATCGACTGTGCACCCAGCTAGCGGAACTGATCCGATCTCCAACTTATCCTAAAATGTGAATCGCGTGCAAAGACGCACACCTTGTCAGATTCGTAATAGGACAGTCTCTCCGCAGTCAAGCAGAAAAACCGCTTCTTCCAATTCCTCCTTCCATGAAAGAGAGAGAAACTCTCTTTTTCGCTGTTCTTTAAACCTCCCTTCTTCCACAGCCACCCAGAAAATATCGATGACATATCTCAGCAACAAGCTAAAAAGATCTGTTAATTTTGGGGACACGTTGGGAAAACTGGCAAGCGACAGCATCAGTTGATACGGGGTATGTTTGGAAGGGAAAGGAGAGCGCGTAGAATGGGTTGCAAAGACGCGTGAGAATCCCAAAGAGTAGGCCAGGGGGCCGGATGAGGACGATGGCAGCGCTAGACTGCGGTAGAGGGATAGAGCGCAAGGGCTGCGGGCAGCTCGAAGCTGCTGCAGTTAGCTTCAAGGCTGTGAATGGGAGCGGAGAAATTCCAAGAAAGGGGAAAGAGCGGACCTAAACTCATCGTTGCGATCTCGGAAAACATCGCGAACGCGGAATCGGGATGCCACAGGAAGGCAGCAAGGAAATGGGTGGAGAGGGAGCGAGAAGGGATGAAATAACAAGAAGCAACTGGAGGGCATTGAGCTTAAACTAAAACCGCCATTACGATCCCATTGCGTACCGCATGCATTCCTTTACAAGTGTGGCGAGAGCACAAAACAATCGCATTCATTCCAAGACATCGAGAAAAGTCATTGCAAACAAATGAAACAGAATCCGCTCGACAAGAATCAGCCATCATCAATGATCACCAGTCCAGCAGGGCGCTTTGCTATCTTGGGTTCCGGCTCAGATTTCTCATCTTTCCCTTCAACTGGGTCAACAATGCATGGATCTTCTGCTGTTCTTTCGTATTGACGGACGGCTGACACAAGCTTTGAAAGCAGTTGTTCATCAGGCTTCGATTCTGGAGCAACCTCTTCGCTCGGTTTTGGCTGCATGCCATCTTCGTCAGGCGTTGACGCTTGAGGAGGGACCACAGAACTTTCGCGTGACTCAGACTTGGACCTTTTTGAGCTTTTTTGCTTTTCCTTTTTCTTGCGCCTCTTCTCTGCCCTCTTTTCTGTCTTCTTGGCTTGCTCTGCCTCTTTTACCAACTTGACCGCCTCAAAAATCCTCTGCTCCTTCTCCTAGAATGGTCACACTACATACTACACGAGTTGAACATACCAGCTCCCTCTCTTCTTCAAAAGTCTTTAACCGATCCAGCTCCTTTCGCCGGATGTTTCTGTACAAGTGAAAATCTCCAGAGCCAGCACCTTGAACGCCTCCGGTGGCAGTGACAATCTGAATAATCAATCATTATCGCGACATCCAGAGCGCGCACTCTCGTTTCCTTTTCCCCACCCTCCTTGTATGCCACCTTAACTTCATACATCGGCTGCCATGACATCTTTTCTCTTTTTTAGGTCCACAGCCAAAGAATAATTGGCAGAATTTTGGGTTCATGTGGAGATTGATATTTTTTCTATTTGTTTCAGAGGCACTTTCGTCTTCTCTCTACGTTGCTAATAGTCCCAAAGGAGACGATCGAAATGAGGGCACACTTTTGTCCCCTTTTCGAACAATTGCAAGGGCTATCACGGAGATTCAGAAAGTGTTTCCTAATTCCGGTTCAATTCTTCTTTTGGATAGCTTCTTTGAAGGGGAGGGTTTCTCAAATTTGATCGCGGATCATGCCAATGTTGTGATCTCACCTGTTGCTTCTGGGTTCACTGTCATCAACCACCCTATTGGACCGTCCGGCTCTTTCATTCTGTCTATGAAAGCAAGCAATGTATCTCTTTCATCTCTTGTTCTCCAAAATTTCACTACAACAGCAGCAGGTGGAGTGATTACAGCACAGGAGTGTGCCTCTCTCTTCATCTCAAATTGCAATTTCTTTACGAACAGTGCAGACATCGGCAATGGCGGTGCCCTAAGTCTTGACCGCTGCAACGCGACTATTTCAAACTCTTCATTCCACAAGAACATCGCCAGGACTGATGGAGGGGCCATTTACTCCGCGGACTCTGCATTGTTCGTTACAAACACGTCCTTCCTCCTCAATTCAGCTCAAAGCGGCGGATCAATCCGTCTCTTCAACGCATCGATGGCCATTTCAAGTTCTGAGTTTGCTTACAATACTGCACAACAGGGGGGGGTGTTTTTTGCCGAGCTCTCACGGATTCAACTTACAGAATGCAGATTTCGCCATAACACTGCGTCAGCTGAGGCTGGTGTTGGGCTTTTGAAATCTTCCTCCCTTTCTCTTGATAGCGTTATCATCCGTAACAACGTCGCGCCCGCAGCAGCTGTAGTGTCCTGTCTCAGCTCTTCCGTCGCTGTGAAGACACCCCCTATCATTTTCAATAACACGGACGCTCAAGGAGGAGGGTCAGAGTGGACTTGTGCAAAGTGCCTCTTTTCAGCACCTCAGCAAGTCGCGTCCCCTCTGTCCGATGCCATTTGCAGTGCAGAAGTTCCGTCGATCGTGGCGGTTGAAACGGAGTCACAACCAGCGCCAGCTGCGTTTTCTTTTGAGCGCCTGGACTCCTCCATTGTGTCCGCGTCGTTTGTGCCTTTTGCTGTTGATGCGGCTGCAACTGCCACGTACGAGATCAATCTCTCTCAACGTGGAGCCAACGTGACCATGTATCTTTCAAATTCTGCAGGGCCCCCTCCCATCCTCCTTCGCACTGCAGTGCACCAAGTCGATTTTCAAAATGCTAACTTGACGGCATTCAGCTGGGCCCCTCTTGCCCACATGTCTCGCGCAGGTCCCAACGGATCTGTGGTTGACATTTTCTTCTCTCAAACGCAGGGTGGCTCCCTTCGCTTTGCCGCTATCATACCGTCGATGCTCGTTCGCGTTGGCTATCGCCGCCTTTCACCATATCGCATAGGCGTCGCTCTCTCCTCCAATTCGTCCCTTCTGGCCGTCTCAACTCGAGTCGTGTCCTTTCGCGATGTTCGTTTTGAAACAAATAATGCTACTGCATCCCCCGCCTTCGCCACTTGGCCGCCCTCTCTGCTGGCGTCTGGCCGGACCATCGACGCCTCCATGCAGACCCTCAGCCTCGATGAGACGCCCTCTGGAGGCTTTTCTTTTCTCCCCGTCTCGGGTCTCACCGTGGCCTCCTTGTCTTCTGTCTTCCCCGTCCCAGCAGATCCTATCGGCGTCGTGTCCTACGACTTTGACGTCGGCTTCGCCATCGCTGCATCTCAGTACGCCTTCACAGTCTCCCTCATCCAGTTCGCTTTGTTCTTGGGCCCCAGATTCTTCCTCTTCGTGTCCGGAGCCTTTCGCCTTCACGAGCTCTTTGCCCTCCCAAAGGTCGTCACGTCCGTCTATCCTCCATGGGTCAAGAAGAAGATGGTCGTGTCCGTCCTCCTCTCTCTTTTCCCTCTATCGTTTTTCATTATCGCCGTCGCTGTTGGCGCGCCGCTGGCCTCTTGGCGTGCGGCTCAATGGGCTCTCGATATTGTGTCCTGGCTCTTCGCAACGTGGGTACTGTATTTAGAACATTCTCGCGCTATGTCACAGAGCTGGCTTCCACTCCGCGGCTGGTGGATCCTCTCCTTCTACGTCGCTTCCATCGACATGTACACGTACCTTGCCGAAGAAGACATCGACGCATTCTTCTTCCCTTTTCTCCTCCACTACCTCCTCTACCTCTCCCTCTTTCTCATGGCCCTCTTCCACCGCGACTCCGCTCATGAGTACGCCCTCCTTGTCGCCCCAGACCGCACCCTTTCAAAATCAGACCCCCCTGCAGTTTTCCTCGCCGTCACCTTGTCCATGTTTTCAGGCCAACTTACATATGGCCTTGCCGTCCTTGTTTTGCCCCTCTACACCGCCGAAAGGAGCATCCCCCCAACCTTGTTGGGCGTTCTCGTCGGCTCCTACGCTGTCGCCACGCTCATCGCGTCACCGTTTTTCGCCCAGGCCGTTCGGTCGTTCGGCTCGCGCCGCGTTCTGCTCGTCGGCATGGTCGGCCTTGCGACCTCAACAACCATGTTTGCGTTCTCTACTGACTTCCCTTCGCTTCTCATCGCTCGCATCCTCCAAGGAGTTGCATCTGCAGCTAATTTCACTGCTGGTCAGACAGCTTTGACAAACGCTTTCAAGAACAGCCGCGGCGCTGCGTTGGGTTCTGCTGCAGGCTGGTCGGGGCTCGGGCTTTTATTAGGCCCCCCCCTTGGTGGCCTTTTGTACCAATGGGGCGGCTACGCGCTACCATTTCTTCTCGGCGCCGTCCTCTGCTTCGTCGACGTCATTCTTATTGCCCTCATTTTGGAGGACATGCCACCGTCGTTGGAAACGCCACCGCCTCTGGGAGAAATTGCGAGAACACGTATCCCGCTCATAACGGTCGCCGTCGTCATTGGCGCAGCTTCGGTGACAGCAATGGAGCCCACACTCCCTCTTCACGTCCAGCGCCTATTCAAAGCCAATCTCTTCACCGTCGGTGGCCTCTTTGCTCTTGGGGTCGTGTCCTATGGCGTCTGCAGCTCTATTTCTGGCGCGTTGTCAGACAAGTTCGGTATGAACATGAACACGTTTGTTTTCTCACTTTGCGACAGGTCGGCGCCCCATTATGGTCTTCGGCTTCGTTTGTATGTCCGCAGCCCTGCCCCTCCTCGTCGTTCCGCGCACCGTCCCGCTGCAAGCGCTCGCCCTAGTGTTTGTAGGTGCCGCGGGCTCCTTCGCAGTTGTCCCGACCCTGCCGTTCATGACGGATGAGATTTCACTGCTTGGCGCAACGTCATTTGAAACGGTGTACTCGATTTTCAATACCGCCTACGCCATCGGAAACATCATCGTGCTCTCTGCCAAATTGTTTCTCATATCGAAGGGTCCCATCGTTGGCCTCTCACTTCAAAGTACAATCGGTCTCCTCAACACCTACATCATAATCGGTTCCATGGTTGCGCCCCACCTCGTCATGCTAACACAAAAGAATGCCCTCTACGTGTTCCCTCTACTGTTCTGCGGAGCCCGCAAGGACATTGAGCGCTTTCCTTCGCCCGTTGTCAGTGCGAAGGTACCGCCTATTCGGTCGCCCTATCTGACGTCTAGGCGTCGACTCTCTCAGCAAAGAAGCGGCCCCACATGCGACGGCCGGAGGAGCCGCGAGCGAATCCTTCGTACCGCGTGTCCGACAGCGAGACGGCGCTGGCGTGATGCTCGTCTCCCCGTTGTTGTACATTAGAGCAGCTGATATTTGTACAGATATGTCATCCGTGACAGTAAGTGATTGTTTCATAATTTCTGCACAATGCAGAATAACAAAAAAGAGTTCTAGCGCCGCAGACGCTTTTGAAGCACTGGCAGCGGCGGCAGCTCCGCTTCCAGCGCCGTGAACGCTCGCTTGACGACATCAAACGCATGCCCAGCACCGTGATGACTCGGTCTCCTACCACCAGCTGCAGATGTGCAACCGTTCTGGGCGAGGTGACTTTCAGTGAGGTCTTTTAAGTCTTGAACGGCGCGGGTGCGTTCTTTCAAAAAGAGGTCGGGGCCTGCACGGGGCAGAGGGGGTGCCTCCAAAAGCTGGACGATCAGATTGTCAAGAAACAAGGAAACTTTTCGGGAAGATGGTGTCGGAGTGGACGTGCGCGGGGACGAGGAGTCGTCATCAACATAGCGGATGGATTTGTCCAGCAAAATCGAAGGGACACCGTCCCACAACGCGGCGAAGCGCTTTTCGAGATCGCCCGCCATCGAGACAAAAATAGAATCCTTCAACGTGAGCTGCGCAATGACAAGAAAGACGTCCTCTGTGTTATACGTGCGGCAATTTTGAATTATCAAATTGAAGTCAGCTGCAAACTCTGCAGTTGAAGAATATCTGAGGGGTCAAAAATGATCGTTGATGAAGCAACTTCCCTCCCTTGATCTTTTTCGTCATTGTGCCAATGTCCATGGGCTGCTTAATCACATCTAGATAATCTGGTGCCTCAGAGCGCTTCACTGGTTGCAAAAATGGCTCGGCGCACTGAGGGGTCAAAAGAGTTGGCGAGAGTGACCTCAAGGTTTCGAAGATCGTCGACCACGCGGATCAGGTGATCATTGAGTACATCTTGCCCATCAAACTGGAGATTCTGCTGCCTCTGTCATGCAAACACATCAAAATCAAAGGTCACCCATTTTCTAGACGGCTTGTGGTCCGGCATCAGCGACCGCAGTTCTCGTCGTGCCCGAACACCGTCCTTGTCCTTTCGCTTCCGAGAAACAGCGCCTACTTCTCCTAGATCAAGAGACGCCGTAGTTGCGACTTCGATTCGATCGCAGAAATCCGATGATTTTCCATCCTTCAGATTCAGCAGATTTTTCATAGAAACTACGTCTGTGTCCCCCAGCAAGCCTCTAAAGGAGCTGTCGTCGTCCTGGCGCACGATTAGATGGCAAAATGAAGTAAATACCTCGTCGTCTTCTCCAAGGCACGGAAAGACATCAAGGACTCGAAAGGACTCTGAAAACATCACGCAACAAACATCTAGCAAACTAGCGCCATGCATTGCTTGCTGAACACCATCCCATATATAAGCTCGCAGTCTCAGTTTCCACGAAGAGTGAGGTCCAATTTCATCGGAGCAGAGCATGGACTGGAAGCGCTCGGAGGAGCCCAAATGCTGGCAAAACGATTCCGAAACTTCAGATGGAAACACAGCATTTAGAATTCCGCACACTTCGAGGTACTTCACAATCTTAAAAGCACTCTTCCAGTCAGTAGAGATGTCCCGCATGCTCAAAGAACTGGGATCGTCCATTAACTAATAAAATTGTTCTGAATTTAGAGAAAAGGCGGGAATCATGGAAATTGAGGAAGGTTCTTCGTGAATTTCGAAATTTACTAAAAGATATCAACGTGGATGAGAGCGAGTTTCAAGAAGAGGCGCAGCGATATTCAGACGAGTTTGTTATTCCAGGCTCTTTGACGGCGAAGTTTTGAAGGAACGCAGAACGAGAGTAAATTGGATGACTTGCTCAATAAGAGAGTGAGTTTCATTGGCTCGGTGCGAGACTCCTCGTTTAAGTCGTCGATGTCGGATCTAAGACTGAGCAATCAAAGTGAGAGAAGTCAAGAACCTCTTCAAGTTCGTGTGGACGTACCTGTCAAAGAAACCTCGGTCCACGCTGGAACTGCTCCCCGGTCCACTCATCGAGTACTATCTCAAAATAAGAGAGATGCATCAGTCGAAACTGAAGCGATTGTCTGGGTTGGATTCACTGCAACTCTATCTCACATGAAGCAATCTGCAGTGTCGAGGGACATTCCAGAGAGTGCAGACCCTGTGATTGTAATGGACTATGTCCCAACTCATCGCTCACGGCATGGCTTCATACAGAGCGTGCCCCAATATGTCACGCAATGGGTCATTTGGGAAGGAAGTGTATATTTTCTCATCAAATAGGGCGAGCCTATGGAAGTTCGAGGCCCTCCTGCCTGTCGCCCCTTCAAAGACAATAGCGTGCACTCAGACATGGCGAGTGCAGTTACGTCTCTTGTTCTGGCCATGTTGATTCTCCGTTCTATGACTCATGTCGAAGTGCCGCCTTCGCTCCTCCACCGCGCCGTCGCCCTCTTCGAGATGAGGCACCAGCCACACAATTGAAGGAGTGTCCTCCTCTGCCTCAGTTGGCTACAATTGTCAAGACATCCAGGTCAAATGTTGACGTGGACGACGCAGCCAGAGACCCATTGGAGGATTTCGTTTTGTACGGCGCCTTTTCCTCGCTCCAGAGCAATTTGATGGAAGGTTCACCTCCTTCTGAATGTTGTGATTGTCCAGACAAGGAGCTCTTGAGCAGAAGTGGCAACTCTCCTGAGTTGATTGCAATAACTGCTGAGAAAGTCGTTGCAGATGTGCTTCAGACTCCATCGGTGCTGGACGAAATTCGCCGCGAAGTCGCCAAGCGGGTGTCCAAAGCCCAGCACTTGCTCTCGAGGCGCCCGAAGAAGTGATTTACAGCAGCCTTTCAACCGAGCTAGAACTACATGTGCAGCATTAAAATGCTTCGTCATCCAAACGTTTGAGTTGTGGAATCTCCGTGGCGACGGTCTCCGCCGAGTAAAATGGCGTCTTGGTCAGCTGCATGTCGGTCAGAGGAGTGGAAATCGAGAAAGACTGGGTTGCCGGAGAGTTGAAGGGTGTGAAGTGACCTGCATGTTGCGAGGATCTCCAACTCATCCGAAGATGAAATGCCTGAGCGATGAGAAGAGAAGCGCAAGACTTTAACGGTTGTTGGTCACTGATAGGAGCTGAAGGTAGGGCAATGCAGCTACAGGCTTCAACCCCTGGAGGACATTGTCATCAGCCTTGAGCTCCTACATCGTCAAACACGCATTTCTCAATCCTACCTCAAGAAAATAGAGTATTTCAATGCCCTCAAGAGACCGCAAGAAATTCCTCGAAACGTCCAGGTGACGAACGCCGAGAATAGGCAACAGCTACTGATTAGAAACTACGCACTGCGCATTCACAGCGTCAACTCGCATGCAAGTGAGAGCGAGCGAGGTGAAGGCAACGACCGACTGCCCTACTGCGCGCTCGCATCGCCGGCGCAGGCGGATCATGGAAGCTGGCCCTATCAATATTCTACCTCCCATCCAAACCTTTGTCATCATAGTACGTTGAGCGCGACGGATCAGCCTTTTTCAACTCGGTGAATGCTTCTGCACTCTCCGCCTCCATATTTAGCAACGTGATAGAGAGAAATCACATCCACAGCGCCGTTGAGTCCTTGCACAACCTTCAGGGCTGAAGTGACCCCTTCAGGTCAGCGTTGCCAATGATGGAGATTACATTTGCACGACGGCTCCATCTCAGAGAGCGTCAACAACTCTTTCTCGTCTTCGCAGAGAAGAGGCTTGGCAACCTCGTGACCAACTTCGGGCAGTCAGTCACCCAACAAGAATCAACCTGTGAAAAATTTCCATCGGGTGTTCGCATCCGCTGCAATCGGAAGAGTTTCCCATGTTGCGCTCTCTGGACCAATGAGCCGAAAGCTGGTTTAGCAATAAACCCAGTTGCAGCTGCGTGCCTTGGTAGCGTCGTCCATCAACTGTCTCAACATTCGCGATCTGCACAGAAAGAGGAGAGCTCAGGGCCTCGGGCAACACACTGACCTAACATTTGAATCTGCAGCGGAATCGGTAACATACCCAACAAGAACAAAAGCTATCAGAGCCTGCAATTGCAGGCCTAAGCTGTAGCGAATGTTTTTCACCACATTCAACCACCGGGCACTTCACGCTGCGCGAGAAGGCAAAAACAATTGATGATCTACTGACTGCCGATGCGAGGTCAATGGATGCCTTGCGGACTGAATTCTTAGAACAGAGAGCACGCGAAGGTACGGGGTTCCACAAGCCACCGATGGTAATACCAAGCAGACTGATCGAATGGGTCCGTAAACTGCGCTTGGCGAACGAAGTCAAGCTCTGTAGGTGAGGACCAAACACACAAATGGCACCCCGGCGAAGGCGATCTTCGGAGTTACGTCCATCGGCAACACTTGTAAGGTATGCGCTGCGGTAATGCCACGCGGAGTAGTTGGAGAAATTCTGATTGATTTTCTGCGTTGTGTATTCCAGCTCACTAGACGGGTCCACTCTCAAGCGAGAGACAACGAACATGCGATAGCCCCAGCAGTGAACTGAAGTGTGAGATGGTTCTATCGAGAAAAAACAATTCCTCTCGTCAGCCTTTAGCAGTTGCGAACAGAGGGACAGTTCTCTTTGAAGAACTGAGTCGGCTGGAGAGGATGGCACTGGAGGACTTTCTGGAGCAAGGAGGAGAACTGCCCACCGTCGGTGGTTCCAAATCCAGTATGACTTCGAATTCTTCATGATCGCCTAAAACATCAGACCGAACATACGGAGAATGTGGACTGCTTCCAAAAATCGTAGTTCGTCTTGCACTTTGGAGAGTTTCGAGTCTGGGCTGCATCAATCAGCGTCATTGCATTCAACGGGGCACTCGACAATAAAGGAGTTTTCCAATATTTCACGCCGGTAGTTCCACATGGTGTAAAATTCTGCATTAATTTCAAGCATTTTCTGTGTCTTCTTCAACGTTTCTTCAGAGTATTCTTTAAGGTTTCGCTTTGATGGTTATGAACGCAAACAAAAGCTACTTTCGCAAGGAGCTGCAGAGATCCCTCACGATACAAAGCCGCCTTCTTTGCAAGCGCTTGCTGCTTTGCAGGATCTCTCAACGATGGATCATCCTTCCGAATTCCGTGCTTGCAATTGTTAGCTGCTGCGGTTCAGAAGAGGAAACCATGCTAAAGATTAATTGACTCTATCTGTTAGAACTTTTGCATGTCAAAACAAAAGGCACATGTGTTCAAGGATGACTCTGATGACGACACTGACATGCCTCAACGGCAAATGGTCACCTCTCTGACCGACGGTGGTTTTGTTTCTTCTGCTGACTCTAAAATATCTTCCAAGCCGCTTGTAATCCCTATGCGAAACAAAGACAGCGTTTGGAACAGGCCAAAGGCTTCGATTCCTCTTCCAAAAGACATCGACAAAGAAGTCATGGAAGAGACGGAGAGGCAACTCAACGAAATGATTGAGTCTCACAAGCGGGGATCGGAGGGCTTAGAAAATAGACCTTTAACGCTGCAAGAGGAGGCAATGGAAAAGCTTTCAAGAGGTTTTCTCTCTCGGAGATTGCTCAATCTGTACTAGATGCAATGAAACTAAAGGATGCGACTGCAGATGATCCTGCCTTGAGGTCATCTTTAGTCATTCCGATGACGGTAGATGTAAGGTGTCGTCTGCTTACCTCGCAGGAAGCGGAGAAATGCAAACATGACGTTGCGGAGCTGCCTGATCAAGATGATAGCGAGGAATACGACAATATCCCAGTCGAGCATTTTGGGGCTGCCTTGATGAGGGGAATGGGTTGGGAGCCCGGGAAGCCGATCGGCGGATCGATGAAAGGGTCTTGGCTCTTGTTCTGCTTTGATCCCATAGTGTTGTGGAACCGATTGAAATCATACCCTACAATCAGTATTACAAGAATAAGAAAAAACACAAGCCTGGCCAAAAGAGAGAGAAATCTCCTGAGCAAATGGCCAACATCGTCGACGCTGACGGCTCCGTCCGTAATTTTCGATATCTCTCTGAGCAATTGGTCCCGAAGAAAAATGCTGCCATTGCCAAAGGGGCGGAGGTTGCGATGACAGGAGGGCAGCACAATGGCCTCTGGGGGTGCGGCAGATCGTTCATAGTCTCATCCTTCAGAATTGTGACATTCATGCACGCTCATGAGGTCATGGTGAAGCTGCATCTAAATGGGGAAGTTTTAAAGTGATGGTACGCCTCTAATGCGTTAGGAAGTTGCAGTAGACAAAAACATCATCACAGCCGATTTTTCGGTCGTTGACGATTCAAAAAAGGCCGAAGCAGATATTGTAGCGCAATGACAGGGTTTGCCAATACGTCTAGAGACGTGGCCTGGATGATAGAAAGCGGCAGCGTGACCGGGAAGAGAAAAGGAAGCGCGAAGAGTTGGAGTATTGTTCTCCAAGGTTTACTGCTGCAGGGAGAAAAGTGGAAGTTCAAAAAGAGAGAAGATTGAAGATAAGACGATTTCGTTCGCGACCTTAAATGAATTTATTGATTCTGTAGGCAAAGATCAAAGGGAGACTTCTGGCTTCGGACAAATATTAGAGTTAAGATCGTAGACAAGTATTTCAAGCAAGGAAAGTACTACAGCATCAAAGGCAAGGTGATTGATGTGATGAAGAGAGATCTTTGCAACGTCAAACTTGATGACGGAACGCTTCTTGAGGGATTGAAAGACACACAGCTTGAGACAGCTCTTCCGAAACCAGGTGGAGTGGTTGTTGTACTTCGGGGAGTTGGTCAGGGCCGTCAGGCGAAGCTGCTGGATCGCAATGATTCCAAAGGAGCCGCAGTCCTCCAGTCATTTGGGGATCTGGAAGTCATGGAAAAGAAAATGGACGACATTGCGGAATGGATGGGTCCGATAGAGGAGGATGAGTTTGCGTACTAAAGTGACCTGTGTGCGAGTGGCAGCTCTAATTTCAATTTGTTAAATTTACTTTTGTGTGGAATTGAAATGAGATTTCTGCTGCGCTTTGCTAGAGCTTTGTCAACTCTAAAACCGATGCCACCACAGGCTTTTGATACGTATGCGCTTGTTAGGAATCTGGAGTCAGTCGGTTTTACTCGTGAACAGGCTGAAGTTGTCATTGAGGTTCTGCAATCTACTAATCACGAGTTTATTAGGGTCAGCGAAGAGAAGTATGCTACAAAGCTAGAACTTACCGATCGCATGCTCGCGTACAAAGCCGTACGAGGCATAGTAGCTTCCTCATCTTGTAGGATTTCGCAACCATGAAAATGGACTTAGCTTTGCTGTCGAAAAGTGATTTCGCAAACTTGAAGCTGGATGTTCAAAAATTGGACAACAAGCTGCAGACTGAAGCTGCCAATTTCCGAGCAATGGTTGAGCAAATGGAGAATCGCTTCATTCGATACGCGATCGGAATCGTCACTACTGGAATTACCCTTGGCCTTGGAGCTTGGAGGGTTTTCAAGACGTAAGTATCAAGTTGTTTCATGTAACACATTGTACATTAAGCGATTAGTTCAGGAAAGAATTCTTCTGGGACAGAGGACTTTCGTCCATGATCACGCGCAGTTGATACGAGAGGCCGAACAGCGAGGAGTCCGACGAGTAGTAGCGATATTGGCTTTGTTGTTGCTTCCGAAGAGTCCAAGAAAGAGACCCATCTGGCGCGTCAGCCGAAGCTGCGAAACTTCACACCAAACGGGCAAATGGCCCCAACCACTTCGTTCCTGTCCTCATTTGGCGTGCGGTATTCTTTGCAGATTGCTTCATGCGCTGTGACAGAGGGAGGGATCGTCCCGTCGTCCACGTTGGTCAAGATGAAAGGACTTGACTCTGGCGGGGTGAGAGGCATGAACAGAGTCCAGAACCGGTGCCCATGCGCTGCTGCGAAACAATTCCTTCCGCGGCTGCATCATGAGGAGGTAGCTCGACGCAAAACTAACCTGCCGAACGATAGGACGCAAGGCTTATTATTTCATCCGCAGAGGCGGCGTATCGAAGAAATCGAACATCTCTGAAGAGGCCGAAGAAGATGCGCTCGTAGTAGCCGTAGCGCGGATCGTGGCCGAAATGGATTCTGCAAGAAGCATCAACGCAGCGATGGAGGCCAACTCACCTCCCGTTTGTCAAGTTGACAATCTTCCACTCCTCCGGGATCGAGACATTGCCTGCCTTGACGCCGTTGACCCACAGCTCAGCGCGCCCTATCCCAAACACAAACGCGATGTGATGCCTTTTTCTTTAAGACTTACAGAGCATTGGATCGTCACCATGCGCGCGGCGTTAGGTACGGAGGCCAGTTCGGATAAGATTGAGCCCCCTCGGGAATTTTTCTGTAGAAGGGATTTCCGTCGATTGGAAGTGCCAACTTTTCTCGAAGGGAGAACTCATGAGAGCCATTTCGAATGAGGAGGTCCACGACAGAATCCTTGCCGTTCGTGTGGCCTCGCGGGAATATCAACCATGACCACTGGCCATTGTTGTCCACGTCTTGTCTTCGAATGTCGTTCGATTGAACCCCATAGCCCAATCCTTTCCAAATCAGTGTTCAACAGCACAGCTGCACCAGCCCCATCCAGGGGCCTGCTCCCTGAGTCGAACTTCACACGAAACATGACTGAATACTCTCGGAACGGGTCATATGTCTGGCAAACGCTCCCCTTCTTGTTGTAGCGGTCCGGGTCATGACCTGGGTGACAAAACGTTCTGAGCAGTCAGTTTGTTATCCGCTTAGACTCACGCATTCTTAGGAGGCGCCATGATGAGGAAGCCATCCCTGACGAAAATGCCCCCTTCGGTGAAGTTGAATGAGCCGAAGTTGTTTGTCTTGACAAAGAGCTTGACGTCGTTGCCTGACAAATCCGAAAAGTCGCTTGCAAGAGGAAACCACGCGTACACTTTGTCCTTCAGGGCTGAGATCGTCAAAGCGATGTTGACATCAAACCTTTTGAACAGTCAGGGCCTGTGTATCCAGGAAAACAGAGACAGACGTAAAACTTTTCAAAAATGCATTTTCCATTTCCGGAGCACGCGCTTGGACACGTCTCTGGCGCAGTTGGAGATGTGGAGGCTCTGCTCACCAAAAATTGTCGCCCTCGCTGTGACCCACGCTCCTGTGAGGCCCCCGTAAATGCCAATGTACCAGCTCTTTCGAACATTCATTGGCGTGATGACTGTGTTGCGGCAATTTCTGCATGGCGATATCTGAAACGTGCCATCATTAGGGGAGAGTGGGGGCCCCTCGGCCTTGAGAATGACACTAATCTCTCTGTCCATGGAGTCTGGGGCCACTTGGATTTCAAACGCCTTTGTGCGAGTATTTTCCGGGTCTAAGCTGAAGAAGAAATAGAGCCATCCTCTGGGTAGCACAATCTGCCGCTCTCCAAGCGATGAAGCGCCAACGCTGAGAGCAATCCTCTCTAAGATGTTAAAGACTCAAAGTGCCCTCTACTGTATTCCTGATACGTCACCTCCACGGCCTGGTCGTACACGTTGGTGGATACAGCAATGTACCAAGTACCGACTGAGTCCGAAGATGGTTCATGTGAGATAAAGCAGACCTGACACGCTAAGTCTAACAACTTTGTTGATCCGGAGCCACTCTGCGAAGAGTCCGTGTCTGTGACCGGGTACTCATTTCTTTTGGCCACAGCGTTGATGTATCCTCCACTCCTGAGTGAAGCAATTCGAACGGAGAAGCCATCTGGCTTGATGATGTTAAGGCGGAAGTACGCGTAGTGTGCGCTGCGAATTGTAATTGTCGTCGCCGCGCTTTGAGTCATTGGAACCTCATCTAGAAAACTCAGAAGAACTAGAAACGATCGGGACCGTATCGATGAAGAGTGATGGAGTAATAGACTTCGTCAGAGAACCCAAAGACGCCAATGAACCAACGGCCAGGTTTGCCTTCTGCAGCGCTCACGTGGGCGCGACACCTGATGCAGCGAAGGGCAGCTGTGGCATATTTTCGAAAGTCGAAGTCGGTGAGCGATGGATTGACTGGAGGATTCCCCCTTTCAATGACTGTCCAAGGCTGGCCTTTGCCGTCCGTGCGTGACACAAGCACATAAAAGCCAGTTGACGTGGCAACGTCGAAGGTAAAGAGCTTCCATCTTGTGTAAGGACTGTGCCCACTTCTGGTGTCCTCAAACCCAATCGTCTCCGTCTCTATTCAAGTCATTCACATGAGACGAAAGGAACCGCTCTCAAAGTTCACGATGGCGGAGCCGGACGCTATCAAACGGCTGTTGACAGCGACGGTAACTCGGTATACGGCTGACAAGATAACAGATATGTTGACCCTGTAAAGACCGTTGACGCATGTGGACTTACTTGTTGAAATGGTGGAAATTGAAAACTGAGAGTAGATCGGTTGATTCCCAAGGCCTGTGATACCTCGCGCATCAACCACAGTCGGCAGGACGCTCTGGATTGTGTCCACCCCTTTCGAAACAGGCTCTGCCGTGACAGTGATGTTGTCGCCACAGAAGGGGGTGGGATTGCCGAACGAGTCTGCTGCTTGCACGAACAGATGCGATTGAGAGTTGATAATCCCTGCAGTGATAGCAGGCCCCGTAACACCGTACATGGTCGCATTTGGGGCCGCTGGGCAGTCATCATCAAAGAATAACCGGAAGACTCACCAGGTTCACATCTTACGTCTAGAGGTGGGAGGGGGTACTTAAACGCACCTGAAAATACGTGCATTTTGTATGCCCCACTCTTCGAGAGACGCACTGAGTACACGTGTTGTTCTCCAAAGCAACCTGCAAACGCTGCCTCAGCGTAGAGACCCCTCGCAACCGAAGCTTTGACCTCTGCGAAAGACAGCTGTCTCGGAATCAGTTGACTCTCAAGGACAACGTGAGAAATAAGTTTCGAGTAGAAATTATTTCCGCATCCCCCGAGGTTATTCTGAATTAAGAAGAAATTTATTCTCCCCGCCTTAAATGTTGAAAAATCTCCGACCATATTCTTCTCCAGCAGTCCTGGCTGAGGAGAAAACAAAACTGAGACAGTCATCCACTTAGGCAGCATCCCTACGCTGGGTTCTTGTGATTGTGTACGGACTTCCTTGTAGAGGAGTTTGAGCCACTCCCACAACTCGATTGACTTTCAAGCTAAAGGTCCCTGATATCTCTATTATCACAATGAGGCAGGGCGCCTCTCCAGGGGCACTTAGGGTCACAGAGGAGAAAGAAGACTCGAACTGCTCTGTCGTTTGGATGATGGTCATTTCCGTGTCAAGTGACGGGAGCCGGTCCAATGTGTTGCCAAACACATCGACGCCGAGCAGACAGAGCGTCGTCCTAGTCCCGGCAATCTGGAGAAGTGTTGCGTTACCAGAGACCGTAGTCCTTGCCCAGTCCGGATCACCTGTGGCTTCAGTCTTCAGGCTAAAAAAAAAACCGGAGTAGACCTGGACTCTCTGCGTCTCGGGGTTGGACACAACGGATCCTGTGGTATCCCTGATAACAACCACATACATTCCCTTAAATGTTGGAGTCACTGAGAAAGACCATCTTCCATCGATGCAGTTCGAAATTGACAAGGCTGTCGTGATTGGAGGTTGCGCTGGCAACACCTCAGAGGCCATCGTGACGGAGAATGGAGAATCCACACAAGTTTGCAAAAATATTTCAGATCTACAAAGAGTCAGTTACACACACAACTGCGTTATACGAGACACGATATTGCATTTTCAACGTCGTTGATGATCCGACAGCGAGGACACCACCGGAAGTGACGATTTCGTAGTCTTAGATGTCAGATCTCACTAAAGAGAAACACATCCTGCCGCTGCCTCAGACAAGAGCATTGCAGTCAACAGCACAAGTCTCCACATCTTCAATTCATTTGGACAGATAAGGTTAAATGTACAACACAGTTAGAACTCCCCATGGTATTAGTTTGGAAATGGTCTGTTGACTCCTTGACAGGCAGACGAGTTCTCTCCAGCTCAAATTCAAGAATTCAGAGAGGCATTCTCTCTTTTCGACAAAGATGGAGACGGAACGATATCCACGAGCGAATTGGGGACCGTACTGAGGTCTATCGGACAAAATCCAACGGAAGAGGAGCTTGAAAAAATCGTGAAAGAGCTCGATGCAGATGGAGATGGAACCATTGATTTTAACGAGTTCCTTATCATGATGGCTCGTAAAATCAACACTCTCCCTCCTGAGGAGGTGCTTGAAGAGGCCTTCAACTTAATGGATGCTGACAAGGACGGTTACATCACCGCAGAGGAGCTGAAACAGGTACTTAATCGCGCAATTTCATCAGCAAACGATACAGGCAGTGCAAGTCTACCTCGACGAAGTGCTGGCCGATGAAGACGTATCCGATTGCAAAATTCGTCTAACTTGACAGCTGGACGTCATGATTAAAGAGGCGGACGACGATAAAGATGGAAAAGTGAACTTGGAAGAGTTCATCGCTATCTTGAATTGGTCGGCCACCGCAGTGGAGCCTGCTGCAGCATGACGTTGTATCAGCCTCTGTAAACTATGTATTTTACTACACTTTGCGATTTCGGAGAGTTAGAGGAGGTAAGGGAACACTGCCTTCCTCTTCAGGTCCTTGTACGTTTGGAAATTGTGTAGATACCAAGAGTGCGTCTTTATCCCGATTATTGTCAAGTTGATAGTTGTGAACAACAATGAGAGGCTATAAAGCGTCAGCAAGCAAGGGACTTTGTTGGTTACATCATAGGCACGCTTGTTCCGGCTGTGATTACTACGAAAGATACGTAAATGACTATTTCAGCAAAATAGTGCGGACAAGACAGCAAAGAGTACCATCCCCCGCTCGGAATCGAATACCTCTTCTCTTTTTGTGTCGTTGACGCAGTTCTCAGTGCTGCTAGAATTCGATGAGTTAGATTTTGTTGGTAGCTAGGATGTCATGAACCTTTCTGAAGAAAAACCTTCCGAGAACAAAGAGAGCAAATCCAAGGAGATGATGAGGACGAATAACAAGCTTTCTGGACAGCTCTTCGAGGGAGAAGCAGCTCACATAATGCAACAAGTGCCCGTCAGCGATCGAAGAGAAACATACCAAGCAATAGAAAATTAAGCCTGGCCCACTTAGGTTTCGGGTGGTGCAAGTTACCCCCAACATGGGTGTAAAGCGAAATATGGCTCTTTGAAAACTCGTGAACAACCAGACATTCGAATGTTCGCCGGCATAGTTGCAACAAAACGAGGATCAGAACGATTGCAGAGCCGGTAGCCAGAACAGGATTAAAAGCTCTACAATGTTAGTTGTCGACAAAGGAGGCCAACGAGCAGGTCTTTTCTGTTGTGAATTGGGACAAGAAGCAACTTCTCTTCGAAAAGCACATCTCTGTTGTGAGTACACGAGAAGTAAGCTGATTACTGCGCTGTCAAAGATAATAGTGCTCTGAAGCAAAAGACCAAAAACGTAGAAAGATGTGAATGCAGCTCCAGCATCGAAGAAATATCGATTCGGATGGGACAGCTTCCCATACCCAGTGACTTGGTGAAAATGCTTAATGAGAGTCGATCCAAGCAATAACGCATGAGCGATAACCCATCCTAAAAGAGCAAAGGCTTCCAGCGTATCCGGATTGTACGATCGCAACAGCATGAGAGACATAACCAATAAAGAAAATTGTGCCCAGAATGGCAGACAGTGCAGTCCTAACCATTGTCGCTGCCATGGACGAAGTCCTTGTCACCGAAGGGGGAACCACAGGAGTTTACATTTATTACGACAGCGGCAATGAGCTCAGAATTGACGGTGCTCTTTTTGTTCGGCCACTCTGTCTGAAATTGCAGCCGTCCATCACGAGCAACTAGATTCCCTTCAGTTCAGCGCTATTGGACGACCCAGCTATGGACTCATTGGAATTGTCTCTTTTGATGGACAGGCATTTCTTCTCTCTGTAAAATCTCATTTGGCTCTCAATGACGCGTTGGTCAAAGTTTATCAAATTACAGGAGTCGACTTGGTCGCAATTCCAAAGAAAAATGTTGTCCATGTTCAGTTCAATCTGACTTGCCAAGAGCACTGTTTCCTTGTCCACACCCCAGATTCGGTTTCTTGGAGACCTTCTCAGCTCAGGACTTTTCTATCATGGGGCCGAAGCTCACCTATCGACTTCGCGCCGAGCCGGGCAAGTTTCTGCTGACAACTTTGTCTGGAACAGCACCATTCGCAGACCATTTCCTGAACAAATGGGACATTTCTGTGTCAACCTAGTGCAGGGATATTTTGGATATCGTGACGTGTTTGTCGGTTCCAGTGTCATTCGACTTTCCGTTGTATCAAGAAGGTACAATTTATGTGTGCATTTATTTTAAATCATTAGAGATGTGCACAGGGCTGGTACAAGGTACAATAGGCGCGGGTGTGATTCTGAAGGGCACTGTGCTAATTTTGTGGAGACAGAGCAATCTATTTGCTCTTCCGCGCGTAGCGTCGTTCTTACGATGCTCCGTGGCTCAGTCCCTCTCCAATGGTATCAGCGACCTACGATTAAATCCTGGCGCCCACAGATTGAATTCAACACCAAATGCAACCAAGAGGAAACTGCCCGACGGCACGTGGGCAGCATGGTCTCGTCTTATGGGCAGTCAGTTCTTGTTGACCTTCTCTCGACAGGATCATTTGAAGGACGTCTCAGTAACATTTATTGCAATGCTATCGCAGCAACAGATCACCCCGAAGAGAATCATGTTGCTGGTTCCATTCGCTCTGTGTTAGGAGTTTCGTGTCGCTACGTGGGGTTTGATGTGAACAAGTTTTGTGGTCGAAAGAAGTACGACGGGTTGTCCAGATTGTACAGCGCCATATCTCCTGATTTGATCTACAATGGATTCTCGATATTAAGGAATAATGTGTGGGACCGGCAGAAAGGAGTTCTCCGTGTTAATTGTTTGGATTCCTTGGATAGGTACATCGTCCTCTTTTTGGTGACATTAATTCTTTAGGACAAACTTGTTCCAATCATATGTGGCTCTCTCTATGCTAGACAAGCAAATCGAAGATATGGAATCCACAGATTTGTCCCGAGACGTACTTGAACAAGCTTTCCGCAATCTGTGGACAGAAAATGGAAACTCTCTCAGCCGATTCTACGCAGGAACAGATGCAATGCATACTGATTTTACAAGAGCAAGGAGGAGACTGTTTGGAGGAAAGTTTGCAGATTTGAGGAGCTCCATTACAAGATTCTATCTCAATTTCTTTGAAGATGGTACAAGACAAGATGCCATTGATCTTCTTGTATTAGGGACACTATCGAGAGGAGAAAGCCGTCCTCGTGAACGTGGAACAAGTTTAAAAGACTTGGTCGCTGGTGCAATATTGTGGTCTCGTCCAGGCTATCCTCCTCCACATAGCATACTTGGTCTCATCTATTGTGCCTTCTGGGTCATTTCTACTTCCTTTCTTGCTCGTCTGATCAACTTGGAAGATCGCTTGAGAAGTGAACCCGTCAAAGCAGATCCAGCCCTTGTACAGATGTAAATTTGAGCAATTTGTTACCCCATGGTTGTGAGTTGTGAGGATTGCAGGGATGGCGTGTTCGTCTTCCGAATCGAAAATTCTACTGGTGCTCACGTTTCCATTGTCAACATCGGCGCCTCCCTTGTTTGAGCATCGCGTTCAGATTGACATGGCAGCTTGAAGTGTCTGTTCCAGACAGATCTGGCAAACTTGCAGATATTGTTCTTGGACTGAACGAAGTCAAGGAATACCATCAAAACCCTCCTTATTTGTAGCAACTGGCCCTTGCTATCTCCTGACACAGAAGCGGTAGTACGGTTGGAAGGGTTGCATCTCGAATTTCCGGAGGGCAGTTCTCATTGGATGGACACTCGTTCAAGCTTCCAATCAACGATGGCAATGGTTGGATGAATTGCTTGCATGGGGGGCCGTCTGGTTTGTCCCGAAAGCTTTGGAGCGGCTCCGTGTTGTCGCCATCTTCAGTCCGATTTGTACTCAATTCCGAACATATGGACGAAGGCTTCCCTGGAAACTTGCATATCGAGGCGGTCTATGAGTTTTTAGAAGACAATACTCTCTCAGCTTGACAAAGTTGACGTTTGTGTCTGATTCCAGCAGATCGGCTACAGTGCCACAACGGACGCAGCGACTCCATTGATGCTTACGAACCACGCTTACTGGAACTTGGGAGGAGAAGGCAGCGGAAGTGCTCTGGATCATCAATTAACTATCAATTCGGATTTCTTTGTTCCTGTTAATGCGGAGGCGATCCCAACTGGAGAGATATTGAACTGCCGCAACAAAGTTATTGATTTTTCCTCTCCTGCTTTAGTTGGAGAAAGGTTGAGCTTCTCATTCTGACTTCGCTAATATTACAGGGTACAACAGGTGTGCTCTCAGAGCCAGCTGTGGCCTCACGGGGATTTGTACGTCATCAGAGGATCAGGAATGAGGGAGGCTTGCGTTCTAGAGCACAGACTATCTGGACGCAGAATGAGAGTATTTACTGAAGAGCCATGTGTCCAGTTCTACTCTGCACTGTTCTTGGACTGCGTTGGCAAGGGTGGACATCACTATGGCAAGCATCATGGTCTTTGCTTAGAGACTCATGGCTTTATCAATGCAGTCAACACTCCTCATTTTCCTTCGGTCATTCTTCGTCCAGATCAAGTTTACGATACGACAACGAAATGGAAATTCGAGGTCATGTAAATGGTAGATTGGATAAGCGTCATCACTAGCGATAGACCAACCCATACGTAGAAACTATCAAGAAGAGAATCAGCAAAGAAGACGAGAGAAAAAAGGCCACGATCTTTGTTGGCATAAAAACATACGCCAAGGATTCTTCAGACACAAATGGCTGGGGTTTCAGATGGATTCTCGTACTTGTTACCGTCGAAAACAACCAAACAACAAGGTATAGGAAAACAACAGTGGCAAGGATCTGAAGGGCGCTCATTGTGTTTTTCCATGTATGATTTCATGTAATACGTATTTCGGGGCATGCTTCTCGTGATCAATTTGCTGCTTTTCATCGTGAGCTCAGTCTCTGTTGATCCGACATGCGGTCCTCTCTCATTTGAGCACCCATTCCACAACGACTTCAATTCTTCATGCGTATGTAATTCTGTCTTCAACGGTGTGAACTTGGACTTGTGCATTCCTCTCGATGGATACAAATGCCAGTATGTGAGTCGTCCTTTGAGTCAAT
The DNA here is from genome assembly GCA_027487435.1 of Verrucomicrobiaceae bacterium. Lineage (GTDB taxonomy): Bacteria > Verrucomicrobiota > Verrucomicrobiia > Verrucomicrobiales > Akkermansiaceae > UBA956. The sequence goes on along the minus strand of JAIYDP010000500.1, from coordinate 10,743 downwards.
CGACACCCTCAAATCAACATCTTCTTCAGAGAGACTATGCCTCCATGTCGTGCTTTGACTTCGCGATTTGTGCTGGAACTGGCAAACGTCGATTTCAAACTGTATGCAATCCTCCTGGTGGTCTTGCAGCCTTAAATGAAGCATTGGAGAGAATGCGCCCTCTTCTGTATGTTCGTCTCCTCTCTCTCCTGATTCCGTAGGGTTCGTGTTCGTGAGGACAGTTCCCTGTGGCCTGGTGTCCCCGTGTCCTGTGAGATTAAATGGGATTCAACCCTGTACATCTACGGGTTCGAGTTGGCAGTGTCAGGTTCGCGATCCTCAGCGGGTGTAATGCGAGTGGACAGCTGTCACGTGACACCTTTCTATTTGGATGGGACTCCAGCGAATCAAACGTTTACGACATCGTTTGTTATCGATGGGAGCAACGCCATGACCTTGACCCCTTCTTTTGCTCTTTGGACTTCTCTATTGCTTGCAATGTATATTATATTCTCTTAAGTACTCGACTTAAGAGCCGCTCACATTGATGTAGTTTATTAAATCGTAGAGATACAAAAAAGATTCATTTTCGCTTTCTGTACCCCCCCGTTGAGAGGAATATTCCTGTTGATGCTCATGTGGGCAATGCTGCTAGATGAACATTGAGAGCAGCGGTCACTGGAATTGGGTACGAACTCTCATCAAACGCAGAAGAGTTCAATTGATCGCAAGGGCCCAACGCTTGAGAATTATCATGGATGGCATTGATCCATCTTGATATCAAATTGCTACAATGTCCGATAAAGATGGTTGACTCTTTGTGCAACTGAACAGTGGACAGATAGTGTAGGGACAGAGTATCCACATCAATGCAAGAATCGAGGGGAAAACCTTCACAGAGGGACATAGAGGCACCCATCACAGCACCACGCTCCATTCTAGCTCTTTGATAAGCAGCTGCAACGTCGGCCACAACAATTAACGGGTGAAGTGCGCTTGCAAAGCTTCGAAGCAAGGACGAATCATTGCAAGATAAGTAAACCAATTCTGTATTCGAAGCTGACGCCGCCAATTTAATTGCGTCAACATATGAAGTCGCATCATGATATTGGTCCACCTCAGCACTTACGTAGGTACCTTTCAGAGAAAGAGATTCAATTCTTCGATCAACAAAATTCAGTACGTAAGAATTCAAATGAAAGAGCGCTCGAAGAACATGCCTTCTCCAAGAATATTTGCCATGGTGAGAGAAACTTGGAGGAGTAAAGTTTGTAACGCGCACGGCTTTAAGCACCCGATTCCATGGGCCTTCAACGTTTCTCTTTTGGGTCAAAACCGAAGTAATCAAATAACCATCGAGACAACCCTAGTTGAAGAAGTGTCCACCTGATGCGGTCAGTCTTATTAAAATATTCCTACTTTGTACAAAAACTCCTTGTAGTCATAGCTGTAGCCATCCAAAACATGGACCGTGTATGGTTCCCACACGTCCGCTTCTGTACAGCATGTGGGTGGAACAAAGTAGCAACGAATTCCTCCTGAGCAAGAGCTGCCACCAAAGTTAAAATGATCTCATTGTCAGCCATGTCTTGGGGAACGCCCACCATCTTCCTTGAAAACCAACGTCCTATTTTCCTGGATTGCAAAATTGATTGCCTTTCTCGCGTGAGATACCACATGGAAGCGAATACATCGACAATGCTGAACATGTTTTCTTCCAAAGACCAATAAGCTGAAAAGTAAAGAGAGCAGTCCTACGGCACCTCTATCAAATGAATAAATGAGAGCACGGCGAGAGAGGCAGTCTTGAGGACAGAGAACGTTGTGGAGGGCTTTGTCTACCGGCGATAATTTCGTATCCGCTGCGACAACTTGATCAATGTGCCGAAACGGCAGTAATTTTCTCATCACAGCAGGAAACAATGCAGACCAAGACCTTCCAACGGCTCTGAGATATCTCGACCTCTCTTGATCACCTTGAATCGATGGAAGATCATCGAAAAGATGATGATCTTTGACAACCCCTTCAGAGTTAACGGAGGGAGCGAACGTAGCTACCAATTTCATCCATTGAAGAAAAAAGACGAATTTTCTTCCTAGCCGGAGGTGCAATAGAGCCAGGTCCCCCGCATCCTTTTCCAACCTTTGAGTGCTCCACTTCCACCGTAGGAACAGCAACTACTTCATGAGTGGAGCAATGAAAATCTACCTCCTCTCATAACGCTATTGTACTGATTGTAAACAACAGGAAACGAGTCATCCAAAGGCAAGCCGTAGAGCTGAAATAAGAGAGTCACATCCGTGTCCGCCTTGACTGCATTGAACACAGGAAAAGTGTACTCTTTCCCCAATAAAACGCTGGTAAAATGTCCGATTGCTCCCAAAAGTTCTGTTTGGAGCCGGACAACTTCTGACGTCAACGTCTTGTGTCTCGAGGCAATGTTTTGAAGAACAAACCAAGCGCTAATATTCCTGCCGTCTGCTTTAAGCTGCATTGCAGCTTTCACTGCATCCTGAAGATCATAGTCTTCGTTTTGGGACCGGCACAACCACACAACAGACAAGACAACAAGAACAACCTTCATTAGTACATCAGACTTTTTTCCAGTAGTGAGAGGAAGCGAATGGGGCCACAGGATCTCCAGGAGAACAGTGTCCGAGCGTCCAGATGGGTGCCCCTGTGCTCTCAGTCTGAGCCGGGGTGGGGGGGTGGGCATACAACATGACTTGCAGAACCGCATTTCGAGGTTTTGGGTGTTGGGTGGCAAGCTCGCCGGAGGGAGCATCCGCATGACGACAAAGGGAGGTTTGGATGGGGTGGCCGCAGGGAATTGATGTGTGAGGAGAGTGAGATGGGCCAGGGGACGAATGGTGGTGCGACAGGAGGTCATGGTCCTGGAAGAAGAGAGCTGAGATCGAAGCCTACGAGCTCGGCCGGGGCGACGTCAAGTGCGGCATTGTGAAGGAATTCGATGCCGTTGTGGAGGGCATCGGCGACATAGTTGAGAGCGGCGAGGTGGGGGGGTGGAGGACTGGAGCGCCATTCGCTGTCGACAATATTGTCAACTTCCTCTGCAGCCTCGGATGGACATACCTGTAGCTCTGTGAATGTGCTCTTGGAAGAGGGTGGGATAGGGCAGCGCGTCGTCGACGCGAGGGATTTTCGGAGCAATCCCCGCGCTGAGCCATCGCAGATCATTTCCCAGAATGGGGGGAGCAACCAAACGCCCTCGGTTAAGACATGGACCGACGACACTCGTATTTGCAGGCGAATAGTATGACGAAGGAAGCGCGGCCAACACGTACCATCCTTCCACTGGAGTCAGGGAAGGGAATATGGGAGACGAGCCCAGGCGACCAGGCATGCAGACAACAGGTGGAAGGTGTGGTGCACAGGGGAGGGGGGCGAGGGCCCTGAGGGTGAGGGCCCAAATCAGAGACGTTGAAGTCAAGGCGTGTTTCGGCGAGAGTGAGCCGAGCAAGATGACAGCGACGTCGTTGACCATGCGAAGAGGCAGGATATGCGCCGGAACAGCGGAGGCAGCATCCACGTTAACATCTGCGGCGCTGCCGTCGGAGCGGGAGACGCGGACGACATGGGCGGAGTAGCAAGATTTGATTTGTTTAGAACTCCTTTTCTCCACAGAATTGAAATACTTTAGACGGTAGATCTGTATGTGAGATCGTATCTTTCTTTTGTCAGCTCATGAATAATCGATACTTGACGGCCAGGAAGCGGTTCCATCTCGCCGGTTCATTCAAAAGCAGTTCAGGAGCTACAGAAGTCATATTCAAGAATCTTCATGCAAACATCTTTACCGCTTTCAATCCCATCATCATTTACTCCCTGCTGCACCCATAGGGTTCATCTGAGCTACAACCTTATTTTGAGCCTCAAGGTATTTCTTTGTGCAACGATCGACGCAAGATTTCTCTCCAACAGTCAGCTCACTATCCGCGAAACGGTCCACACACTTCTCGAAACATCGAACAAGCATTCTTCCAAATGAGCACAACGCGCGTATTCCAATATCTACCTTCCATACATGTCGTTGATTGCCGTCATCTCCAACTTGATGGAATCAAAAATCTGTTCCTTCGAAGGTTGTGAATCACCCATTTCCCAAATTCCTATTTCTTTATTTCTTTTGTTATCTATTCAAGATGTCGTTTCTGGATGCTGCAAAGAATGCAATCTACAAAGGTGTTACGGGAGCGGTAGCTGCTGTCGTTGCCCCTCCAAAGACATCCAAATTCCTTTCGGATGGGTTTCTGACCCCAGATGAGTTCGTCAGTGCAGGGGATGCCTTGATTGCCAAATGCAGAACTTGGTCTTGGTAAATTCGTCAGAAGCTGAATTGAGCAAGCAGGCAATCGGGTGATCCATCCAAAATGAACTCTTCCCTCCCACCAGAGAAACAATACTTGCTGCAAAAAAATGGTTTTTTTATTGGGTTTTCGGTTGCTGATGCGCTGTAGTCCCGAGCAGAGAGCGAGCATCAAAGTTAAAGATGCTTCTCGAAGAAAAAGTTGTAGTGGATGAAGAATTCGGAGAATGGGTGGAAACTGTCGACAGAGGTTTTGTGTTGAAGGTTTTCTAACTCCCTCCAGGGGCTCCCGTACAGGAAGATATCCCAGACTTAGATGAAACACATAAAGCTGGGCTATCCGTTGATGACGAGGATATCCCAGATATTGGTGACGTTGAGATTGTTGAAGATGACGATGTGACTATCTTGAGGTCAGAATTCTTACCTTTCAGGCTGTTGCTATACCTCACGGGATTGTTCGATGTAGGAGATACGATGTAAGCATCACATACGACATGTATCACTGGACTCCAAGAGTTTGGCTCTACGGTTACGATGAAGTTTGTGTGGTGTTGCTTACTTCTTGATAAGTCAGAATGGAAATCCACTCTCCCCTGACCTCATGTATGAAGACATCAGCGTTGATCATGCTGCCAAGACTGTAACAATTGAGGAGCATCCGCACAAGCGCGTATCTCACATTTCAATCCATCCATGCAAGCACGCTTACGTGATGAAAAAGCTGATCACACAAATCATGGAAGGGTTACAATTTTCTTCTGTTTACTTACACAGCCAGAGGGAAGAACATTCGGCCAGACCAATCCCTCTTCTTATTCCTTAAGTTCATTGGCACAGTATTCGGTTATGTTAATTTCGATAATACGACAGGCTATCCCAACGATCGAATACGACTTCACTATCGATGTTGACGTGTAATCTTGTCTTCATGGCGCAATGAAAAATCGAATGCCTATGGCTCTTGATGACGTATCTTTGTAAGCTCTTTTGAGTAAGCTGTGGGTAAGGAAATGAACCCAGGATAGCAGACACAACTCTACGACATACGTGAGAGACAAAATCTTCGCCTGTAAGGTCCAGTTCCGCAACTCCTTGAAGAACTATTCGCTTTGGGACTGCGTATTCAAGTTTATGAGCAACCTGCATGATTGAGAATTTATTTCTCCTATGTCACTGGGCTGCGAATGTCTTCAACGTCGGAGACCTCCAAATCTCCTGCTTCCATCTCTATTTTCTACTTGTTAGTTTCTGCTATGATCGCTGAGCTCGTGTCATATTGTCGTGTTGGCAAGATTTGTAAGATTTTCATCGAGAGGCCATCACACAAAAATGCTGTGGATCGTAACACTGCAAGCGAACTACTGGCGGCATTCAGGAAGTTTGAGGACGACTCAGAAGCACATGTCTGTGTGTTGGGTGGGGCAGGAGGAACATTTTGTGCTGGAGCAGATCTGAAGAGTATTGCCGTTGGGCAGACTAATCGCCTTGAGGCAGTCGGCGCAGGCCCCATGGGGCCATCAAGGCTCTTCGTTGATAAACCTATCATTGCAGCAGTTCAGGGTCATGCTGTTGCAGGAGGTTTAGAATTAGCGTTATGGGCAGACCTCCGCGTCGCCGAAGAATCTAGTGTCCTGGGCGTATTTTGCCGTAATGTTGGCGTGCCACTCATTGATGGTGGGACCATTCGGCTCGTTCAAGCGATCGGATTGTCAAGAGCGCTCGACCTCATTCTTACAGGAAGAGCCGTTGCAGCAAAGGAAGCTCATCAAATGGGATTGGTGAACAGGGTTGTTCCCGATGGAGAAGGTGTAAATGCAGCAATGTCTCTTGCAAAAACACTTTCTGAATTTCCTCAAGCTGCATTAAGGGCTGACAGGAGGTCGGCTCATCATTTCGCATATATGTCTATGCAGAGTGCCCTCATTGCAGAATTCACGAATGGCCTTCCATCCCTCTCTGAAGGTGTTGTGGGAGCCCGCAATTTTAGTTCCAGACACCCAAAGCTGTAAGAAACAGCTGTACCAGATGTTAATTAAATTATATACTACAACCGCCGTTGTAGCTTCGCATCTGGAGTTCCTTCGGTATCCAAAGCCCTCTTGTAACCGGCTGGAGTTTCGTCGTTTTCCTCGTCCTCTGGGATTTCAACATCATCCTCCTCATCTCCAGGTTCAAATTCGTCGTCTTCGTCGCCGTCCTAGAGAGCGCGTAAGGGAAACACGAAACTGTACAACCTGAATGTCGGCACCCACCAAGCATTTGATTCCGCAGTTTTCATCGCTGCCTTCAGAACCATCATCATCATCTCCTTCTTCTTCCTCATTTTGGTCGGAATCGCCCTCTCCATCATCATCTTCCTCAACTTCCTCGTCCTCATAGTCGTACGTTCCGTCCACTGAACATTTTCTGCCGTCACGGTCTTCCTCATCGATCACACGTACTTGAGGAAGGAGCGAAAATAATTTTTGACGATAATTTGCGGCCGATGTTACGGGATTGTCTACTATGTCAATGTAAGTTAGATTCGACAACGAAGACTACAATAGTGAGTCTGGTTACGCAAAAGGACAAACAAGCTTTGCAAGTTCGTCGATAGATTTGATCTTATTGCCACTCAATACCAACGTCTTCAGCTTCTGAAGTTTCGCATTCACGAAGAATTCAAGACCACCGGAAATCTTGTTGTCGCTCAAGAGAAGCTTCCAATAAGTAAGTGAAAAACAAGAAATTCACCTTATGTAGATTTGGGAGATGTGGTAAGGTCGATAGCGCCGTGAGCTTGCAAGAATTCAGAGAAACAACTTCAACACCCTAAATATTAGAAGAACATAGAGAGAGAAAACTTGAAACTTGGAGAGGGGTGCCAAATTGTCATTCGCTTTGCATCCATCGAGGCAAAGGTCCTTTACGTCCAGAGGATCGACGTTTTTTGTTGCGGCGGCAAGAGCTTCGCTCAGTGACATGAATTGTTTGTAATACGTATTGGTCAGCTCAAAGTAAAACATGTTTTGACTCTCTAGCTTCCACACACTAGCGTAAGGTAAAACTTAATTGGAGCTGTTTAGACTCCTTCTCAAACAATTTTCATGCAATTTTTTTTTAAATAAAACGGTAAAGAATTGTTAACATCACATCTATTTCGATGGATGAGTACGATGACATTTGCGAAGAGCTCGAGAATGTTGGGTCCATTCCATGTACTCCAGCTCATCGTCTTCCACTTTGGCGACCCTCCATTCAGGATTGCACCCTCATGGCACAATTGCAGGAAGAGTGGAACGTTCAAGAGAAACACAAATCTATCGCCATGACCAAGCCAGTCTCAAAATGGAGTACCATACGGGCTCGGGTGGATTTCTTTATTGTCGAGGGAATAATGACCATTAGCTCAAAGATATCCTGGCCATTGGTGAGGAATTTACAAGAGTTGTCGATACTGCAATTGAACTGGACGAAGTATTCGAGAAAGAGTTTGAATCTGCATACTTGATTATGACCCGAAAGTCCTGAGTTCCGAACTCATGAGGATGTTAGGTTTCTACGGCGAGTGTACGATGGAAACGGGTATTTTAGGTTTGGAGTGATGCCAGAAAACGCTCATTGTCAAAGGAAAGTCGGAAGGAAGGCTGCCGATCTTGTGCTTCGATGCATGAGGAGGGCTATGTTTCGAGCAAGTGAAATCGGTCCACTCTGAATTGCATCTCTGACCTGAAGTGTTCCGAGCCGATGACTATGCCACGGGTTACTACATCATTCATAGTGGCTCTGTCAGTATCTTTGTCCAAGGGAAGAATGATTCTAAGATAAGATTGCATTCTCTTCTCCCAGGATCATCATTCGGAGAGGTTGCTCTTGTGGGCTCTCAAAATAGGCGGTATTCTTTCGTTTAGCTTGTTATTTATAACCGACAGTACAGCTACGATAGCTGCCCGAGAGGATTCTGAATTACTCTTTGTCCCGAAGAAGTATTATCCGTCTTTTTTGAAGGTACTCCTTGTTCCCTTCCAAAGCTTGTGGTAACGCCCCAACGTAGCTCCTAGACGCCAATCGGAACAAGGATCTTGCCATTACGCTCTTGAAAGTCGACATACTCTCACAGTGTGCACTTGCGGATCTCGAACGACTTTGTGCTGTTTCGGAGAAGCGAGCAATTTCGTGTGGAGAGCGTACTGCGCATATTGACATTTTGATGTTTGAAGTCGTGTTTGCCCAAGGACAACGCGCGACTACTCTTGTGATCATATGCAGCGGATCCGTCAAGCTCATTCGCATTCTGTTTTTATGGCTGTTCTGATCCGAGTAGAAGAAGTCGACCCAAGTGTCGGATGTCCGCATGGCTTCCACATTGATACGAAGCGGCCTTCTACGCTTGAGTCAGCGTCATGCAGACTGAGCGCAGTTCAAGTTAGGGCTGGATTTTTCTTTTTTAATTCCTTTTGAGCGCTGTTGTTAAAGCAATGGCCTCTCCGAGGATGAGCACTTCGTACTGTGACATTGCCATCGTCGAATCTGAGCAGGTATGATATTTTTCGAGCATAGTTTGCTGACGAAACCAAGATGGTCGGAGACGAGGCCATTCTTCGACTTGGCTCTTACTGTTATTCGGCAGTTGCTGTCTCCTCAACGGAAGTTCTCTTTGTCAAGCTTGGCGATATCATGAAATGTTGAATTCTTTAGTCAAGAGTTAGTAACATTGCAGTGATAGACAAGGACAACATCGCTCGTATACGGCACCTGTGTGGCCAGCAGCACAACTTTCGATTGCAGCGAGAGGAAGAGCTACGTGCTCTGGGGTTCCTTTTTATGTTTAGTTGACTGATTACAAGGTCGGGGGACATTGTCGTTGAAGCTGGCGTGAAGAAAGGTGTGTTCTCCCCGCGACATGTCCATCAATTGGATGACTTTGCGATGATGTCAAGGTTTGGGACTCTTCCGATTGGAGGTACATTGTTTGTGATACCAAATGATTCAGATCCTCAGGGGCTGTGCGTCACCTCTCGAAGCGAAGGATCCCTCGTGGACTGTCGCTTGTAGATGATGGCGAAGAGGAAGACAGTCAGTTGGCGATGATGTCAATAAAGGCATTGACATCTGCCGTGACACAAAATTCGAGAAGCCCATCTTTCGTACTGCAGGAGATGCCACATTCGCACTGATGAACAGCAGAGCCCGCTGTTGAGAGGGAAGCGGACACCTTCTCTACTCTTTCCAGGATATCGGAAGTACAATTTGTTGCGTGAAATTTTGATCTATCAGGTTTCAAGAAGCTGCTTCTGAACGAGATGAGGATGCAATCACTATGGGGCATAGGATGCTGATCACATCCACAAATTATCCTCTTGGGGCCCGATCAGAAACAGGTTCTCTCTCGACATGCATGTCAAACTGATCAAGCAGGATGTGTCAAACCGAAAGTCAAAATGCCAGGAATCCTTTTGATTCCTCATCCTCCACCTGATTCACGGTCTAAGGTGCGAGCTTTGTAACCCTTTGATGCCTGATGCTGCAGTATTCGCGCCCGAAAACTGCTAAGTGATGATTATGGAATTTTTTGAGCAAGCGAGCGCATCCGAAGTAATCTTTTTTAAGTGATATCGGAATGACTATTCCCTATAACGTCTAGTCGACATTTGAGAAGTGGAAGGACACTCAACAATGCACGAAGGACTCCATCGAATGCATCTTTGTATCTGCGCACAGTCGTTGCCTTGTTGTAGAATCAAAACCGATCTCGAGAATCTGCGTTGAGACAGTGAATTTTTGCTGACTACGAGCATGTCTGCACACAGATACTCACAGAAAATATTTTGATAATAAAGTATTTTGGTGATCAAAACATTTCCTAACCTAAAACGTGTGTGGATATTATCAAAAAAAGAGAAACTATTATTTAGTATCCATGCCACTAAGGTGTCATTATTTAAAAAAAAAAAAAAATCAAAACTTCGTTAGGTGAGGGGGATGTTTACTCACATGCCAATGTCTACACGGCGCTCACGTTACAAAAATATTTCCGTCTTCAAAAACATTTTCTAAAAATATTTTCACGTGTCAATTCGCTCAAGGGACTCAATGCGGGTCAGGCGGGACGGGTGGAGGCGGGACGGAAGCGCTTCATGCGGAGTCGCGTCGTCATCGTCGTGGGCGTTGTGCTGTTGGAGCCGTCGCTGTTTGTAGATTTCGCCTATGATGTTCCACTGGATTTGGTGTGCCGCGGGGTTGTTCAACATTCGGGATATCCTGGGGGGGTCAAAAACTTCGTTTCGGGCGATGTCGGGGCGGTGGATACACGTGTTGAGGGCGTGGTAGAGACCGTCGTTTGGGTCGCGACAAAGGGGGCGGAGCCAGTTGGGAAAGCGGGTGGACATGTTGGATTTTTTTGGGAGCGCGTTGTGCTTGAGGAGGAGAGCCGCGTCTTGGGGGGGGGGTAGGT
>JAIYDP010000499.1 GCA_027487435.1 Verrucomicrobiaceae bacterium | reverse complement strand
GGGAAGTCTGAGGGCGCAGTGATTGTTTGTGAGGATCGAACGTTTGACGCGAGCTGAGGGTCATTGCTCTACCCACATGAAGTGACAGTCCTTGTTAACACAGCGGTAAAATAAAGTGCTGCCCTCGTCGGCAGAACGAATTTGAAGCTCTCGGAACTTTGCGCCGACTTTTCCACATTTTTGGCAAGTGACTGTAGCATGAGATTCAGAGGCTTGAAGAAGGGGGGGACCGTTTGCAGAAGGGCACTCATCCCAGTTCCCGCCTTCCTCGAAAAATTCTTCGGCTCTTTCTTCGTCTTGCGTGGAGAAGACGAAATTTACTTGTTGAGAAATGGGGCAAATGTATGAGCATATCTCTCGAGTCAGAGGGGGAAAAGAAATTCCTCTAACTTGGCACGAATAGCGAAGCTTGTTGTCGTTTCCATTTTCTATCAGGAGCATGTTGGCACACATGGGACAAAAGTGGATCATCTGGTCTCTAACTAACTTTATTTTAGTTCTTTACACAGATGGACTCTGACGGATTTACAATCGTGAGGAAGGGGAGAAAACCAAAGCTTGGTGCAGCTGTCGTAACCAACGGCGAGGAAGTAGACGTTGATGCCGCTCGAGAAAAGGTCGACAATTCAATGTAACGACCTCGTTTGCATGCTCAAACAGACTCAGCGCCCTGTTGTCAGCCTCCCCCGTTTGGAAGTTCGTTGAATTGGCTCTACTTAAACACTGCCAGCATTCTTTACATGGAATCTCACGTGTCGCATGTTACGGTCTTGGAAATTTCACCCTCTCTGTCGCTAGCAGCTTTCAGTTCGCCCTCTGCGTCCTCTCGTCCAGGCTTGTAAAATCTCTTCACCCCTCTGCAGCCCTGGAAGTATTTGATCCAGTTTTGTCTGCGACAGAGATCTCCATCGCTCAAGAGTACTCATTCTCAGTTCCAACAGTGCCTCCCCCCCATCCCCCCCCCTCACCCCAAGGACTCCTCCCTGGCCCTTGCAGACGTCCTCGTCATGCCCCACTGCGAGCACTCTCTCTACCACCGCCTTCTCAGCAGCAGCTGGAACAAATCCCTCAACCGAACCTTCCTCATTGGAAACAGCTTCCATGCATACGCATTCAGGTACCCCCCCCCCCCCCCCCTGCCCCTGCTTCTCTCTGCCGGCCACTGTCGCTACGTGCTTGTCAAAGGCTCAAATCCTTAGATCGTCATCAAATTGTTCGTCAGCTCCCCTCACTGTAAGCCCCTACTCATCCCCCCCCCTCCCTCCTTCTGAAGGCCTTACATCCCAAGCTTCAAAAGTGCACGTCTGAACTCCCTCTGCCTTCCTTTCCGCAATGCGTTGAAGCGTTCAATGACACTTGCATCCTCTCATTTTCTGCTCCCGATGAGCTGTTTACGTCCCCCCCCCCTCCTTGGACAGGATTTGGCTAGGCATCCTATTGATAATTTATTCAAATATTTACATAGTTTTCTTGAGACATCTCGTGTCCATGTGAACACCGTTGCACTCCACGCTGCAAAATCGCATGCCGCAGCGGACACACGTGTATCGACCCTCGAACCTGGAAGAGGGGGGGGGGGGGTATGAAATCAGAAAACAAATTTGTGTGTAAATCACCCGCACACTGAGCAGAATGGACGGGCAGGGAGCGTCGGAGGCGGTGCTGCTGCGGTCCAGTAGTTTGGCTCAGGCTCATTTTTCTAAGGCCTTGTGAGGAGGTGGTGAGGACCTCAAACCTGCTCGGCGAGGATCTGCTGAATAGACTTTGCCTTCACTCTTTCAATAGCCAAGAGCTTTTTCCGCTTCCGTCTGATATCTCGCAGGCGTGAGATGAGGATGGACGAACAAACTATCGTCGTCCTTAATCACTTGAAGATCGGCGGTGTCGTCGTTCTGAAAGTTCGTCCTCTCCAAAAACTCTAGCTGCGCTTTGCGGAGCCGGAGCTTTTCTTCTGCAGATAGAACAACATCATCGCCTCGCCGGCGAAGAGTTCGACCACCAGACGCTGACTCACTTGCTTTTTTCTGCATCAAACGTGGAATATCGCTTTTAGTTAACAGGAGGCATGGAAATATGAGTAGTTTTAATTAGACTCTACACTACACGAACATTATCCAAGGAGGGGTTGGGGGGGGCGAGGGGGTTAAACATCTACAGGCCTTGGGATTCAATGCTCTTCAAGATTGATGGCAGACGATCTCGCCACATGATCCTCCAGGCTGCTGACCGCTTCCCTCAGATCCGCAATATCTTGCACCTTCCTCGACAGATCTTCCAGCAACCGCTTCTTCTCCATGTCCAGCTCCCTGACGTTGAACCGCAAGATCGCTACTTCCTCCTCTACTTAGGCAACTCAAAGAAGACGTACCTTGGCATCAGCAAGCGCATGCGTCAGCTGTTCCTTCAGGCTGGCGACCTCTGCCCGCAGCTTCTTCGCCTCGTCGTCAGCAGAGAGGTCCATCCGTGTGCTGCCTTCGCTCTTGGCGTCGTCTTCGGACTTCTTCTTCTTCGAAGGCCCTTCCCTCAAGCCCTCTTCAACCTGAGCGACGTGAGGGCCGCAGCAACATCAACGGAACCGCGCGACGAAGGCGAGAGCCTTGCGATTCCCGCCTCTCTCGTTTGAACTTCCTCGAGCAGAGCAAACATAGCATGAGGTTGTCAATCTCGGATTCGTGAGGTTCGATGGATCGACAGCGAAACCTTGGCAAGGTCTTCAGACGACCGCCGAAACGCTGCTCCGACGTTGCAGCGGTCGCACTGTGTCGGCGGTCCGTATCTGCTCAAATGAGGCAGAACGAGGTATTTCAACTTTTTTTCGGATTTCACACAATGTTTGCAAAGACTTGCCGAGAATGCGGTCGGTCTTTGACAAAAGTAGCACCTGCTTCTATTAGTTGAGGCGTGCGCAAACTACTTGGCAGGGTTTGAGTTCTCCAAGAGGCCATCAAGGCAACTCCAGCACGTTGGATCGCTCTTCTATCATCGTTACTGGGCCATGGCAATGACGTACATGGCTGATTGGCCCGTGAAAGTCAATGAGACACCTCGAGCAGTCTTGGCGTGGAAGAGTCTTCAAACAATGATCACAAATCGGCTCCCCTCTCGCTGCCTTGCTGTACCAATCTGAGCTCGCACACAAATTAGGGATCAAACCCAATGGGCTTCGAGTTGCATGATCTGCAGTTGCCAATCGCAGACATGCTTAACAGCGACAAATCACAATTGATCGTTTACTCAGATTTCAGTTCAGTTCTCAGACTTCAGTTCACTCAATCTTGTCCCACTTGGACATATCTCGCGTCATGTTCTTTTCATGCGCCTCAACGGTACCTCCTCCAATCTCAAGCAGCTTTGCATCGCGCCAGAGCCTCTCCACGACGTACTCGCCAACATAGCCATAGCCGCCAAGCGTCTGAATCGCTCGATCGGCGACATTCTTAGCCATGACAGAGCAATACAACTTGACTCCATCCGAGTCCACACGATTACCGTAGCTTGTAAGCTTCATGGAACTCGCCACATTGTACACGTAACTTCGGCCAGCCATGAACTCAGCATACGAATCCGCTGAAGCGTCAAACACACAACATGGGCTGTACCAATGTGCTTTTGGATTTGCCCAAAGCTGCTCAGCGGCGACCCGAACGCAGTTCGCTCCTTCGCATACTTGTTCATCACCTCGATGCACCTCCTCGCAATGCCCAGGCTCATCGCGGCGAGTGCAAGCCGCTCGAGCTCGAGGTTCCGCATCATGTGCAGGATGGCATCGCCTTCCTCGCCCACGATGTTCGCTTTCGGGACCTGCCAACATCAGCGACAAGCCCGACGGCACTCGACCACGACGTTTTCAAACACCAACTCAGCGGTGCACGACGCACGCATGCCGCACTTGTCCTTGATCCTCTGCCCGAGGGAAAACCCCGTCATGCCCTTCTCAACCAAGAACAGCGAAAGGGACTTGGGCCCGGTGCGGGCGTAGACGAGGAACACGTCGCCGAGCTCCGTGTCGCTCACGGCTCCGTTCGTGATCCACATCTTCGACCCATTCAGGACGTAATGGTCGCCCTTGCGCGTCGCGGAGGTCTTGAGGCCAAGCACGTCCGTGCCCACCGCAGGCTCGCTCATGCACATGCCGCCGACGAGTGCCCCAGTGGACGCTTTCGGCAGGAATTTCTCACACTGCTCCTTGTTGCCGTTGTACGCAAGATTGTTGGCAAAGAGCATGGAGTGGGCGAGGTAGGAGAGACAAAAGGCGGGGTCAGATGACGAAATCTCCTCGTGGGCGATGACCGCAGCGGTTGCGTCAAGACCAGATCCTCCAAACTTCTCAGGGACGGTGACACCAAGGAGACCAAGATCGCCGAGCTTTGCGGTTGGTGATAAAGAAAGCATGGGCCCACCTTATTGAAGAGGGGCCGGTTGAATTTCTCCTCCCGATTGAACGTGTTGGCTTGGGGCTCAACTTCTTTCTCTACGAAGCTGCGAATCGTGGATCGCAATGCTCTGTGCTCCTCACTCGGATTAAAGATGTCCACCCTAGCCAGTCAGAGAGGCGACGCCAAGCCCGACCTGGTGCTCATTGGTCGAGCGGCGAGACGAGCGGAGATCGGCTGCATTAATTAGAGCAAAGACGGCCGGAATTGGTTTGAGACTTCAGCCAAACCATGCGCCAAACAACACAGAGGGGTCCCAACCCGGCTCACCCGAAAACTCTTCCACATGCAGGGCAGTTCACGTAACGGCTAATCCTTTAGAATTTAGAGCACACATGATGTTCAGAGCTCAGGTCTCGAACATTTTCAGCAAGTCCTCAAACGCGATTGGCTCTTTCTTACTGTAGCTGACGGCAAGTCGACGAATTGTCTCTACGGAGAGCGTAGCACCTGGACCGTGAGCCGGCTCAGGACGAGTACCTTTTGATCGAAAGATGTCGACGACGCAAGAAGACGAGAGGAACTGGCCTGATACGTCACCACGTCAAGGCGTGAAATGAAACAGAATTGCTTGACGTTTTTCGCGTCGTCTCTGTACCGCATCCGCTCGAAATCGATGAGAACGGCGGCGTCGTCGTCGTCAACAAGAACTTGTCGTTCAGGCCTATTGTTCTCTCCTTTGTCCATTCCCGCCATGTCCAATGCATGCAGCTGCCGCAACACACTGCAGACGATCTTCCCACAGGACTCCCTCGACCTTGCTCTCATCGCGTCCAAAATGCGGGGGCCCGGCACAAAGTCCATGACAACTCGGTGGCGGTCTCGATAGCGCAGCGTTGGTCCGATCGAGAGGCCATTCGCCGCCACCAGGTTTTCTCCTTCGCGGCGGATGACGTCTGTGTCAATGAACTCTTGCCCGCGCTTCCTCGAAGGCAGCGGCTCTTTCGAAACGACTCGAAGGTGTTTGGACGTACCGTCAGCGCTTGTCCAGGCCAAGTACACAACTCCTCGATTTCCGCTGCTTAAGTATGCACGTTCGATCAGAAAGGACCCATTCGGGAGGGCGACAGTGTCGTCCGTCTTGAATTGCTCCGCCAGCCAAGGCTTGTTGCACGCCAGTGTGCCGCGCACAACTGGTGGAGACAGCGGCAGTGGCGACTGGAGTGGGAGAACTCTAAAGTCTCGAGATGGAGGAGGGAGCTGCTCGATTCGCACTGCGTCGGGGAGAAGCGAGAGCAAGTGGAGCAACTTTGTCGTCGGCGGACATTTGTCCATCAGGTCCACTCCAAAAGCTCTTCGATACAAAGGCCGAAACTGAGAGGAAAGGATACCCTCCGGATGAGCTTGCAGCATGGCAACAATGCTGTCCGAGCTGGCAGCGGCAGCCAAACCAATTGCACACGTGTTCATTAGACAGGTACCTGAGAAATGAATGGAAGCGGTGCTGGACTATGGGGACGATTCAGAGAGCTCCAAGCCATCAAAGGGTGGCCCAATTAGAGTTCGGAGCTTTCCTCACATTGTTGGCAACTGGCCTACTCACGTTTTCATTGCAGGTCCAGCATGGATGCTGAGAGACTGATCCCCTGCAGTTCCTTTGTCCAAAGACCTCTCTGCGATGGTCCGCGCGTACACTTCCCTCGCCAGCGCACATTGCGGGTGCGACTTCATTCAGATGACGCAAGGCGAACTACATTTGTCTCTTTCGCGTTCATTCCCCATCAAAACGGACCAAATCGACGGGCTCTCCAAGCGCCTCACGTCAGTGCGTGAGTGCAAATCGTGCGACCCCCTTCCTCCCCCCCTTCATTGTGAATGTCATTAACATTGCGCCCGTTCCAATGTCATGACACCCTCAGTTTCACAGCGTTTCTTCAAGGCTTCCGCATTCTCGTTAATGACGAGAAAACACGGTCATTTGTTAGCATAGCACTCGCCAATGGAGCTCCGCAGGTACCTCCTCACTACCCGGTAACCTCAGCGTTGAAAACAGATGCTTCGCCTCATCGCAGTCGTCGACGTGGTCCTTCGACGCGAGGGTCTACCGACGTACTACAACGTAGACCCCTCCCCATCCCTCCTCCTCACCTCAGCAGGACCCAAAGCCTCATCTCTCCGTCGCGTGGGCTCCCGGCGACGTCGGCGCAACGGAGGAGGTCCTCTGCAACGTTTCCCACCCCCCCCTCTGCGTTGCTAAAAGATGGCAGGACGGGCCGTCTGTTACTTTTAACGCCATGGAGGTGCGCTGCAAGATTGGCAACAAGCTCTTCGCGTACCCTCTAAAAGGCTTTTAAAAGACTCCAGCCAACCGCTTTTGGCTCTTCGCAAACGTTGGCTCAGCTTATCGTTTTTTATTATTTAAATATCCAATGGGAGGGGACCCCATCAAACCGCCTTAATGACCTTGTCAATCATCTTGTCAACGTACGCATCACAAAAATGCCTTTTCATCGCCGCCGCCATCTCCTCCCGCGGCGCTTCCTCGCGCGTCCACAAGCGCGCCTGATGGGTCGCCTAAAGTCGTCATTAAAAAGCTTGTCAGTATCCACCTGCTCCAACAGCAAACAAACGCCATCCTGCAAATTTGTTAGCGCGGGGAAATAAATAAACAAATAAATAAATAAACTTGAGAAGTTTCGATTGGAAAATAATTCGCGCACAAAAACATCGCAGCCCGCGTTGATGGCGTCCCGCACGAGATTCGTTCCCCTGCCCCTCGTCAACACCCGCCCCCCCCCGCGCACCACCCGCTGACATAGGCCGCCTCGATGACCGTCACGCCGCTGTGCAAAAGCCCCGCTGGTGCCTCCAGCGCCGCCTCTGGCGGGACGGTACTTATGACTACCCCCGCGCCAACGCCGACCACATCTTCGAGCGCTTCGACGACCTTTCGGATCAAAAACGAGAGGGCACATGCGGGGCCACCTGCACGCCCCAAAACTCCTCCTGCAGAGCGCGTGCGCGGTCGACGGTGCGATTCCAAACGAAAACCGCGCACCCCTCCATCAGCGCCGCAAACATCGCCGCGCGCGCCGTCCCTCCCCCCCCCAAGATAAGGACCTTTTTGCAATTGGCGCCGCATCGGCGCAGCAGAGCCACAAACCCGAGCCAATCCGTGTTCCCCCCCCATACGCACCGCCCGCCACTGCTGCCGTCCACAAGTTTCCGAACCGTTGCGGTGTTGACGGCGCCTATCATCCGCGCGCTTGCGTCAAGGCGGTCGCAACACTCGCGGGCAACGTCCTCCTTTAAAGGGACCGTTACGCTCCCCCCCGCGCAATCGTCGGCAAACGCCTCTGCGACGCGCGACGCTTCGCGCACATCCTTACGGTCATAAACGAACGGGAGCCGCCGAGCCGCAAAAGCCGCGTTGTGCATGGCGGGGGACGCACTGCGCGCGACGGGGCTCCCAAAAAGAAAGAATTTAGTCCTGTCAGCAATCCCAACGTCTGCGCGAAGTTTTTGAATTTGCGCGGCGGTGAGCTGCCCCGGCGCGGCGGGTTGAAGCGAAGGGTGCGTCACGAACGTGACGGGGCACAGCAGCCGCGAGATGGCGCCGGTGCGGCCCATCGCGACGGAAATGAACGGCTTGGAATATTCGCGCGACACTTCGGCTGCGAGGCTGTGGACGGCAAGCGCCTCTTCCGCCGAGACGACGAGCGCCGCAAGTTTCGCCACGTGCGCCCCAACGGTCGCAAGCTCGTGCGCGACGCGGCGGAGCGACGCCATCGACGCGCTCTCACCCGGGGGCGTGTGGAACGACGCGATGACGCGCGAGGCGACACAGGCTTTGACAAGCTTGTCAAACGCGTCGCTTGGGAAGCGAGTGACCTCCACGTCCACAAAATCGACGCCACATCGCGCGGCGGTCAAGAGCATGCGCGCCGCCTCATCAGCGCCGCCATCGAAGCGCCCCCCCTCTGCGGCGGAACGGACGGTGAAGACGATCGGAAGCGAAGTGAGCGAGCGAAGGGTCGCAATTTGCAGTCGGATGTACTCGTCGCCAAAATTCAAAAAGTAGTCCGCGCGCAGCTCAACGGCGTCGGCGCCAACGAGCGAGGCGAGGGGGAGGGTGGCCACGTCGGCGAGGGGGGCGGAGAGGATGAGCGCATCCGCCAGAGCCACTGGAGGGGGGGGGGGGTCCAAGACACGGGTGATGACGTCAATCAGAGTCATGGCGACGGGCCACGGCGAGGCGCCAGCCACAAACGGCACCTCGAGGGTGCACCCCCCCCGTAGGAGGGGCTCGCGGCGCGCCCACGTCACGGCTGGGGTCTCCCCCAGCGGCGCGCGCGAAGGGTCGCAGCGGAGCGTCTCTTCGACGGCCTCGAAGGCACGATTCAAAAATAGAACGAGGTGACCCTTCGCGCGAGCAGCCGCAAGCGCCGCACGGCCATCAGCGGTTTCGACTACCCCCCCCCCGCAGGCAATGAGGCAGGCGGAGGGCGCGCCACAGGCGGAGGAGAGGAGGGCCGCTTCCTCGCGACGGAAGGCGGACCAGCCGTGGGCGCTAACAAATTCTTTAATGTCGCCGTTAGCGGCCGCAAACGCGTCATCCGCGTCGATGAACGCCAGCCCCAACTTCGCCGCGACGATTTGCCCCAACGTCGTCTTGCCGGCGCCGCGCATTCCTATAAATAGAATGTGCTTGGGGACGTCGCTGCACCCCCCCCCCTCCAGCGGCCGAACGCTCAGCCGCAGCGACCGAGCCGCGTCGTCCCAAAACGTGGGGTACGTCTTTTCGACGCAGCGCGCGTCCTCCACCCCCCCCCCCCCCTCCACAACCGCGCCGAGGAGGGCGAAGCTCATGGCGATCCGGTGGTCGTCGTAACAGCGAACAACCACACCCCCTCGCAGCGCTTCGACACCCCCCCCTTCGATGACCAACCCGTCGGGCCGCTCCTCCACCCGCGCGCCGACGCGTCGCAACTCCGCCGCCATGGCGGCGATGCGGTCGCACTCCTTAACTCTTTGGTTAGCGATATTAGTTATCTCAGACCGCCCCCGCGCACACGCCGCTGCGACGGCGGCTGTTAAAAAGCAATCTGTTACATCGGACAGGTCCATCACCCCAAAAGGCGCCAGCGCAGCTGGGCCGCGCACAGTGACCCCCCCCCCCTCGCCGTCAGGCCCAGGGGGGGTGTAAGACACCTCCGCGCCCATGCGCGCCAAAACCTCCCACGCGAATGCGGCGTCCCCCTGCGCGCTCGCATCGGCGCCATGGGGGGGGCGGAGATTGGCGACGGTGACTTCGCCCGCGCTGAGGGCGGCGAAAGTGAGGGGGGGGGCGGCGGAAGAGGCGTCGCCTTCGATGGCGTACAGGGGGGGGTTGGCGTACCCCCCCCCCTTGACAATGAAAGTACGCGCGTCGGGGGTGAAAACGGCGTCGTCTTGGCGCGTAAATTCGGCGATGACGCGAAGGGTCATTTTAACAAAAGGCTCGCTGACAGGGCGCGCTTCTTTTAGCAAAATGGTCGTCGGCGCCGGCGCCAGCGTCGCTGCCATCAAAAGGCCGCTCAAGAATTGCGACGAAACGGACGCGGACAACTCGACCGTTGCCCCCCCATACGTATCAGGCCCTAATACGCGTATCGGGAGCGCCCCCGTGGCGCCGACGTAACTCACGCGCGCGCCAACAGCCGCGACGGCGTCGACGAGGTCGCCAATCGGCCGCTCGCACATCCGCGCGTCGCCGGTCAATTCAACCCCACCCCCTGCGTTGCGGACGCCGCCCAAAGGGCCGAAGAGGAACGCGCAGAGGGCTGTGAGAAAGCGCGACGATGTGCCCGAATTTCCTAAAAATAGAGGCGATGGGGGAGGGGTGAGGCGGCCGGCGCAGCCTTGGACGATGAGGGTGTCGCCGTCCCAAACAAATGGCGGTGTGTCGCTTTTAGCGAGCGCTGTCAGTGCGTCGATCATGTGGAGGGTGTCGTCGGACAATAACAGACCTGTTAGCCGGCACTCACCCCTCCCCATCGCGGCGAGGAGCAGTGCGCGGTTTGACAATGACTTCGACCCGGGCACTTTGACAACCCCCACCACACGCCCCGTCGGCTCCACAAACAGCCCTCGCGAAAGGACACGATCAATCACTGCGCGCGGAACAACCGACGCGCGCGGCTCCACCAACGCGCCTACGTCGCGCAGGAGGACAACGCGCGCCACCGCCCCCGCGGCGTCGGCGGAGGCGTTCTTTTTGTCGACGGCGATGAGGGCTTGAAGGGCGTGGAGGGGGGGGTCCTGCTTGAGGCGGATGGGGAGGCCAAATCGCACGAGGAGGCGCGCGATGCGGACGAAGGCTGGGTGGGGGAGATGGCCGAGAGCGCGCGCGACTTGCGCCTCTGCGACGAGGCCGAGCGCGACGGCCTCGCCGTGGAGGAGGTGGGGGGTGAGGAGGGCCTCAAACGCGTGGCCGATCGTGTGGCCGAGGTTGAGGACGTTTCTGAAGGGTCACCGGGGAGGCAAGGGGAGGGGGGGGGCACCTGTAGCCTGTGGTTTCTTTTTCGTCCGCTTTGACAACGTCCACTTTGAGTCGGACGCTGTCAAAAACGACGCGCGCAAGCGCCGCATCGTCGCGCGCCAAAATGTCGCCAGCGCGCCGCTCCAAAAATTCAAAAAACGAGGCGTCGAGCGCGGCAGCGACTTTGACAACCTCAGCGAGGCCGTTGCGGAACTGTCTCAGAGGGAGGGCTTTGAGAGATGTCGCGTCGATGTAAACGACGGTGGGGTGATGGAACGCGCCGATGAGATTTTTGCCCGCAGGGACGTTGATGGCCGTTTTTCCGCCGACGGACGCGTCGACCATCGCGAGCAGCGACGTGGGGACTTGGACGAAGCGAATGCCGCGCATGTACGTGGCGGCGATGAAGCCGCATAGGTCGCCGACGACGCCACCGCCAACGGCGATGAGGACGGCGTCACGCAGGGCGCCGCAGGAGAACATCCAGTCTTCGACCTTTTGGGGCGTGATTAGACGAATGGAGAGCGATAACCTCTGCTTTAACTTGACGACACTTTGACTGCTCGCCTGGTTCGAGAATTTTGTGGAAACATTTCTTCTGAGACGATGTGATGAAGTCGATCAGTGGCTGCGCGTAGAGGGGGAAGACTGTTTTGTCTGAAACCACGATGTAGACCGAAGATGGAACTCTCTTGATAATATCTTCGGCGACGGCAGCACCATGGCAGTCAAAGACAATCGTTGAACCAAGAGCCGTCAGAGCTGACATCTTTGGCTTCTAAAAGCGAATAAACACAAAACTTAGCAAAGTAGTCGTTGGAATCAGGTTAGAATTAAAGACTTTGCAGCGAAAGTATTGAAAATCTGACCGAGCACGAAAGCACTCTCAACAAGTGGAACCCCGAATCGAATGCACTGAGCACACTTTGAGGGGTCGCCCAATTCGTCGTGCGCGGTTCTCTGCACAATCTTTGCGACATATGCACGTTTCGCGATCGGCGTTGAAAGTTCTACACAACGCACAGATTGCGTTCAATACGTCAAGCGCCCTGTCACATACTCTGACCCTATCGCTTCCTCGCATCATTCAGTTGATGGCCCGCTGGAGGCGAAGCTCCTCTTACGTCGTTGATCGAAAGGAACGAAAGAACCCCTCTCGCACGAACGGAGCTTAGAAAACCTTGACGACACCTCCTCCTTCAAAACAGCCACGCCCCTCCTCGCGAAGCGAAGGATGCGTCGGTCAACCCCCAATTCCGCTGCTGTTGAAGCGCTCCGAAAGCATGTCTGTCCCTTCCCCACGCAAGTGCTGGAGGACGGCGCGCCCGGAGGATCTCCAAGACTTTCAGGACCTGTCGAGGAGAAGTCTCACCCTTGCGTTCAACGACCCCTCCCTCGAGATGCTCTACGCGGATTGGAGGTTCCACACCCGCGCCCCTTACGTCGTCCTTGTGCTGCTTGCAGCCACAGCTGCCTCCGCCGTTGTCGTCTTCTTCGTCCTTGTTGTCGGCTTCGACGACAAATACAACATCTCAGACTCAATCGCCCATGGCGTCGATGCCGTCGTCACGGCCGCAGCCCTCATCGCCTTTCTCCTCCTCCAACGCCTCCCCAACATCCCGCATGCAACCGTCTGGAGCAAAGTCATCACAGCCGCATTCCTCGTCCTCTT
Organism: Verrucomicrobiaceae bacterium; assembly: GCA_027487435.1. Lineage (GTDB taxonomy): Bacteria > Verrucomicrobiota > Verrucomicrobiia > Verrucomicrobiales > Akkermansiaceae > UBA956. The sequence continues at coordinate 3,521 of JAIYDP010000499.1, read as the reverse complement.
CCTCACCCCTTTCTTCACCATCCTCGTCGAATCAACCCTTCCCCTCCCCTCCAACCCCGACGGCCGCGAGCTCCGCGTCCTCCTCAAATTCATCGTCCTCGCCTCCACCCTCCCCATCTTCTTCGCCCTCAATCAAGGCCACATCATCTTCCTCTCAACCGCCCTCCTCGTCATCACCTCCGCCTCCGTCGCCTCCCTCTTCGACCTCACCCGCCGCGGCCTCGACAAGTTCGCCACCCCCGCCACCCTCGCCTCCGCCATTTTTCTCCTCGCCGCCATCGCCGCCCTCGCCTTCGTCGTCGCGCGCGTCGTCGATGCGCGGGAGCGGACGCTGTTCGCGCGCATCATTGCTCTACATCGCAGCGTCCGCATCCACACTCACCTGGCAATGCGGTATCCCCCCCCCCCCTCCCACTTGCCAACCCCGCGCAGGCTTTTGCCCGCCCCCGTTGTCGAGCTCTACCGCAGCGCCCTCCTCTCCAACGGCGCCATGACGTCCTTCAACGAGGTCTCCATCGCTTCCATTCGTACCCCCCCCCCCACCCACACCCCCCACCCCCCCCCCCCCCCAAAGACATCGACGGCGTCCTAGATATCTCCGTCCGGCGTGACGTCTTCGCCGAATTTGATTTCATCCTCGCGCAGGTCCCCTCGGTCGCCAAGCTCAAATCCTCCTTTGGCGTCACCCCCCCCCCACCCCCTTCTGAATGCGCCAGAAGTACGTCATTTGTGCAGGTCTGGGCGTCCCCAAAGCCGCAGTTGGGCCGCTGGAGGCGCTGGAGGACCTCCTCCGTCTTGTTCTCGCGCTCCGGCGCGCCGCGCAGAACGTGGGGGGGGTGTCCTTTCGCGCTGGTGTTGACGTCGGGACCTGCATGGGAGGGGTGGGGCCTTAGTAATGAATTCTCAACACATTTAGATCACCGGTGACGCGAATAAATTCTTCGACTTGCATGGCTCAAATTGTAAACCCCCCCCCCCTTTAATTCTACAAATTAACCCCCCCCGCCGCCTTTTCAAGACTGGACGGCTCTGGCCCTCAGTGCCGACGCACTCGACGGCGCGATCCTCCTCTCCCACGCCGTGCGCGCGCGGCTGGTGGAGAGACCCTCCCCCCTCGTCGACGTCACCCCCAATCTCCACCCCCCCACCCTCCCGCACGCCCCCCTCGCCGTCGTTGGCCCCTCCGCAGCTCTCCGGACCTACATTGCGCGCTGCGCCGAAGCGCGCTCCTCCATCAACCGCCTCCACTGGAAAAACAGCCATGTTAAAAGACTGTTAGCGCTCATGCGTGGCCGCCTCGGCGCGGAGTCCGTCCATTTTTCGGCCGAACTCCTCCTGCGGCGCATCGACGCGGAGTACCCCCCCCCCTCTCCGCAGCTCCTGCGCATGGAGGGTGGGGCAGACGGCGACAGCGTCAATTTCCCCCCCCCCATCTCTCCGCAATACAATCCTGCCATTGCCGTGTCGTTTCTGGGGGTACCCCCCGTCCGCGACGTCAACGGGATGTCAGAGCCCATCAATGACGTCCTCCCCTCCCTCCCAAACGCCCCTTCGCCTTCATCCCTCCTTCGGGATCTCACGTTTGACGCACCTTCCGTCACGCCAAATGGACGGGGGGGGGGGGGGGGCTTAGACGACTCTGTCCAAGACTCTCCGTCCCTCGACTTTTCGATGGGCCTCATGTCCGCCGCATCGTTCAACCGCGTCATTGCGATCCCCCCCTTGGCGCCTCCGGTCGGTGAGAGCTTCGCCTCTGTGTCGGGGTTTCAGCCAAGAAGGGGGGGGGGAGGAAATGAGTCGCTTATGGACCGCATGCGCCGCTTTTGGTCGCGCTTTGAAGCCTCTGCGCGGAACGGCGGCGAGGAGCAAGCGGGGGGGGGGATCCTCTTGAGCTTGTTGAAGGACGACCCCTTGCTAACAGACTCAAGTTTCGACTTTTTAACAAAATTGGAGGTCCTTCACGTCGAGGGGAGGCTCCTTCCCACTCTTCGCCTTCGCAGCGCGTTCGATTTTTTGGCCACCCCCCTTGGTGATTGTTGTCCTCCTGTCGTCGAGTCCGGCGGCACCGGGGGGGGGGTGCACGACGAAAGCACCGCCGGGGCGCGTTCGGCGCCTGTTGGCCGCCGGACGCGCGCCGACATGACGGCGGAGCTCGCGCGCAACCCCGCGCTTGAGGATGAGATCGCTTCGCTTCGCACCGAAGGCTTCGCGTCGCTTCATGTCGGCGCACCCCCCCCCCTCACCCATTTTCTCCTTCGCGCCAAAGGCCGCCCCGCCCTCGAGGAGTGGCTGCGCGCGCACGTACGCGCGACGCGCGACGAAGGCCTCGCGTGCGCCCTCCTCCCAACAGCCGCGGCGGGGGGGGTGGTTTTGATATTTATTTTTCTCTCCTCGGCTATTCTTCATTTTGGCCCCATCACCCTCGGCGCTGCGGGTGGGCTTTGCCTCATTTGCGCCGTCGCACTTGCCGTCGTCTCAAAAGTCACCCCCCCTCTCTCCCCCCGCCGCGCCGCCGCAGTCCTCTTCGCCGCAGCGATTTTCGCCGCCTCGTCCGTCTCGGCGATTCGTCCGGCGACGGTTACGGAGCCAATTTTAGCCGCAAAAATGTACCGATTTGCGTTTCTAAATATAGCCTTCCTCGCGCTGCCGGCGCTGCTGCGCGTGGATTTCCGCACGGCGGCGGCGATCGACGCCGCGCTGGCGGCCATATATTTCGCCGCGCCCATTGTGTCGATGGGGGAGGGGGTGCTTCGGAACGATTTTGTGACGATGCTGGACGCATTCGCAATCTTCATGGCAGTGCTTACGTAAGGGGGAGGGGGGGGGGGTGGGGGGGAGCTGAAATCGCGCAGGGCACACATTTTGGAGCGCATCGAGAGGGCGGCGGAATTGCAGCGGCTAAAAATAGCACAGTGCGTGCGATGTTAAGAAAATATACATCCATGTATTCTTCATTTGTTTATTTATTCTTGAAAGGTTCGCCTTTGCTTTCATAATTTTTTTAAATTTTTTTGACTCGCCTAGCGAAGAGTCCGCACTGCGTCAGGTCTCTAAATTTCTCCACCCGTTTCCTTTTAGCGCCAGTGGCTCAACCTTCGCCACGGTCGCAATCATCGGTACACCCCCCCACCCTCTCCCCGACTAACAAGACCTAGATTTCGTTAATTTTCGCGAAGCCTTCGACGCACAATCCCCCGCTGGCCTCCTCCGCCTTCAGGCGGCCCTCCGCCGCGTCGTCGAGCGCGCCGTGAGGGGGGGGGGGTTTTCCCTTCTCGAGTCCGTCGGTAGCGAATTTGTTTCGGTCAGCCTTCGCAAGGTCACCCCAGCGGAGGAATCCGCGCAGGTGCGCCCCCATCCCCCCCCCCCTTTGTGACGCCGCCCAGGCGACCCGATGTTGGGAGGGGGGGCTTGAGGAGGCAATTTCAGCCGCAATAGGGGGGGATGAGTTTTTGCGGCGGCAGCGGCTGCTCTTGCGTGTGGGAATCGCGTTTGGACCAGTCACGTGCGGGGTGGGAGGGGGG
>JAIYDP010000196.1 GCA_027487435.1 Verrucomicrobiaceae bacterium | reverse complement strand
TCGCCGAAGCCCTCGAGCTTGTGCACGAGCTCGCCGCTGACTTTGAACACCCGCGCGCAGTTGTCAAACGACGCCGTCGCGACGAGGCCTCCTTGACGTGAGAACTTGGCGTCGACGACTGGGGCCGAATGAGGCCCCAACGTCGCCTTGATTGTCCAGTCGCGGGTGGACCAAAGGAGCGCCCTATTGTCGCCTCCAGCTGAGATGAGGAGGGTGCCGTCGCAGCAAAAGTCGACGCTCCAAACCCAGTCTTTGTGGCCCCGAAGGTCGCGCACGAACTCGCCGCGTCCCGACCAGACCTTGACGACCTTGTCGTGCGACGCGGTGGCAACGAGGTGCCCATCGGGAGAGAACGCCACGCCGTAGACTGGCGATTCGTGCCCGACGAGAGAGGCCATCATTTTTGCAAAAGAGGAACAGACGCTTTTTGTTAGGCGGCACATCAAACGCCCTCACGCCGCCGCGAGGAGACGCCACAGGCCGTGGCCAAGGCCGTGCGATCCGACGCGCGGAACGAGGGGTGGGCGAGGACTCTCACGCGGCCAGGGGCGGCCATAGTGCGGACGAGGGCGGCGAGCTCACTTGTGCGGGGGGAGGGGGAGACGGTGACGTTGATGGCACGGGGGGAGGCGTTGTTGCGCAGGAGAGAGGAGGCACACCATCGCTCGGACGAAGATGTCAGCGTCGCCATGGCGAACCGACGGACATCAAAAATGGAGAGGCGCAGGGGACGGCAACAGATGGGGGGGGTGGGGGGCTGAGTGCGATCGTCGTCGACAGAGGCACCGACGGAGCATCTTTTGCGGCCGGTCACGTTGAGATCGATGTCGATGCACTTTAGAGCATTGAGAGATGGGTTGTTATCTTTTGAAATGTCCATCAGTTGCGGGGTGATGGATGGGCGGGACGTGGCGCCAAGGAGCCTACGGCGGCAAAGTCGAGGCGGCCAAGCGCGTGGTTTCGACCCATCAGGCGCTGCGTGGCGGAACGCCTTTCTGCGCGCCGTCCGAACTGGCGGGACCTCCTTTCGCTGGCTCCGTGGCGCCGATGCCGTCGACGCTCAACGGCGCTCCATCAAGTGCAGCGAAGGGGCACCGCTGGTGGGCGTGCCGCCGCATGCTCGCAGGTGCACATCGGAGCGGGTGTGGGCACAACGTGCGCACGGATCGGCCCCACAGCGACACAACTAATGTACCACGCGCCAACAAATCAACGCGAAGGGGCACGCCCCATCGCTACTGCAGCCCAAACCCAACGCAGTTTTGAATCGCCGTCGACAGCCGCTCCCGCAGCTTCGCTTTGGTCGGGTACTCCGGCAGCAGCAGGTAGTTGAAGCACTGCCACATCAGACAACCCCCCCCCCAATCCTGTCCCCTACCGTCCGCGCCGTCGGCAACCGATCCGTGTCTCCGCCGTCCCGTTGGATCGTGAGCCGCACGGCCCCTAGACCCCCCACCGGCGCGCGCGATGATCCCGTCGCGAACTCGAGCAGCCGCTTTTGGTCGTCCAGCCCCAGCTCCCCCCTCACACTCTCCCAAAACCACCTCACAATCGCACTCTCAGCACCTTCGTGAGTTAGTGCGGATCACACAACCCCCCCCCCCCTCTACTGTAGCCCCCGTCGTACACAGCCGCCTTCTCCAGCGCTCCAAAGTCCAAATGCGGCAGCCCGCACACAGCCACCTCCAACTCATCCGCCGCAAACAACTCCAGCGCAGGAGAGCCGCATATCCGGAGGAACCCAGCTTTAAAAGCAGTAAAACACGGCGAAACAGAGTCGACGAGGTGCCATCGGGTCATCAACTGCACGTACTCGTGCCGATTCGCGCGTGTGACCTGAATGTCGCCGCCACCGGGTTTCAGCGGCCTCGTCTCGATGGAGCCAAAGTTGTCAAACTGCGTCTCAAAAAAGAGCGCCGCAGCGTCGAGAGACTCGGCGTCAAGCGCCAGCACGTCGCGTAGGCCCTTCGCGACGGAGGGGTGCGCCAGCTCGAGGTCCTCAAAGTCAACGGGCTGCGCGAGGATCATTTTCCAAACGTGCTGCGCGCGTTAGCAAAAGGGGAGCGGGGCGGGTGGGGGGGGGGGGGATGCGGGGGGGCGTAGTGACCTACATGGTGCAACTTCAGGTCAAGTTGAACGCCGTTGTGCAGGGCGATGCCAACCAACACGCCGACGAAGAAAAAGTCCTGCGCCATCGGCGCCGCCGCAGGGTTGAACGAAAACGCCCTCCCCCCCTCATGCGGCACAAAAAGGCCATACGACGCCGACAAAACCTCCGCAACGACGAGCTGGAAGAACTCCTTCGTCACACCCCCGGCGTCGACGCCCTCCTCGTTCACAAAAAACACTTTGATGGGCTTGTAAAGGTCGCGGAGGGTGTGGCGGCCGATCTCGTGGACGGCATCGGCGAGGAGGGAGGGGCGGCGGATGTGGAGGATGAGGAAGCCGGGGTGGGCGAAGGGGGGTGGGGGGGGAGGTGTGAAGGACGTGGAGTGCTTCTGGGGCATGACTAGCGAGGGGTCAGCCAGGCGGAGGCACATCAATCTATTTCTGGTTCGGCTGGTCATTTGAAAACAGAAGCAAAGGCGGGGGGCGTACAAGTTGTCGCGGCCTCGGCGGCGGTGGGGAAGAAGAGGGACGACAGGACGCTCTCCTCCATACTTAAGGACGCCTCGATCCGTAAAAGCTCCGTTTTACAAGAAGGCGTCAAGAGGAAAGGGTAGCGGCAAAAGCTGAACGGGGGCGCGGCGCCAAGAAAAGGCGACGGGGCCACTTTGGCGGAGCGCCAGCGAAGGTAGTCCTGCCTGACGTTGACGTGCGTCGACACAAAGCTGTTGAAAAATTCGGACGGTGCGACGCGGTGGGTGGGGGCGTTGGCGCGATGGGCCAGAGACAGCACCTCCATTGCGGCTATAAACGAAGTGTCAATCTGATTGGACGCAGACAGTCGCGTCGTGATGTAGCCGTTGGTCGCGCGCACAATGCGGGCCCCAAAAACATCAACGGGATACCTGTCGAGTGAGCGCATCTGTCGAGTCAAAGGGCCTGCAGTACTCTCCCCATGCCGCCACAACGAGGCGCAGCGCATCTTCGGGGAGGTGGAGGACGAAATCGCAAATACGGCCGAAAAGGTCCGCAAACAGCGCGAGTCCGTTTAGAGGATTTTGAGTCAATATGAGCGCGAGGCGAGCGCCGATGATTGGGGTGATGGACGCGGCGTGGGGAGTCGCGCTACTTATCAGGGCTTCGATCGATGACCTGATGGGTGTGGCGGAGTCAGAGGGGAGAAGGGGAGGGAGGGGCTGACGAGAAGATGGGTGCGACTTCAGCGCTGTGGCCCATCAGCGCGGCGCAGTAGAATTTCTCCAATTCGCTCGCATCAACAAACGTACTGCCGCTTGTCGCAAACGCTGCCGCAAGGACGGGTGCGTACTTGAAAGTCTTTCCAATAAGGGCTTTCAGCGCGGAAGGGTCCGAATCCGACGCCGCCGCAAGGGCTTCTGCAGCTGATACCACTTCCGGCGCGAGATTGTGAGGGGGGGCATGAGGACTTAAATTAACGAATGTGTTGTGGGAGCCGCAGCACACGGCGGCGTCGCGGTCGAGAGGGGTCTTGGTTTGAATTTGGATCGGGATGAGCTTGTCGGCCACGTCACCGTCGCCAACTTGCCCAAACTCACCCTGGCCCCAACAGAACAGCCTCCCATCGCTTGTTAGCGCAACGCTGTGCTGCGCGCCGCAGCTGACCTGACGTGTCAATGCCAACTCCATGAAGGGCAGAATAGTCAAACCGCTGCAAGGGGGACGCTGTGGAGGGTCGGGACAGGACGCGGCGTAAATGCGACGGACGTGCCGCCGACGCCGAGCTGACCTTTGTCACCGCGCCCAAAGACGAAGAGGTCGGTCGCGCAGCTGACGAGGGTACTGCAAGGAGAAGGGGGGTGAGAGAAGCCAGCCGACGTGAAACTGGAAGGCGCCGCATGCAATCAAATTCGCAGGGGGCACATGCACGACGGTGGGGGCAGACACAGCCTCGTGAACGGGGGGTGTGAGGCCTAGGGCGCCATGACGGCCGCAGCCGAAGGTGAGGACGTCGCCGTCGTTTGAGAGGACGGCCGAGTGGAGCTCGCCGCATGCGACCGCGACGATGAATCGAAGAGAGAGCGTCGCAACCTTTTCTGTCAAAATGAATGACTAATGCGCGGAACAAGTTCTGGAAGGGATTTGTCGACGTTATTTCCGAGGCCAAGGGCGCCGAAGCGATTATCGCCAGAGGCAAAAACACGCCCCATGCGCAAGAGGAAGAGAGTGTGGCTGCTGCCGCAAGCGACGCTGTGAATGGACGAAATTCCGCGGACTGGACGAGGTATCAAAAGGTCACGGCCGCTATCGCCTACTGTGGTCAAGGAAGGGGCAAGGGGGGGGTCAGACCGACGCCGAGCTGTCCTTTGTCATTTGCTCCCCAAGAGAAGGCATCTCCGCTCTGGGTGACTGCGAAGGCGAATGCCTCGCCTGCAGTTACGGCGGAGATGTGCTTCGTGGAGAGACTCTCCAAGCGAATGGGCGTGCTTCGGGGCCACAGGTCGCCGTGGCCTAGCTGCCCACGATCATTGAGACCCCATGCAAAGACCTCTCCAGAAGAGGAGAGCCCAACACAATGTGCGGAGCCAGAGCACAAATGCACAAAATGGACGTCGGATTTTAAAAAGACTGGCTTGGTGACAACTTCTTCGGAGGCAACTTGCAACTGGGAGGCAGCGTTGTCACCTGTATCAATCAGACCAGACGTCATTACTGAGAGGAGCATGTTAACACTACTAAGCAGCAAAATCGAAAGTGCATGATTCTCACCCCAGCAAATGATTGTTTGCGTCATCTTGAGCGTGTACTTTGCACTGCCTTGCTCTATTTTATTAGTCGTTAGCATGAAAGTGTCCAAGTGGACTCGGTCCCTTCCGCTTGACACGAATGCTTTACTAAAAGCAGCTGCTCAACGATGGAAAGAGGTAAATTGGCGTCTCTGTTGATGTCCATGATGCCTTTGCTTGCAAATGAAGAGGAATGTTGGGAATCTGATTCGCGGACTAGATTGTACAAGCTTTGTCGACGTGCATCTCTAACGGGGATTTCCGAAGCATCGGGGACATTTTGTTTGAAATTGCAGGGTATTTCTTGAATTGCTATGCCTAATTTTCAAGTATGATGATGTCTGTGCGTACGTACGACCAAGACACTCTCATCTCCGTTGCAAAGCTACTCTTTGTCGCAATGCAAGGCCTCTATGGAGATTCAGACCTTCAAAATGAAATATCTACCGCACTCGAGAAAGTCCTTTCGAAAGTCAAACCGTCTAAGAAACTTACGTTTGCTTGGCAACAGCTTCTTTCCCTCGATTTTGCAACTCTTGACGCTGGAGCGAAGTCTTCACTGCCAGTTCTTGTTTCTGATACAACGCTGGTCAACTCATTTGTCAACTTTCGGTCTCTCATCAAGAGCGCGTCCCGTTTCCTGGTCCCAGAGAGCACTAAGGAGCTCTTGGCATTTTTCAAGCCATACATTGATCAAGGATCGCTTTCGCAGCATGATGTGTGCGTCCCGTTCATGCATGTGTACCCAATTCTTCACGAGTATGACAAGGCCGACATCATTAATCTGATGGAGATGTGGAAGACTGCAAAGTCCCCTCCAATGGTCGATGCTTTCCTATCAATCATCGCTCGAACGGCCGTGAAGTCGAGAGGCACCCTCATTGATGTCCTGCAGCCTTATATGACGTTCATCATGTCTGACTTCCGACACGACCTTGGCCTCGATCAGATCGACTCTTCGGAAACAGCCGACATCACCAACTTCCTCACGCTTATCATATTCTGTCTCTCGCCTCGGTATCCGGACACCTATCGCCTTTTGATGGAGTCGATTCAACTTATCAAACCGTCGTTTCATCGATTGTCAGACTCATATGGAGACGTGTTTGAGTTTCTTGTCACCCTCCCGCTCACGCTTGCTCTACGTCGTCGGCGTGAAAGCAAGGGCAAAATCTCTGACGTTGATGTGTTGCCACAAGAGACTGTCGATGAGATTTGTGGCGCACTGGTTGAATGCGCTGAGCTGTCGCTGCTCTCTCCAGATGCGCCGGTTCCTTCCGAAGCGTTCAGTTGCTGCTTTTATTCGGCCATTCTCGCCCCTCGACGAGTCATTCCACGTCTTGTTGCCGCCGCTGTGACGTCGCTAGAAACGTCTGAAGGCCCGTACTCTTTGACGACGTCAATCAAGGTCATTGACGCCATATTGAAGCCCCTTGCAGATCTCATGAGGACCGATCCGTCAGCAGTTGCCACTCTTCCATCACTTGAAGACATTTTGACCCTTGTTCTCAAAGGTTTGTTGCCCCCTTGAAGAATCTGACCCATTCTAGGCGTCGACATACATGATCTCAGCTGTTTCGTCGAGTCCTTGTTTTTTTATTGTCGATTCGTCGGAATCTTTCCTCTCGTGGCGACAGCGCTGCCTGACGGCTCTACACTCTTTTCAAACGAATTTGTGTGTCAATGGACTTCCGACCTGATTGATCGCTTGATTGCAGTTCTCTCCACGCACTCGTCTCGGGACGCAGGGACGGCCGCCCCATCTGCCGCGACGGATACGAAGGAGGTCAAGCAGATCTCACTCTCGAAGGTCCTTTTGAACACGTCCCAAACAACCCTCCTTGTTGTCCTGTCAGAATCTCCAGAAGAGATTTTCTACACAGCCCTTGACAAGGTCTTGCGCAATGTATTAGATGGCGCCCCTCCCCAAGCTTATGCGGCAGATTACTGACGTCGATGCCACTGTGCTCAAGCGCCTTTTATGCGTTTTCGTCCGCATGCGCCCGACTTGCCTTGATGCAGTTATGTTGAAAATCAAATCAGACTTGATGGATGGCGAAGTCCCCGTCGAGAAACAGCGGAGCAGGCTCCTGTGCGTCCTCTCAGGCGCCGTCCGCTACGCCGGCTCCTCCCTCCTCCCTCATCTCCCCTTCGTCCTCCCACTCGCGAAGGCGTTTCTCCGCGACGACGACAAGCCGCTTGTGCGAGGCAGCCACAAGCTCCTCAAGAACATCATCCGCAGCCTCTCTGGGTTCTTCATCCGAGATTTCTCGGCAATCCCACCGTCGCTTCGAAGCAGCCCCGCCATGGAGTTGTGGGGGCTGTACTACCACCCCCTCATATGTGATATCTCGTTTGAGCGTCCCAGCCCGCAATGTATGGCTGCTGCTAAGTCGATCGTTTGCGAAGCCATTTCGGAGCTTGAGGCGTCACTTGCGACGTCCTCGGCAGAAATGCGCCGAGGCGATGCCCGCCGAAAGGACGTGCGGGTGCTGCGGACCGTCATCCGCAGCGGGGCCTACTTGTTTCCCTCGCTTTTGAGGCACAATGTCCCACACGACGTTGTCTCGTCCAGCGGAGACGTTCGCGGGACATTTTCTCCCATGGCTTTTCTAAATTTGGAAGATGAGGAGTTCCGCAACTCGACTCGGAACCGCCTGTCAAATCTCATCCTGAAAATGGGAAATTGCATTGTGAGCGATGACGTCGAATCGCTGGTTGATTTTTGCAAAGTTGTCACATCGTTCATCGTCCTGAGGTGCCGCTCGCGGGGAGGGGGGGTCTTTTGACTTGCCAGGCATCGTCGGCTGGACAAGCTGCAGAAGGACTCAAAGAAGTTGCTTTTGATGAAGAACCGGTTTTTCAAGATGGTCCCCAAGGAGCCGACGACGGTTCGATTTGTCGCGGCGCTGGCCATTGATGAGCACGTCAACGCGATTTTGTCTGACGACATCATCGCTGACGAGCCGACCACTGTCCCCATTTTGAAAATGCTCTCCGAGGTGAGGATGCGCTGTGGCTTCATGCCCGCTGACCGTTCAGATGGGTTTCACAAAGTACTCCCGCGTCAGCGAATTTGCCTTCGGGGGCCTCATGGGGGCGCTCCAGGTCCTCCCGCAACGCGTCCAGCGCGAAATGCTCCACTTTGTCATTGACCGCATCTCGCAGCTCTCATCGCGCGACGTGAAGGATCTGGAGAAGCTTCTGTCCATGCTCTTTCAAGTCCCCTCCCTCGGGTCCCTTGTCTTGCGGGACCTGCCCTTGTTCTACGCCTTCGTCACCAAAATCCTCATCAACCTCAAGCTCTTCGAGTCCCAGTCCGTCTTTGACTCCCTCTCCGCCTTCATTTCTACTTTCGTCCAATCCCACAGGTGGGCCCAGCACTCCGTAAGCCTCTCTCCCGACGTTCGCGAAATGATTGAAGCCGCAACCTTAGCCCCACCCCCCCTCGTCACTGCCGAGTACGCGTTTCCCGAGACGAAGCTGCTGCAGACCCTCTCCGACGAGCTCATCGTCTACGCGCAGACCAACCCGCTCGACTCGTGGCAGGCCGAGCTTGCCTACCTTTCCGCGCTCGTGTTTGTCATCCGCCGTGAGATGCCTCTTCCAACTGCCGCCGTCGACCGCATTGTCAGAGGGATGGTCTCGGATGTCACCATCATCAACGAGGTCTGTCGCTGCCTCTTCTTCTTTCTCGCACACATCGGCACGCCCTTGCGCAAAGCCGACTCCATCGTCGCACCGTTCGACCCAACCCTTCCCGTCGACGTCATCATCGACCGCGCCGTGACGTCTGTCCGGCGCCGCCTCAAAGACGTGGCGTTTGCAGTCCCCTCATCTTTTTCGGCCCCTCTAAAATTATCGGAGGCGCTGGCGTTCCCAAGAGGCGCGTACTCTGGCGCGGCGGCTCTTAGCGACGCCTTTGGCCGCTGCCCCTCCACGTGGTTTGGGGTATTTTTAGACACATTTGTGCGGGACACGATGATGAATGACGAGGCGAGCGAAAACGATGAGGTTGTTGAGACGACACGCAGCTTCATCAAGGACGTGATAGGACCGAAGCTAAAGAAGGCGCAGTTGTCGCGTCTTGCGGTTGCCTTTTTCAATCTCCTCTCAACAGACGACCTGCTGACGTCTTTTAACGTCCTCTCGGTTGCGCTTGAGGACGCGTCGTTGGACGAAGCGAAGGAAGCGAAGCTCTTTTGCATTTCAAATTTTATCGTCGGCATCCTCCGAACGGCCATGTCGCGTCCCCCGGCTGAGCGCGACGCCGTATTTGGTACAATCTGCTCGAAGCTCTTCCCTTCGTTTCGCGTCGTATCGGACAAATACATCACCGCGTGGTGCCAGGCAGTCAAATACCTCGCACGCAGCCGCGACCTCACTCGCGTGCGCGAGCTAATCGACGAGTCTTTTACTTTAATTGATGATGCTGTTGCGCACCTGAAGCGCGAGGCAACGGCGCCCCCCCGCTCTCCTTCCGTCGGTGTTTGCCTTTTAACGTATATTCTGGAGAAATGCCGTGTCCCTCGCAGCGACGTGATTTGCCGCGCATTTGAAGCCATCAACGCATTGATGGGCAATCATCCTTTGATGGGCACCCTCAGAAGTGACCTCTCCTCTCTCATCGCCGCCGTGTGGACCGTCGCCGCGCAGCACCCTCACGACCGCATGTTCGCCCTCGCCCTCGGCGCGATCGCCAAGCTCTCCGCAGACGTTGCTGAGTCCGTCCGTGATGGCCACATCAAAGCCGAGCTGGGGTCACCAGCTGCACATCTCTTCCGCTCGCGCGTGGAGTTATTTTACGACGTGATCGAGTCGACGGCGTGCGACATTCAAATCCGCCTCCTGCCCCTCCCCACAATCGAGCACATCCTCGCGACGTTTGTTCGCCTCGCCGATGACCCGGGGGGGGGGGATACTGAGGACGTCAGCGAGTACATGGAGCGTGTGCTTGCAGTGCAGACGCTTTCAGACGAGCAGAACGAGGCTTTCATGAGGATTCTGAGCAACTCTATCGTCGACCAGGCGTTGTCCATTAAGTCGAGGGTGCGCGCCGGGACGATGCTGACGTTACGCATGGGCGTGATCGTCATGGCGACGGCGACAATCGATTCTTGCCTCGACGCCATCGAGTCCTGTTTGAAAGACCCGAAGCTTGTGCCCCCCCCCCCCTCTTTTTGAAACTGACTCTGTGAGGAAATTCGAAGCAAGGCTGCGATGTCGCTGTCCTATTTGTTTCCTCTCTTTTCGCAGGCCCGCACTGACCGTTACTGCAAGGCAATCGAGGCGTTCACCGTCGAGACCGAACGGGCGCCTAAGAGGAGGCGGAAGTCTGGCAATGCGAGCGCCGATGCGCATGAGACGCTTTTGAAGGGCTGCGTCCTCGTGACTGCGCACCCGTACAGCATCCCCCCGTGGCTCGTGAAGGCGGTTGTTGGAGTCGCGAGGGCCTCAGATTCAAATGTTAGCGTGTTCCGAGACTGCGCCCAACAAGCCATTTCAAAGGTGATTTGTTTGTCCGTGCGGCTGATGGCGCCAGTTTTTGGACACCCACCGCGAGCGATGGAACGAGTTCAGGTCGCTCTTTTCGCAAGAGGAGCTGGAGCACCTTGCCCAACCATCTCAAACGCTATCATACTTCTCATAATGTGTATCGTGTGTAATGATTTGTGTAAGAGGACACAGAGTTTTGTAGCGAGGCGTCTCCCGCCATTTTGGACGTTTTCCCGCCACTTTATGCAATTGACTTTTTCGCATTCTTTCACCAAGGACAGTACATCCACGCAGCTGATCGAGCTCAATGACGAAGTTCTGGCTGCGCTTCGGAGTGGAGAGGAGTGAAGATTTCTCTGAAATCACCCTCAGACCTGCAGGTGCGCCATCAAGGCGTCCAGTGACGGAGATGCTTTTTTCGTGACCCATCACAAGTCGTACCAGCTCAAAATCATGACGACTTCAAACTCTCAACTTGTTTTCGCCCACTCGACGGTATGTCTCTTCGTTTATTTGTTTGACCTCCCCCAGGTCGTTGCAGACGTCCCACGAATTGTCGAGTTGCACCCGATCTCGCAAGACCTGCGGGTTCTCGTTCTTAAGACCCTCCGCTGCTCCTCATCTTCAACTCTCGCGGATGCGCTGTCCAGCAGCAGTGGCATCACGTGCACTGCTCTGTACGCTGAGCTCCCCTTGTCAAAAGCTGAAATTGATGCCGTTCTCTCAACCCTCCCTGTCTATTTTGATGGACGTACACCCGCCAGCTCCTCTTCTCACTGACCCAGATCGAATCGTGCTTCTCGAGCGCCCCCTCGCCTCGCACATCCTCTCCCTCCTTCTCTCAGCCGTCGTCGCCACGTCGATGGCGCTGACATCATTTTCCATCGCCGAAGCCGCAGCAGCTGCGGACATCCCTGTGTCGCTTGCAGCTGCAGTTACTCGCCATTTCGGGGCAGTTGTCGATGACAGCGGCTGCCTTGACGTTGACAAGGTCGCCGTTTCGATCGGCATCGACATCCTCTCATCCGCGCCGGTACTCAAAGGGTCATCTCCTCCTCACGCGTTTTAGAGAGGCATTTCTCGAGACGATTTCATCCGCACGTGGACCTCAAGCTGCCCCGACCTCGCTGAGAGGCCCCTCTCCATCTTGCGGGTGTTCCAATATCGTTTCAAACGTCGCTAACTCCGCAGGGACATTTTCTCGAGTACGAGTACATCGGCACTCCGCATTTGAAGAAATTTTCAGCTGCAGATTTGCCAACGGACGTCGATTCGCGATTTCGGGCGCTCTTCGCCGAGCGGGTGCGGTGGCGGAAGGAGGAGCTGGAGCCGTTTGTGGAAGACGTCGTCGGCACTGCGACGTTGGACAGCGTCCTCATGAAACATTGCCGAGTAGCTCGGCAACGTGACGCACACGGAGGCGAAGTGCGGTGGTATTGCAAGCGGTGAGGGGGGGGGGTGTACGAGATATTCTACACGTTGGAAGGCTTCTTCTGGCCGCTCAGTCTCTGCGACAGCTGCAGCGTTAGTGACGAGAGGAGATGTGACGGTGCGATGGATGTGTAGAATGGGTGAGGGGGGTAACCTGAGTTAAAAATGGGATCTTGTTAAGAAACGGGCCAACGACGGGCAAGTTTTGAAGAACAAACAATACATTGGGAAAAAAGTTCCTACGACGTTAGAGCTCATCATATTTCAACTTGACCCAAAGAGGTTAACGAAGCCGAAGGCTTCGATGGCAAAGCCGATGATGGTCCACCCGCACAGAACCAAAAAAATTCCCAAGAAAAATGGAAGGGACCCACGGAGTCGCTTCTTGTCGATGAAGAAGGCGATTGCACTCTTGAATCCAATGATGAAGAAGACACCAGATATGAAAAGAAGCTATGCGAGTCAGAATTGTCCTCACAGCGGCCGACATTGCCCACAGCGAGAAGAGCCCCGTCAAAGAACAACACGACACCGAAAAACGTGAACAGAGCACCGGCAGCTGTCAAGAATATTCCAATTTCTGCACCATGAGGGGGATCTAGCGAAGTCGACTCTTGTTGTCGTCCAACATGACCCTTTAACGAGCAATTTTTAAGAAATTTGGAGACTCTAAAAATATGATGATGCAAGACGTCGTTATCGTGCTGTTGTCTCTGCTGTTTGCCATCAGCAACGGGTTCCTGTTCTGCTCCTCGCAGCAAGGCCTCGTCAGCAATGGCACCGTCCTCTCATCGACGTTTCTCGGCGCTGTTCACCCCTGCGACTGCGCGCGGCTGTGTGGCAGCGTCGACGTCTGTGCCGCTTGGACGTTCAACAGAGGGACAGGAAATGTGGTATTGATTGAGTTACGCTTACTCTCTAGTGCTTTCTGCTCTCCTCTCTCAACAATTTTACCGTCGCGAATTCAACGACGTTTGCCCAAGTCAGCCGTACGCAATCTTGGAGCCAAAGGGTGACCTGTCAGCATCGAATTTGAATGCATCAATCTGCGCTATGCAAAGGGCGTCTTTCGATGCGGGTGGTGACTTCATTGTTCGAACAGCTTCCTCCGCGTGCAATTGCTCCGCCCAATGCGCCGCCACCCCCCTCTGTGTCGCTTGGCAATTTGATACGACCACATCATCCGTAATTCGTCAACCCCATGCCTCCTCTCACCAATGCAAAGTGTGCCCTAAAGTCGTCCACAACTCCCGTTCGAACTGCAAGAACTTCCTTCATCGGCTTCAAAGGTCCCCCCCCCATTTATTTCGCGACTGGATTGATCCATCAGCTGCGCTGTGTGACGCTTGCGCAGCCGTCCCGGGTGTCACAAGGCCTGGCTCTGACCTACAGGTCCTAACAATAGCACCCTCCCCTTGCCTCTGCGCCGCTATTTGCGATCGAGAGACGTCCTGTGTTGCTTGGGACATGACAGCCATCAACGCAACTGCTGGCGTTCGCCTCAAGCCCTTCCTCCCCTTACCCGGCAGAGATGCACCCTCAAATCCGCCGTCACGCCAACCACGCCCTTGCGATCCGTCAGGTCCTACGCAGGCATCAAATGTGCCCCTTCTTTGTCCTGCGTTTGATTCGACAGCGCTTTGTGGACCTGGAAGCTTTTCGGCAACAGGAACCCCCCCCTGTTCAAATTGCCCCATCAACACGTTCGGCCCTTCCTGCGGCGCCACGGCATGCGTCGCATGCCCCAGCGGCGCTACATCCGCCGTTGGGTCCGTTGGCGCCGCGAATTGCACCCTCACCCTCGCCTCTCGCCTCGCTGCAGCACCTCACCTCTCAACCGCTGCCATCGCTGCGTGGGGTGCGCGCGTGCAAGGATTTTCGCGGGCCGGTCCAGACATTTTCCCGCCTTTTCCAATCGCTGGGGCGGTTGTCCCCGCCGCTGTGTGCGCGATGGCGTGCGCTCAGCAAATCCTCTGCGGCGGCTGGGTTTTTGAAAATAGGACCCAACTTGTGCTCTATTTTTGTCTTGACATGACCCTGAAGTGTTCGCTCAAGGGCTACTGGGCAAGTATGGACCCCCTCCCCGCACCAGGGTTCGAGACATCACTCAAAAGTAAATGCGTTACAGCTCTTTGTCTGACAGCCCAGCCGTCACCGTCGCCGTCCCTTGCACATCATCCTCCAACGCAGACATCAGCGGCGTCAATCTCCGCTCACGGCCCCTCTACACCACTCGCGCGTGCGACTGCGCCGCATTGTGCGAGGCGGAGCCGTTTTGCGCCGCTTGGGCTTTCGAAACCGCAACGACGATTTGTTTTTTAAAAACAGGCACCCCATCGACATCATCGCGCTCCGGCTACACCGCAGGCATTCGTGGTATGCTCTGCAGTTCCAAATCTGCTCATTGACCTTAAGCGTCTGTTTGCGTCAGCTGCACCTTCACTACCGACTCAACCGTCAACGGCGACCTCATGACTTCGACAAACTTGACAGCTGGCTCCCCTTGCGGGTGCGCTACAACGTGCGAGAGCACAGCTGGATGTGCGGCGTGGAGTTTCGTCAATGCAACTGGCGCAGTGGGGGGGAGGGTGGGTTCGCCAGCTGACTTTAAAGTGCTCCACGTTTAACAACGTGAATTCGCTCACGTCGCAAACAGGCACCGTCGCCAGGATCATCCCAACCTGTCATTGCCCGTTTTTAGAAAGTATTGATCCTCAAGCCGAGTGCCCCATCGGAATGCGTCGCAGCGGCTCTTCCTGCACCCCATGTGACCCTGGTGAAGTGTCGCCATCTTGTGGCTCCTCCTCCTGCGACCCCTGCCCCTCCGGCACCTCCACGTCCGCTCCCGGCGCGTTCGCTTGCGCGCCGCAGTGCGCTCCCGGCCAACGAGGCCTCGTTGCGCCCTTTTGTCTCAATTGCAGCCTGGGGTCCTACAGCACGACAAAGTAGGCCCTCCAAGCAGCGTTTCTAACCTCCTCCCCCCACCCCAAGCTCATCGGCGGATTGCACTCTCTGCGCCGCAGGCCTCTCAACCCCTGCCACAGGCGCCTCCTCTGCCGCAGCCTGCGCGCGTACTTATTCACCCCCTCCCCCTCCATTGAGCCAAATCTAACTTCGCCCCCAAGTCCCCTGCGGCGCCGGGTATTTCTCAGCGTCGGGGCTGCAGCCCTGCAGCCCTTGTCCGCGCAGCTCTTACACGGCTGCGTCCTCCACGCGCGAATGCACCCCCTGCCCTCTCAATGCGACGACGGCAGGCTTGTCATCGACAGCTTTAAGCGATTGCATTTTAGAGCGGGCGGGCTGGTTTTTGGCCAACGCTTCTCGTGGAGTTTCACTAGCTGTTTCGTTACCCGGCTCGGGGACATCGTACAACTCGTCGCAGACCCTCGACGGCAGCCCAAACCGGCTGTCCGTTCTCACTCTCTCGGGCGGAGCATCGCTGACGTACCTTCGGGCAGCGTACGTCAATGGGGGGGGGATGGTGGTGGAAACTGTCGTCGGGACGGCAGGGGCGTGGAATGTAACAACCGTTTTTGAACTTGGAGACTTCATATCCTCCATCGATGCGCATTACACCGACCGCATCATCGGCGTGAAGGCAATCCGCTCGATTCGCTTCGCTCTATCTGACCCTTCGCTAGTTTGAAACTCGCACGGGCCGTGTCGTCAACGCCGGCGACACAGCCACAGGCACCGTCGCACACGTGGCTCTGCCGTCTGGGTCTGCGCTCGCGCTGTCATTGTTTAGCGGAGTCCTCTCCAGTGGAGCGTTTGTTGTTTTTAATTGTGAGAGCGTCAGTCAGATCGCCCGCGGTTCGAGCTTTTGTGAGAACTCTAAAAATAGCAGAGCCTTGCCCCGTTGGTTCAGCGTCACCCAACGGCACCGCCCCTTGTACCCTCCCCCCTCTCCATCAAATCTGTGACCTCCTCAGGCACGACATGCCCCGTGGGGACCTTCTCCAACACAAGTAACAGATGCATTGTTTTGTTAATGTCCGCAGCTGGCGCGACGTTGTGCAGCTCGTGCCCCCCTACTTTTTGGACGCTCGCGTCCAATTCCTCCGCATGCCTCCGTCACCTCAACCCCCTGTCTGTTTGATGATGTCGTAGCGATGTGCCCTGCAGGGACATTCTCATCCGCGCGGGTGCAGCCCGCGTGCGCCACATGCCCCAACAACACTTGGTCTAGGTCAGCTCATTTTGTTTTAGTCTTTGAAACCCCTCCTCCCCACGCGCCGCTCACTTCCCCAGCGTTGGCGCCACGTCATGCACGGCTTGTCCCCCCTTTTCAGTCGCGCCCACCGGGTCGCCCTCTGCCTCCTCTTGCGTCGGTACCCCCCCACGTCTTGACGCCCCCTCACTCCTGCAGCGCTCTGTGCGGCAGGTCGCTTCTCTTCAACGGGTACTCCTCCATCATTTCTTTTTGACGTTTTCATACGGTCGCCTATCTAACATCAAAATATTGTTGCGATTGTAATCATTTCATGACTCCAGAGTTATTCTTTATTTTTTTCATCACAAGCAAATACGTAGCAATTTTTTATTAATGTATGCATTATCATAAAATATTAACAAAAAGGGACGGCGCCTTGTAGTCTTTGTCCCCGAGGGACTTTTTCTTCCCGCGGCGCCACGGGATGCTCGTCTTGCGGCACCAACCGCACGACCGCCTCTCTGGGCGCATCCTCCTTCGCGATGTGCGTTGGTAGAATGCGCCCCCCCCCCTTCCAATTCTTAAGACGCTTGCCCACCTGGGACGGCACTCTTCAATGAAGGGTGCACTCCTTGCCCGATCGGGTGATGTGCCTCTTCCCTTACCGCTAACGTCATGGCAGCACCTTTCAAGCCGTGTCAAATCAAACTGCTTGCGTCACCTGTCCGGAGGGCTTCGTCACGCGCGTAGTTGGCGCGATTTCTCGTGCAGAATGCTTCTGTAACCCCCCCCCCTATTATTTTAACAGTTAGTTAATTGCCTGCCTGGGTTCGTCCGCGCAAATTTTTCGCAGCCTTGCGCGCCCTGCCCGATCGGGACGTTTTCAGCCGTCACTGGCGCAGTCGAATGCACCCCCTGTCCCTCAGGCACTTCCACTTCTGCCGTTGCAGCGCGTGCACCGACTTCCTGCAAGGGTTTTTGTTGGGGGAGGGGGTTCTAAGTCCCCAAGCGCAGTGCACGGCGGGAACCTTTTCAAACAACGGTTTCAGCGCTGATTATTTAACTTAAATCTAAAAGGGATGGTCCCTTGCGCTCCATGCTCGCGGGGATCCTACGCGTCCTCCACCGGCGCAACCACCTGCACGCCGTGCGCGGCGCAGCTCACAACCGCCAGCCGCGGCGCGACTTCGGTCGCTGAGTGCTCAAGTACTTGGTGAACTTTAAATGGGGTAATTTGTTAGGCGGCTGCCCCGTTGGGACTTCCTCCCCCAACGGCGTCTCAAATTGCGTCGGTTGTCCAATCGGCCAATACGCCGACACTCCAGTGCTCAATTTTCTGTTCTTCAATCTTTCATTAACTCTGGAGGGCTCCACCCGCTGTCTCGCCTGCTCAAACGGACGCCGCACAGCAGCGGTTAACAGCACCTCGCCATTCGCTTGCATATCTGCTCAAAATCCACGGAAATTTGTTTTTTATTCTCCCCTCACAATCGGCGGGCGCGCGCAGCCCATAGAACTTTTTGATAACGAGAGTTTGATGAGTCTGGCTCTTTTTAATCCCCTAGTCACCTCGGCTGAGGTAAATTCGTCCTGCACATACGCGACGTCATATTGTGCGGCCGCATCGGCGGGGAGTTGTGAGGGCTTTTTGTTAGCAGACGCGCGGACAGTTTCATCGCCTCTCATTTCCTCTTTAAGTGGGCCATCATGAAGATATGTGCGACCTCACCCTTCAGCTGCCAACGGACGCTGTTGGCTGTTCATTTTCGACGCTTCAGCGCTGACCAACCGCTCAACGGCATGTACGGCAGCGTTTTTAAAAAATGTGACCCGCCAGCTCTTTACGTCCGCTGCAACGGTCAGTTGATGCTAGTGAGTACGCGCGCAGTGCCTCCACAGGCTGGGTGCGGTCGCCGTGCAGGAATTTTGCTTGACAGAGATCCATCAACGCGGAGGTCGCTTTCAAACTATTTTTGGAATGACTCCTCAGCGTCGGAATCATCTACCGAATTTGGCATTCGCCTGCAGTTGCGTCGGTCACGTCGCAAACGGTGACGCTCGACGCCTCCATCCGCAACGCCTCCCTCGCTAACCAAACAATGTGAGCCAGCGTTTTTTAGATTTTAATTCCCAAGCCTTGCCAATCTCCACGACGTTGTCTTCAACGTCCGCCCCGCCAGCGGCTTCTACTGCCTCGGCGACAATTGCCCGAATGCGCGCTCGACCGTTCGATCCCATGCGGCAGCTCTCTGGGGGGCAGGGGTGGATTATCTCATCGTCGGCGCGGAGGGATTTGACGGCGCGGAGGTCAACTCATCCCTTGCGGCGCTTCTTGACGAGCTTGTGGCCGCACGAATCGACGGGATCGCCACCCCAAGCGTTGCTCTGTTGGACTCTTCTTTCTACTCATTATTTGACTCCCGAAGGTGGGTCAGCCGAAATGCGACTCGCGCTCAAATTTCTTTGGAAACGCTCTTTAACAACGCGACAAGAGCTGCTCTGGTGGCCAAAATCGGAGGGGCATCTGTCGTTTTCACCCCCCCCCAACTTTCGCTTGAGGCTGCGATAAGCCTTAAAACTGTAATGGACATAAATTTGAGGTCTCTAACCTTATGAGGCGTTTCCAAACGTCGCGTTTGTCAATTTGAGTGGCGTTGCGTCGCCATCGTCGGTTGATGTGCGAGGGGTGTGCGCCGAGGAAGCAAACAGCTCGTTTGCGTCTTTCAGCCAATGCCAGCCGGCAGCGGGGGGGTCGCTGGACCTCCCCGGAGCGCAGTTCATCTCGGTGTCTCCAGCCGTATTTCTATTTTTGGAACACGAATCTCACCTCCGCAGGCTCTGATATCTGTCAATGCATCCGCTCCCTTCGCTTCGCGCGGACGTCAAAATGGCAATGCCTTTCGAAAATCATTTCAACCTCTTATGCAGCGCGGGATAGCCCGCCATGTAATTATTAATCAATTTAACGGGTTTTTGAGTCGGCTCTCCTCGCCGGAAGAAATTGGCGCGGACATGTCGCGCGACATCGAGCCGACCGTCGAGGGGGGGGCACTGATGTTTGACATCATGCGCTCTTGCTTGCGCGTAGCGGCGGTGACCGCTGCGACGGGTGAGGCGGCAGCTGTGCCAGCGGCGGCGCTGACGGACGCTGCGTGCGTCGTCGCTAATGAGGTTTGCTGCGTCCTTTCGCAGGGCGCATCGAAAGGCCCTCTCTGGCAGCTTCTCGCCGCGGACGGAGCGACGACATTTCCAACCGCATCAGCATCAGAGCGCTTAGATGCGGTCACCAACCTCGGCTACGCGGAGATCTGCACGCGGACGCAAGGAGCGGGTGGGGATTTTTGCGTCAATTCGTCCGCTGCGGACGTGGGGAGGGTCCCTTTTCTTGTTGCGACGTCTGTAGGGTCAGGTCGTGTGGCTCTTTATCGATGTGATGTGACTGCCTTTGAAAAGGTGTTCTTGACAACATCCTCATCCTGCGATGACAAAGGGTCCAACCCTACTTTGATGGGGTTCATCGCGACAGCGCGGACGTCGGAGTTCCGGCGCGCTCTTCGGCGGTGCGGCAGGGGGGACGTTGTGTTTTATTCGACGGTCGACTCTTCATGTGACGATGGGGACGTTGGCGAGCTCATTGGGTGGGTGGGGTGATGGCTGGCAACGATTGTAAACTAGAGCTGACTCTTCGCCTCTCTTTTCGTCGAATGACATCAGTCGCACAGAGAGCAGCCTTGATGACTCATCAAAAACTCTTAAGCCTCGTGGCAAGGGGCGGGAGAGGTCGTTGCCTCGTCATGACTGCGTTTCCTTGAATATTTCATCCTCAATGACAAACATTTCATCCTCTTTGAATATTTTATCTTATCTTCAGATATTTTTCTTTCTTCTTTGACAAGCATTTCCCAATGCACTCAGCACTCGCAGAGGTCTCCGATTCTGTTTTCAAGCTCTTTTTTGCAAAGAGCGACATTCTGAATTTTGATGCACCGAAAATAATATTTGATGCATGTTTATTTATTTATTTTCCTTCTAAAGGAGCCATTACTGGCCTTTGGAGAGTTCCTGATACAGCCGTGAGTTGCGCCATGACTGGACGCCATCGCCGAGGTGGAGGGACCCAAGCTCGTCAGGAGCTGCTGTTGCCCCCACGGGCTGGTCGTAGAGAAGCTCCCATCCGCCTCGGCTGAACATCACATCCCTGATTTGGCTCTCCACCTCATGGGAGTGGGTGCCAATGTACAGCCGGAGGACCCTCGCACTCAACGTCTCCAGCGACGCCGCAATGATGTCGCCCTCAGCCCCCTGCACGTCCATGTCAATCAAGTCCACCACACCCTCTTCTGGCAGCACATCCTCCAGCCTGACCGTTGAAACCTTCACAGCGGCAACACTGTTGTCTCTCCAGTCCCTGTACAATACTCCCCCCCCGTACGTTTCGCCTGATGGCTGAAAGTCGAATTCATCCGCCGTGCGCTGGCCGTACCATGTCACTGCGTCGTACCCGTCGAAGTTAACAAGGAAAAACGCCGAGTCTTCTGACCGGGCCCCGATGGCAGCGTTGATTCGAGTGTAAAGAGTCTCGGACACCCCCTCCTCCTTCATGTACACATCGATCCATTCGAAATGAAGCGGCTCCGCCTCCACCAGCACCAGACGCGCTTGCAAAGCCGCCTCTGCAGCGACGTGAGCGGCAGCAGACGACCACCTTCCAAACCCGGCACCCAACTCCACAAACGTAAATGCCGATGCTCCTCTTCTCACTGCATCGTCACGCGCGGCCGTAAGCGTGCGCCACTCGATGATATCTTCGCCATGCTCAGGCGACAACAAAGAGACTCCTTTCACTACCGTCGGCTCGGCGTCTTCGATCAGAGATATTGATACATCTGCATTTAAGCGTGCGATGGGACCGAAGCGGATGTGGAGGGTTGTGTCGGAGATCCATGCGGCCTGAAGAGATGGTGGGTGGGGAAGTGATGTAACGATGCGAGCGGAGGGCGTAGGATCAGCAGAGCCAAACCCGCTTCCGAGGAAGTATGCGGTGTGAGCGACGTGCTGGTTGAACGAAGAGCCAGTTGATGTGAAGGGGGTCTCTACTTTGACCGCACGGACGGACGTTACGACGGGGGCTGCGGAGGGGCACGACACAGGGGCAGTGCCAGGGAGGGGATCACTCTCGGAGGAGGATTGGCAGAGCAGGAAGGCATATGCGGCGTTGAGAATGAACACGAAACGGAGCCTTGCAGAGACACACATTGTAATCGACTCAATCATCCGCGCCATTATCTGTTTGGTTTTGTGGTTCGCAATTTACCGCCGATGGCGCTTTAACCTTGTTGCCGAGCGAAATGAGGTGCCCCACTCTGGCGTCAGAGAAAAGTGTCGCAAGTTCATCCAGAGGATGCTTCAACGACGTTTGTACTTCTGTTATGACAAATCATGAAGT
>JAIYDP010000169.1 GCA_027487435.1 Verrucomicrobiaceae bacterium | reverse complement strand
GACAGCTTCAGAGACGACTTGAAGTACACACTCTGCACACGGAACGGCGAAAACCCAATCGTCCCGTTGATCGTCACGTCGCACACAGGTAAGTTGAAGTCCTTGAACCCCACAAGCTCTCCTAGTGATCCGGCGCATTGATGGATGCTGGCTGAGAAGTGAATTTGAGTGTCAGTTAACTGTAGCTTCCATTGCAGAGGCGTTTTCCAACAAGTACCAGTTTGTGCTGAATTTCTGCAGAAAGTAAGCGCCGCGTCAATTGATACTGTAGGCGGTTTATTGGATGGAGAGTTTCCTCGAATTGACACGGAGACACGTCCATTGCCGATGAAGGACAGATACGGTGGATTTTGAACAAATACGGTAGATTCCAGAAGGAAATTCGACAGTGGATCGATGTCACCCACAATGCTAAGCCTCTCGATTCCAAACACTTTGGAGAGGGGCTGAAGATAGGATTGCTGTGTGTTGACATCAGATTTCAGTTGTACGTGGACAGATTGGTCTGCTTTCCAGCGCGTGATTGATATTTGAGTCCTGTCTAAGCCAAGCAATGCGTGGAGGTCTTTGTTGGGGAGGACGCAAGAGAGTTCGTTTGCTGTTATGGCTAATTGCAGCGACGTGTTTGAGATCTGTATGGATGAGAGGCCGCTTGAGGTCAGAGCTCGAAAGTTCTTTGAGTATTTGCCATGCTGGAGGGGAAATTCGAAGAAAGCCAGTTGCTTCGACACGATACTGAACTCAATTGAGACGTTTCCGACCAGTCCGTATCGTCCCGCAAGCTTCACTCTGGCGGGAATATCACCACTCCTTAGCAAGAATACTCCATCTGGCTTTGCGTTCAGCCAAAGTGCCTCTACGTCGATTTCGACTTGCGTTTCATCGAGGAAGCTGAATGAAGTGACATCTGGGTGTGAAAATGGACGAAAAGATGTCGACGGGTTGAAGGTACTTGCATCATTCGGAAGGGTGCAGCCATCGATGAGTTCGAGTTGAGCAACAGGGGTTCCTGCATCCCGCTTATCCCAAAACAGCAACGTGAGAGAAAATAAGAGTCCTGCGAAACAGAGGAGCGACGATGCTACTCTCCAATTCTTCATAGTTGCATAGGCCCCGGCCAAATATATTCTTGGGGAGGGCCGGTGCTAACAAGCGCGTTGTGCCACTGTTTGACATCGCGTTTAAGGCTGTGAAGCACAGCAGAGTGTGAGAGCAGAGTTTCTTTGCTTCGACACTTGAAGGTTAAGAGCTCTGGAAGCTGAACACAGGAAGGTTGAAGTGTGTACTGTACAATTCTAGCGTTGGACCAACAGCTTCAGAGACCCCTTGGACGCTCTCCTCGTTATGTACAAGCTCAGCTTTGAAATGTGGCCTCTGCTCGAGAAGCCGGACGTCATGACGATCTCGTATCCTTCAGGGGCTTCAAGTGCGTGGGCAACTTGATGAAGGGCACCTCGACCGCAGGACATAACTTTCTTGGTCGTCGCAAAAACAACTCTTGACACACCTTCAGAGTCGGCATAAATCAGAACCTGTTTTAGGTAGTCATCGAAGTCAACGGTCATTTTGTTCGTTTCAACATGGTCCGCAGCGCCGTTTGTCTTTCTGATGAGTGTGCCGGCGACAGTCTCGTACACAAATCCCAACATCAAAGCCCTTTCACCGCAGCTGGCAACAATTTCTGCGACACGGAGAACTTTATGAATGCGTAGAGATGCGTTGTCGTCAAAGGCAGTCCCAACCGGGACGCCACAGCAAGATTCATTGAGAATTTGAGCTCGCTCAATAATTCCAAACGACGCTGGCAAGTTAGCGCGACTAAAGAAAAGGGCGCACTCAGGACATTTTTTTGGGTGGCCCAATCCTTGGCGTCAGCAGCCTCCTCTGCGACGCGTCGGGCGTTCTCGTCCTTTATCATCTTCTCCTTCATCTTTTGCCTTATCTCTGCCTCAGCTGTATCTGACAGGTCAGAAACGTTGAAAAGAGGTTACAAATTGGGTCAACTTCGCAGTAGCGGCCTCGTCCTGAAACGACAAGCCCTTCTTCGCAGACTTTGCAAATGCAAGCTTTCTTATCAAAGTCAACACATCCCGGAACTTTGCAATCGCCAGCAGCGGACAAGACGGCCATCCAATTCTCAAAAGGATGAATTGCAATGTTTGTGATCGAAGTCTCTTGAGGACATTGAAACCCGAAGTAGCGCGGGGCCATCTGCATGGATACCGCAACGCTGAACACGGTGTCAGAGTTGTAACCAAAACGAGCCACACAAGTCCCGGGCTCTGCATTCTCTTGAGTCAGGCACAGCCAGTAGTCGCCGTTCAGAGAGCTCACCCCGATCCCGGAGCCTTTTGAAAAATTCCAGACCCCAACCGGAAGTAGTCCTTGCTGGAGGGACACGTTTCTGGCCCCCATTGTAATTCGGAATATTTTAGTGTCGTCCCCGGGAAGACTCGCAAACTGAACAGAAGATGCAGTTGGGAATTTGGCAGAAAAAACGAGGCATTGCTCGTACGTCAAACGATCGTACTCATTCCACGCCGAGGTGGGCACGTTGGAGCACTTCCTCGTGTCGTAGTTGATGGCATTCTGTGGATTCACAGAAAACAACTCGTGAGCTTTTCTCAAAGATTCTCGCTTAGCCTCCCAGATAGTGTTGGACATATTTGAAATGTAGGACAGCAGCTTGTAGAGTGGAAGTAGAGTTGGGACGTCGTTAATTGGTCTCGGGTACGACTTGATGCCTCTTATCCACGGTCGCACCATTTTGCAAGCAAGTGGAGCGGTTGGAGCGAACGGAACGACGTCTTTCGTTTGAATTGCGAAGTCAGGGGGACCACCGACAACTCTCATGGAGACCTCACTCCGAGCCAAAACTGACTTCATTTTTGGAGAGAACGGAGCAGCTTTTGCCGTGAAGTTTGCACTTGAGCAGAGTACATCAAATGCACGCTCGACAGTAACGCCGAGCTCTTGGGCAGACGCAGAGCCATGGCCGCTGCCTGTGTAGGAGATCCTCATCGACAGCTGGCCTCCAAAGCTTGATTTCACAACGACGTATCGACCCCAACGGCGGATGAATGACATGTATGCGTGTGGACCTTGAGAGAGCTTCGCAGGGAGAAGAGTCAGCTCCTCAAAGAACAATGGGTTTAGAATGGAGATTGGAATTTGAGATAGATCAAAGGAAAGCGAGTAGAGTAGCACAGAAACGGTCCTTTCCGCAACATGAGCCTTGGACTTGCCCAAGATTCCATCCTCACAAAAGCTTCCGACTGCCACAGAAGCCCGAGCAGCTCGAGATGCTGCTTCTTCTTGAGGGGTCATCCAAACAGACGTTGTTGCGTCTGTGCTTCTGCGAGCGAGCACGGTGAGCTGGTCTGGGACAAGGTACTTTTCAAACTTTCGGCCTTTTCGGTAGGTCCAAGTAAGGATCGGCTTCTTCGTGCAATCCCCTGTCCGGCAAAGCCCGTTTCCATTGCAAGGCTCCAGTCCGTAGCCAAGAAGGTCGCTTCCAGGAATGCGGGGAAATTTCTGCTCAATGAGAAGAGGACAAGCATAAAAAACAACGTTTTCCGCACTGTCCTTCAAATCCGCTGAAATGATCGGCTGTGATGCAGGCTTGGACTCATCAGACGATTCTATTGCGCTGTTGTTCAAGGATGCAGCGCCCAATGGCTTGCTTGAAGTGGACGCAGTCTCAGGATCCCCAGAAGTCTCAGGATTGTTGGACTGGTGCGTGAGTTGGAAAATCTTGAGGTCACAAGCTGACGGCATTGAGCGCCCCAAGCTGACAAACCGGCGTCCCGCAGCTTCAAAATGCAGTCATTGACGCTGCCGTCTTGCTTTGCTCCTTTCTGCCAGATGAGCAACGAGTTGCCGTCATCAATAATCTGAGGCAGCTGATCGCAAAGATATTTGACACAAGCTGATACGGTCATGATGGGTTCGATTTCAGTAGATGAAGAATTTGAATTTGAAGCCACTGCCGATAAGCTGCCAGCGCTCGGTTCAGAAGATTTTGACCCATTTTGTCTATCTTGAGTGACCTCTGTCTATTGTCAGAGCAACGACGGTAAGGCGATACCTTGGGACAGCAGCTCATCCTCGATGGATTCCAAATATGCCCTCAGCAGCCCTGATTTAGAAGTTGCATCCAATGGAGGCTGCAGCTTGGGGAGCAACAAGCACGTTGCAACGAGAATAGCACCAGAAAGCCACGCAAACAGAGCTCTGAATTTCATTGTTGAAGGACGTAGGGCCTTCCCTATTTCTAGATCACTGTGGGACGGCGAATTTACTTGATCAGTCTGCTTAAACTTTGACCCCCTCAACTTGGCCGTTAGTAGCTCTGGGGGCTCGCATGACGCGAAGTTGCTTCACCTCATCGGAACTTCTCCCAGCAATGAATAAAATTTGTTCGGTAGAGCCGGCCTTAAAAGTGGATGGAGTTCCTGAGCCAATACCGCAG
>JAIYDP010000333.1 GCA_027487435.1 Verrucomicrobiaceae bacterium | reverse complement strand
GTTGACTTTGATTGGCGTGACGTTGATTGACGTTGATTGACGTTGACGTTGGTTGGGGCGACGTTGATGTTGCTGTTGATTGACGTTGACGTTGATTGACGTTGATTGATGTTGAAGTTGACGTTGACGTTGATTGACGTTGATTGACGTTGACGTTGACATTGATTGACGTTGATTGACGTTGGCGTTGACGTTGATTGACGTTGGCGTTGACGTTGATTGACGTTGATTGACGTTGACGTTGATGTGTCGCTTGTTAAAGTGGATTGACCCGAAAGGACATTGTCATCACGTCGGGTGAGGTTGTGGAGCTCCTTGCGATGACCCAAACGGCGTTCCACTCCCTCCCCACCGCAAATTTTGACCCTCTGTTTGAGTTGAAGACTTTCCTTTTTATTTTTTAGCGCGTCACCTTCGCCGCAAGAGCTGGGCCTATTCTTTGGGCCCCAAGGGGTTTCAGGCGGGTTCGCGCAGACCCTCTTTGGCCTCACCGCAGCGTCACCCCCCCCATGTGTTCTCTAAAAATAGCGCAGACGGCTGACGGGTGCGCCGAGAGACGCAGAGTTCCGCACGCTGAAGAACGCCGATCTTAGCGGGGTTGTGCTTGAGGGGGGGGGGGGTGCTTCGCTTCGCTTCGGCGTCTGCAACGGC
Organism: Verrucomicrobiaceae bacterium; assembly: GCA_027487435.1. Lineage (GTDB taxonomy): Bacteria > Verrucomicrobiota > Verrucomicrobiia > Verrucomicrobiales > Akkermansiaceae > UBA956. The sequence goes on along the minus strand of JAIYDP010000333.1, from coordinate 3,460 downwards.
TTCCGCAACATCCAAAACGTCGTGCGCGCGATGAAATTAAAAAGGGGCGGCTTTCATTTTCTTGAGGTCATGGCCTGCCCCGCCGGCTGCGTCAACGGCGGCGGCCAGGCACCCCCCCCCCCCGGCGCGTCAGCGAAGCAAGCCCTCGAGCGCGTCGTTGAGATTTTTAAAACCGCGCAGACTTTCCGCCCGCCCTCGTCCAGCGGCGCGGTGCAGCTGCTGTGCGGCGCCACCCGTCCAACCGCCTGACGCGCGCAGCTACGCTTCGTATCTCAAGTTCCCGGGCTCCGACGCCGCGCGCAGCCTCTTCCGGACCGCTTTTCACGCCAGGGAGAAGGCCGCTTCCCCTGCAGCTCTAAAATGCAGGTGCCGCGGATTTCAAGTCTCACCGCGCAGGGTGAGGAAGCGGCGGCACTTGCTATTACCCCCCCCCCCCCCCTGCCCTTGATGTCCGTGAGTGCGTAGTCAACGTGTGTGTGCTGTGCGTGTGTAAATGTTGCAGTGCCCTGAGAGTGCCTGAACCTCCCTCCACCAACGGGGCCCCCACAAAGCCTCCTCCTCAACAACTATTTTTGTATTCAGCGTCGTCTAGTCGGTTAGGATAGCAGGTTCTCACCCTGCAGACCCGGGTTCAAGTCCCGGCGCTGAAGAATTTTTTTTTGCGAAGCGCCTTCGGGACCTCCACCCGCACTTACACTACATACACTCGCCGCCTCTACACGTGGGCCTGCACAGGCCTCAACGTCCGCTGCGCCCTCTGCGACTCGGACACTCGAATTGCCGCTCGCAGCGTCTCCGCCCTGTCCTTTTTGTTGAGGCTGCGGAGATGGTCCTCGACGGCGATGCCGAACACCGTTGGTCGCGTGTGTGCGAAGGGCGAGTTGTAGATGCCCGGACGCACGTTTGTGGACAAGAGGTGATGGAGGTTCGACACCGCGGCGTCGAACTCCTGCTGCTTCTTCTCCAGCGCCTGCTCCTCATGGAAAAGCAGCAGCTTCTCCCGATGCAGCAGCAGCTCCTCCTTCACCTCCTCACCCTGCAGCCTTTAGCGCTGCAGCAGCGCCACACCCCACCCTCGTCGTGACCGCCTCGAGGTACGCCTTCCTCGCGTAGAAGTCGTGTTTGTACTTGCGGCTCCAAAACCCTCGAAACCTGCGCTGTGAGCGATGGCGGGGTTGCAGGACGTCTTCTGGACGAGGGCTGCGCAGGCGTGGAAGAACTCCATGCGGACATGCCGCTGAAACTCGTCGGCCCTGCCGCTGAACGCGAGGCGGCCAAAGTGTCCTCTCGTCACTCGCTGGATCGAAATGGCAGCATGCCTGCGGGGTCAGGCGGCTGTGGCGGCGTTGGAGGAGCGCTGACCGCTCGTGACAAAACATCCTCCGTTGCATCGCAGTCCTGGACGCATTTTCGAGAGAGAGGGAGGAGCGGAACTCGTCAACCCTCCACGCCTCCGCGTCACTGCGCCGTCAGTGCGGGGGATGCTGCAGCGACTGGGCGAGGTGAAGCAACTTCGCCGACAGTTGGTTCCTCAGGCCATCCAATTTGTACAAGCTCATCCGTTGAGGAACAGCCTTGTTTGACTTGACTTGACTTGACTTGACTTGACTTGACTTGACTTGACTTGACTTGACTTGACTTGACTTGACTTGACTTGACTCGACTCGTTTCAACTCCAGCCGTTGTCCATGTCGATTGCAGCGTTGCTCCCTCGTCATGTCTTCGGCCTGAAGGCAGACGTCCGCGACTGCTTTTCTTATCTCGACGAGCAGACCGTCGTGTACCCCGCGGGGGCGAACCTCGTCGTTTACAACCTCGAGCAGCGCACGCAGAGGTTCCTCCCCGCGACGGAGAAGACGGAGGAGATCACCGCCATGGCCGTGTCGGCGAACAAGAAGTTCATCGCCGTCGCTGAGAAGGCTGAGAAAGGGCTTGTCACCGTGTTCGACGTCCAGACGCTGAAGCGCCGCCGGCTGCTGACGACGCTTGAGAGCTCGTCGAAGGAGTTTGTGTCCGTCGCGTTCTCCCAAGACGCCAAATTTCTCGTCGCGCTCGGCGGCGCGCCGGACTTCACCCTCGTTGTGTGGATTTGGGAGAAGGCCAAGTACGTTGCGTCGGTCAAACTGCAGCCGCCGCCAAACGTTGCGATTTACGCGTGCTCGTTTGCGCCGGGGGAGGGGAACATCCTCTGCGTCATCGGCAACGGCGTGTTCAAACAGTTTAAACTAACAGAGGCCGCGCTGAAGCTGCTCCCAAACCCCCTCTCCAAGCGCGAGCCGCAGAACTTTTTGTCGCACGCGTGGACGAGCGACGAGCGGGTGGTGGTTGGGACGGACGCGGGTGACGTGCTTGTCATGGACGGGACGGAGTTGAAAGCCGTCATCCCGCGCACAACCCCCGACGGGCCGTCCGTCGACGCCATCCTCCCCTACTCTAAAGTGCGCTGCGGTTGTTCTTTAACTCACGGCCAAGGGCTTCCTCGTCGGCACGGGCGACGGGCAGCTCGTCATGTACGAGCGCACCGAAGATAAAGACCTCTTTAAAAAGTCCCGCGCATTTCGAATCGAAAACAACGTCGCACGGGTTCGCGCGCTGGCGGCGTCGCCGTCGGAGGATGCGCTGGTGTGCGCGCTTGACAACTCGCAGCTGTTTTTGTTTGCGCTGTCGAACGCGGAGATAATGAAGCCGGAGGAAATGAACTTTGAGTTCCTCGTCTCCTCCTTCCACGCCGGCGCCGCGACGGGGCTCGACACGTGTCTCCGCAAGCCGCTGATTGCGACGTGCGGGGTTGACAAGAGTGTGCGGGTGTGGAACTACTTTGACAAGTCGCTGGAGCTCCTCAAGTTCTTCCACGAGGAGGCGTACGCCGTCGCGCTCCACCCGTCGGGCCTGCACGTGCTCGTCGGCTTCGCGGACAAAATGCGGCTGATGAACGTCCTCATGGACGACATCCGGCCCTTCAAGGAGTTCCCGATCAAGGCCTGCAGAGAGGCACACCCCCCCCTCGTTCGTTGACGCTCCAAAGTGCAAATTCAGCCACGGCGGGCAGTACTTTGCGGCGGTGAACGGCAACACGGTCAACGTCTTCGCGACGTACACGGCCGAAAACGTCGGCAACCTGCGCGGGCACAACGGCAAGGTCAGGGCGCTCGCGTGGAGCGCAGACGACTCCAAGGTGCGTGGGGGGGGGGGGGGCTGATTTCTGAGATTGTGACGTGCGGGATGGACGGCTCTGTGTACGAATGGACTGTTAAGGACTTTAAGAGAGTCGGGGAGAGTGTCTTAAAGAGCTGCAACTACACGTCCGTCACGTTCGGCCCCGACGGCAAGTCCGCGTACGCGGTGGGGTCGGACAAGAAGCTCAAGGTGTGGGGGGGGGGGGGGGGGCCTGGCATGGGGAGGGGGATTGGGGACACGAGCGTCAACAAGGGGGTTTGGGTTGGGAGGGGGCGGGGGGCTT
>JAIYDP010000432.1 GCA_027487435.1 Verrucomicrobiaceae bacterium | reverse complement strand
GTTCGATGACTGGCTCAGTGGCGGATACTCGAAGGCAACCGCGGGGTAGGAAACCGCTCGCTGCGGGGCACCGATCCATTTTCCATCGATGCGCAGAGCGGCGTAAGCTCCGTTTTTTCCGTGCTCGCCGTTGAGCGCGACGCAGAGGCGGCTGTTCGGGGCGGGGTGTACGGGCAGCGAAATGTTAGACTGCCAAGCTAGCGCGGCGCGGGCTTTTTCGTAGGGGGCGAATAGCATGGTAGCGCGGGGCGTGCCGGGTATTTTCAGTGGCTTGCCGTTTTCCCAGAGTTCCACTTCTGCGGTGCGATCAGGCGCGGGGGCGAGGCGGAGGTAGCGACCGACGATGCCATCGGGGATTTTCGCCTCCCAGACATGCAGATGATAATTGTGGAATTTGTGCTCACCGCCGTTTTTGGTGATTTCAGCAACGGGAATTTTTTTGTTCGTGCCGTGGGCTATAGGTTGGAAAATGATGGGCTTCCATTTGTCAAAAGTGGAGCCGATCTCGGCTGACATCGTTGTCGGAAGCGACTTGTTGTTGCGTGGGTCGTGCAAGGTCTTGATACGAATGGTATCGGCTTCAAGTCCCATGCCGAAATCGACGCGGAGGCAGCCACCCGAAATGCGCCTGTCACTCTGGTACTGGTATGAGGATAAGAAGGTCTCCTCGCGGCGATCAAAGAGATACTTGTCCCAGATGCCGCGCCGCCAGAAAAGTTCCTGGTGGAAAAAGGCATCGCGGGCATCATTCACCGCAGTGATGTTCGATGGCCCAGAGCGGCGTAAGGACTGGACTTCCAGAGCATCGTTCGGCGCGATGAAGCAAGTGGCTTCGTAGAGCGCCTCGGCATCGGCAGGAACGGGGACGGGCTGAAGGTCGGCGAGTTTGCGGTGCGGTGGTTCGTCCGATTTGGTGCCCGGGAAGGAAATTTCCACACCCTCACTCAAGATGGAGGGCATGTCGCGTCCGTTGATTTTCGCCTCACGGAATGTGCGTGAACCTGCATGTAGCTTGACCCTGTGCGTAGTGCCTGGGCTTCCGAGGAGCTTGATTTTTACTGGCTTGCCCGGTGTATCGCGCACGACTTCGTAGCGGCATCCCGTGACTGAAATTTCTTCCACGGGAGCGACTGTGGCCATCAGCAGACAGGCGCGAAACGGATCGACGGTCACGGAGACGGTCTCGCCGTGAGCAAAGCTGCCAATGACATTTTCCGAGGGATGATACTGTCGCAGTTCAACTTTACCTTTAGAGGTGAGGCCGATTTCCTCGTTCAACTTTATGGGAATGGTGATGGGATTCCAGCCGAGGTTGCGCAGGGTGAGGAAACGCGTGCGATCATCGCCGCGCGCCACCGCGTGTTTTCCGTAGCTCTCGGGCAGAGTCATGCCCTCGGCGAGGATGTTTCGATTCCGATAATGGAGATTGAAAAGCCGCGCTAGCTTGGGGAATTCGTCATCGCGCAATAGCCATGGGTTGCCATAGAGTTCTGGGGCGAGAATCAGCGAGCGGTTGAAAGCGTGAAGCACGAGGTCGTCTTCCCAAAAGTCGAGGCACGAGGAAAGGCAGACTCCGCAGTCCTCGGTGAGCCTTCCGAGAGCGGGTGGCAAGCCGCGCTCCAGCACACCGGCGCGGTTGTGGGTGGCGGTGCTGCGATTGACCATGTGAACATCAATGTAGGTTTCTTCGCCTTCCCAGAGATAGGTGGTGACGTGGCGCTTGGCTTCTTCGTTGAGATTGAGCCGATGATTGAGCACGACGAGGTCTGGCGCAAACTGACGGCATCCGCGCATGGCATTCATGAAAGCCTGCTGTTTATCGTCGCGGAGTTGGCCACAAACAGCATCGAACTTGAACAACTGAAAGCCGTAGTCACGGCTGAGGCCGACCAACATTTCCGTGCGGGCTTTTTCCTGATCTGGGGTATCGCCGAAACCATCCGGCCCACCCCAGATTCCCAGTCGACAATCAAACGACTTGGCCAGTTCCGCGATTTCCTTGAAGCCTTGGGGAAACTGTTTGCGAAATCGATCGCTGTCCATACTGCCGTAGAATTCCTGGCTATCGATCGCGCCGGCATCGAACGCATAGATGCCGAGGCGCATGCCATACTCGTCGTGGAGCCATTTGAAAAAGCGCAGATTGATGAGCGTCTGCTCCGCCGTTGCGCCCTCGTTGGTATTGTTGATCCAAGTGAAATACTGCGGGATCGAGGGCGTCTTTTCGGTAATGGTTCCATGGCGTAGCGGCACGGCATCGGCGAAACAGAGCGATCCGCAGGCGAAACACAGCGATCCAATGGTAAAAAGAATGGTAGGTATCCGTCTGATAGTCATGCGTGGATGAATGTTTTTTTCGTTGCGAGTTTTGCTCCGTTCAAACCCGCTCAAGTCCGCCTTTATGGCCGGAAAATTCGTTGGTGTCGATGCCCATTCGTTGCAGGATGGTGACGAAGAGATGAGCGAGGGGGAGTTCATGACTGTCGAGGTCGCTTGCCCAACCGGAGTCGTCCGCAATTCCGGCATAGGCTTGGTTGTCTTCGTTGCCTTTGCCGAACTTGAGGTAACGGCCATTGTGGAAGCCGAGGTTTTTGCCGCCGGCGGAGATGATGGGGTAGTTGCGCGAAAGGTGGAAACTGCTGGAGGCCGAGCCGTGCATCGCGAAGGTGTTGTCGAGAAGAGTGCCGTTTCCGTTAGGCTCTTTGGTGTCTTTGAGCTTTTGGAGGAAGCGGCCGAATTCCTCGGTTTGAAAGCGGTTGTAGGTTCCGAGGTTGCGCCAGCCGTTGGGTTCCTTGACGTCGTGTGTGAGGCTATGGGCGTTGTTGAGTCCGACGGCACGAGCGAGAAGATCCTGAGGCCCACCAGTGTTTTCCCGGCCCATCATGTAGGTGGCGACGCGGGTGGAATCGCTGAGGAAAGCGAGAAAAATCAGCTCGTAGATGGTCTGAATGTAGGCCCGGCTGTCGCGCACGGTGACTTCGAGATTCAAGTGGTCGGACTCGACTTCGGGAAGAGCCGTATCGATCCACTTTTCGGCTTTGAGCAATTTGACCTCGGTGTCGCGCACGGAGTCGAGGTATTGATCGAGTGTTTGGCGGTCGTGGCTGGAGAGCTTGCGGTTCAGCGTGTTGACATTGGCGATGAGGAGATCGAGAGCGCTTTTGCTGCGGGCCAGTTTGTCACGGGTTTCCTTTCCTTGGGTGACGAAGAGGAGATCAAAGATTTCTTTGGGGCGGTTGATCGAGGGGATGGGGCGGCCTTGTTGGTTGAAGGACGATGTGTGAGTGGCTCGGGGTGCGCCGGTTCCGGCATTGGTGGATAGGACGAGGGATGAGTGGCGTGTGTGTTGACCGACGTGAGCGGCGATGAGCTGGTCGAGCGAGATCGAGTTTTTGTAAGGGCCTTCGCTTCCGGTATCGGCACCGGTGAGATATTGGTCGGCATTGGCGTGACCATGTACTTTACGGGCTGCGGGATGGGAGAGACCGGAGTAAATGGTGATCTCTTTCCGCAACGGCTCGAGGACATCGAGCACCTTGGTGAGGCGGAAGTCGCGCTCGCCACCTTGGGGAAACCAGCTCCAGTCCTTCCAGGCGGGATCATCCTGCCGGGGCAAGCCCACTCCATCGGGATGGTAGATGCTCACAAAGCGCGCCATTTTTTGCTTTGGCTCAACCGTGGCGGCAAAGGTTTCCATCCAGGGCAGGGCGAGACCAATGCCGGCGTATTGAAGGAAATTTCTTCGTTTCATGAGGGGTAGGTTATTGCTCATTTTCTTGTTTGATATTCTGACGGAACAATTTGCTGTGAATGAGGATGGAAACGAGATCACGAAGACCGTTTCCACGTTTGTTGAGTTCCGCTGCCATTTTGTCGATCTCACCACGGTCAGCGAAGGACAGCGGGCGCCCGAGGGCATAGGTGCTCAATTTGTGAACCATCGCTTTGGTGAACTGATCCTGACGGGTGGCCATGAGGTAATCTTTCAATCCGTCCGCTCCTGCCAGTGATTGATTGTTGTAGAGAACGGCGGTGGCATCGACCGGTTGGTCTTGGATAGTGGTGCGGAAGCGACCGATGGCATCGTAATTTTCCAAGGAAATCCCCCAGGGATCGATCTTGGCGTGACAGGAACGGCAGGCGGCTTGGTTGCGGTGATCGGCCATGCGCTCCTTGGGGGTCATCTTGAGAATCCTGGGGTCGGTGAGGTCCACCACCGGAACATTGGGCGGTGGTGGCGGCGGCGGGTCGTGGAGAATTCTTTCCAAGAGCCAAACGCCGCGCTTGAGAGGATTGGAATCGACGCCAGTGGCATTCATGGTAAGGACGGCGGCGGTGGTGAGAAGACCGCCACGGTCGGCTCCGGGGCTGAGGGGGACTTTCCGAAATTCCTGCCCTGTGACACTAGGGATGCCGTAGTGTCGTGCGAGAGGTTCGTTGATGATGAGATAGTCCGAATCGAGGAAATCCATGATGCTACGATTGTTTCGCAGGATGTGTTCAAAGAAAGCACGCGGCTCGCTGAGAAGGTTTGCTTGGAAGGCTTCGTCATAGACCTCGAACTTCTTTTGATCGACGACGAGGTTTTCCATGGCATCGAAGCCTAGCCATTGTTGGACAAAGTGTCGGGTGAATCGTTGTGATTTGGGATCAGCTAACATTCTTTCGATTTGGGAATCCAGAATGTCCGGTGATTTGAGTTTGCCGGCAAAGGCGAGATCGAGAAGCGTGGTGTCCGGGATGCTAGACCACAGAAAAAACGAAAGGCGGTTGGCCAATTCAAGGTCGCTGATGGTGGGCGAAGGGGAAGGTGTTTCGGATTCGCTTTGCACCAGATAGAGGAACTCGGGGGAGGTCAAGACGGTGGTGAGAACTTCGATCATGGTCTCTTGAAAGCTGGAGAAGCCGGGCCGGTATTTCGTGAAGAGTGCGTGATAGGCTGCGATGTCCTCATCGGCGATGGGACGTCGCCATGCCCGCGTCATGAAGCGCTTCAGGATTTCACGGCAATACGTGTTCTCATCCTTCTGATTCGGGCTGTCGAAAAAGATCGCGGTGTGGGATTGGGGCGGCCAGGTTTCGTAAAGTCCGGCGTGGACCTCTACATAGTCGATTTCCAGATTCACCGGTTTGCCCTCTTTTCCGCTAGAGGAAATGTTGTGGATTTCGAGATACTCGGTGCAGTTGGGGGAGTCTCCGACTTTGCCCGCTTTTCGGTAGGGATTCCGTGGTAGCTGATCGAGCGGAACATCAACGGTGAGAAATTCCGGTTGTTCGGTGGAAGCGGTCACTTCCATGTCCCGCTCCGTGAACCGGGCTGACATTTTTCCTTCATTGTTTGTTTGATAGCCATACACCAGCCTGAGGTTGGCGGTCTGACCTGATTGGCGTTCGCTTGCTCCGACGCGCACCCTGATCCGCAGGATGCCTTCGTCGGGGACTGAGTTTCCGAGGTCGAGTTGGAAGTGCTGGGATGGTGGCAGAACGGCGACGACGCGGGAGACTGGCGGGGGAGGGGATGTTGTTTTGTCGGGCTCTAGATTCCAAGCTCCGTGGTGGGCTTCATCATCCACGATCACGTAATACGCCCATTGGTATGAGAAGCCCTTGCCGGTGTCCTTGTTGACAATGTGAGGGTGCCCGATTTCTCGATTGTCTTTGTTGCGATGAATGGGCTTTTGCTTTAAAGCGGCGGCCTTGTCCATCGCCTCTTGCATCGGGATCTGCCATGTCAGCGCCTGCGGGCGTTCTCCTTCCACGGTGGCTTTTTGCAGGGCCTCGATGGCAATCTCGCGATAGGTCTCGAGCTGCGCCGCCGACATCTGGAGATACTTTGAACTGTTCTTGAAACCGTCTTCCGAGTGATTCTCGGGCGGGAGATCCTTGGTGAAATCAAGCGTGAGATCCAGCAAGTCCTGCAAGGCGTGATTGTATTCGTAGTTCGCCATGCGGCGGAAGGAGCTGTGACCGCCGGCATTTTTCCTGACTTGTGTGGCTTTTTGCATTTCATGGCCCAACCAGTCAACGATTCTGGCTCGGTCCTCTTCCTTCAGATGGTAGTCTGGTTCGTCATCCGGCGGCATTTCTTTTTGACTGAGAACGTCGTAAATCTCAACCCACCGTTCGATGTCGCCACCGGTGAGGAGATTGGGATCGAGTTCGTCAATCCGCAGTCCTGCTTTGGACTTTTTCGGGCCATGACAATCGACGCAGGATTTTGCGAAAAGCGGAGCAACGGATTTTTTATACTCGTCAAGATTTGCCGTCGGCACCGGTTCCGCCGCTCCGATGGGGTAGCCCCATCCTGCCAGCAAGATGACCGGCAGAATCGTAGCGATTTTCATTAGAAAATGGGGGCGCATGATGGAGTATCCTGTTTATGCTGCATGCGATATGATGCTTAGGCGAAGGCTTTGCCGATGGGATCAATCATATTTCTTTCATCAAGAGGGTGATAGCCGCGGCACGTTATAATATCAAGCAGTATCCGTTCCAGATGGGGATAAATTTTCACCACCTGCTTGATTTTTTTCCCGAGAATTCTCATTCTGTCATTTTCTTTCACATCAATAGATGCCAATGGTTTTGCATTTAATCTTGGCGCAATTGCGCGTCATTAACCAATCATACACCGTTGATTGATTTTTGCGCACGACAGGGAGAAATGAGGCATAAGAGTGCGGAAGATCAGTCGAGCAGGGTCAGCGTGATACGGCGTAGTTCCATCACCGATTTTCCGGGGATCGCCAGAGCGCGCAGGGTGAGCGCCGCTTGACTCGCGGGCAAGGTGATTTCCCCGAGAGAAAGCGTGCGGAAATCCTTCATCTGCGATTCACCGGGCGGGCGTGGTAAAGTGTCTTGATTCGTGTAAAGCGGAGGATCCCAGCCTGGATTGACCTTGCCAGTGAGGCGAGCGTCCATGAACGAAACCTCCACGGTGGAGCCTGCATCGGGTAGGGGACAGGTGTAGTCTATCAATACCTGATAGCGTCCAGCAGTATGCACATCTAGTAGCCACACCATGCTGTCGTTCGTATCTTTCCAGTTCACAAAATACGAGCAGTTGGGAGCGCTGCTACTACGCTTCACTCCACCGCGTGGTTCACCATCACGAGCAGGTAGCATGGTGATCGGGAATTCATGATAACCCACCGTGATCGGGCGCGAGTCGACAAGACTGGCACCGATCCTTTTCCTCGGTTTTGCTGTCTCATCCTTGCCAAACATCTCCTTTCGCCACGCTTGAACTGCGGAGGTTAGTTTTGCTGCCAGTTTCGGTTCCGTGGCGTTTACTGGCTTGGTTTGGCCAGGATCAATGGTCATGTTGAAAAGCTTGCCAGCGTGATCGAGTCGATGCGTCTGCGTGCGTACACTAATTTTCCCGCTCCAAGTGCTAAAGATCATTCGATCTTGCCATTCTCCACCTTCTCTTGTTAGCAGCGGTGTTAGGTTGCGCCCGTCGAGCGGAAGGTCGTTCACCCGCTTTACACCCGCCAGCGCCGTGAGCGTGGGCAGCAGGTCAATAGCTCCCGTGATGTGACTGACCGTGTTTCCGGCGGGTAGTTTCATGGGCCAACGCAGGAAACAGACCGAGCGCACGCCGCCTTCATCGGTGGTGCCCTTGTTGCCTTTCATACCGCCTGTCCAGCGCGAGGAATTTGGGCCGTTGTCAGAGAAGTAGAGGACGATGGTATTCTCGGCAATGCCGTGACGGCGTAGGCGTTCCAGGATGCGCCCCACATTCCTGTCCTGGTTTTCCATCATCGCTAGCGCGCAACGGGTCTGATCCGCGAACTCATTTCCGGCTTGAGTTGCTTGTTGGGTGATGGGCTTGTTCTTGAATCGCAGCCAATCTTCGTGCGGCACGGCCCACGGCGAGTGCGGTGTAGTAAATGGCACATAACAAAGGAACGGCTTTGCCTTGTTTCTGTCGATGAAATCGATCGCGCGTTCCGTGCAGACATCCACGATGTAGCCTTTGGTGCGAATCATTCGGCCGTTGGACTCAAGCGGTGCGTCAAAGTATTCACCCCAATGCCCAGCTGAGTGGCCGAAGAATTCGTCGAAGCCACGCGCCATCGGATGATACGGCCACTGGCTGCCGTTGTGCCATTTGCCGAAGCAACCTGTCGCGTAGCCCGCCGCTTTGAAAGCATCTGCGAATGTTTTTTCCCTAACGTCGAGACGTTCTTGTCCGGTCGAGACGCCGCGCACTCCACATCGAGGATGGTAACGGCCTGTAAGCATCTCGGCGCGGGTGGGCGCGCATACGGGCTGGACGTAGAAACGATCTAGCGAAACCCCTTCGCGGGCGAGCGAATCGATGTTAGGAGTTTGAACCAGAGTGTTGCCCGAGTGGCTGAAGTCCCCCCAGCCCGCATCGTCGGCGAGAAAAATAACGATATTTGGCGGAGCGGTTGCGAGCGTGGGCGTCACTAACAGCAGAAGAGCGAGGACTGTAAATTTCATGCAGGGCGTGGGAGAGGCTTATGGATAGTGGATCGATAAACGATCGATAAGAATAAATGCATAGAATTGAGCTCTGGTAATTGCTTTGCGAACATTCGGTAGCGGAAATCAGCACAGCTTCATCCTCATTTTTCGCCTTCCATTCCGGAAATGAGACCTACGTCTTTGTCTCCGAGAGGTTTGGCTTGGTTTTGCTTTACATCATACTGAAATGCGCCAACCGTTCCATGTTCCGGTCGCGCTTTGCCAGCCAGATCGACGGCCAACTCATTTGGTTTCATTCCCGTTCGCAAGGCTGCGGGTGTCTGTGCGGTCGGCAACAGATGTGCGCCATTTCTCGTTGAAAAAGCCGAGCTTTGCTGAAGACCTGTGCGCGGCGCGATTCCAAGAACGCCTTGGTAGAGATTGCCCTGCCACGTCCATTTCTCCGGTTCCTGGTTTTTCACGAATGTGATCAGTGCATTTTTGCTGCTCTTTGCCTGGCAGAAAATATTGTTGGCGATGGAGCAGTCCTTAGGTGCCACGCCGTCAGGATACTTGGAATGGTTGAGTCCTATCTGGAAGGCGTAGCCACAATTGACAATCGTGTTGTGTGCCACGATAGCTCGTTCGACACGAGAATAGAACTCATCCGCCGTTCCATCCATCATCGCAAGTGCTGGACCGCTCAAGCCATCAAAGTAGTTATTCACCACGACCTGGTCTTTTCCTTGCATTCGCACACCGCCACTGCCACCGAGAAACCAATTTCCATTCACGACGTTGCGATGTCCAATGCGCAGAACCAGTTCACCGCGACAGTTGCGGAGCGTGTTGCCACGAAGAATATTGCCGCATGATTTGATGGAGATGACTTCGGATTCGCCATCGCAGCGTTCAAATAAATTGGATTCGATCACGTTTCCTGTGCCGCTGCCGTTCGGTTCTTTGTCATTCGTCTTGGAAATGATCTGCAATGTTTCGTAGCCGTTTCCGGTCTTTCCTCGGGGAATGTCGCGAAAGTGATTGTGATGAATATAGTGCGACTCCTTGCTGTTCGTGGCATCGATCCGTAACAACTGGCAATCCCGATCCTTCTCGCGGTTGTTCTCTTTATTTTCGAACAAGCAGTGTTCGATCTCGATATTCCTGCTCTTCGCATCCACTCTCAGCCATTGCCCTCCTTTCAAATTGTTCATGTAGCATCGGCTGATCCGGCAACCGAGGCCGCTCTTGACGGCGATGGATCCGCTGTCTTTGAAACGGAATCCGATCAATGATAGATACTCGCCCCCCAAGGCAATCTGATGCAGAAACTGCACTCCACCGGGAGTCTCGGCGCGGATCACAATGGGCTGATCTTTGGTGCCTTTTCCCCTCAGGTTGCACGGTTCATTGTAGGTTCCATTTTTTAGCAAGATCGTCATGCCAGCCTTTGCCGTGGCTACCGTATCCTGCAACTCTTTGATTGAACTCACGGTCGAAAATTCGGCCTTTTCAACGTTTGGCATCGGAACCTCCTCGACTCCATGCATTGGCGATAATGCAAAAAGCGCCATGAGCAAAAAAAGCGATGGATGGAAAATTTCTGTCTTCATGCAAGTCATTAGAAAAATGCTCTCGGTAGCGCGTTTCGTGCCGTTTTTGAGAAATTTTTTATCTTCTGAAATCCCAGGCCGCACGGGGCGTTTGTCCATCGATTCTGCGCGAATTCACGATGCGCCCTTCCCATCGTGAGGATGGTTCGTTCGAGTCGATGCTCATCCAGCGCCCACTCAACCGTTGGGGATCAGCGGGGTCGCGCTGTGCTTCGATCAGATAACTGCCGTTAGGGTCCAAAACGACTGCAAAAAAAGTTCTTTTCGTCGCCATGATTTCTACTCGACCTTGGTTCTGCCGTTGTTCGGCTTCGTTCGCGCCCCTGCGACTTACCCATACTCCTGCAAGCCCCATTTCCTTTCTCGTTCCCATAGGCTTGGCGATTCCTTCACTGCCGACCCACGCCTTGCCTTTGTCCGCGCGAGCCTTCAAGTCGGCCATCAGTTTCTCGGCAGTCTCGGTAGTCTCGGTAGTCTCGGTAGTCTCGGTAGTC
>JAIYDP010000131.1 GCA_027487435.1 Verrucomicrobiaceae bacterium | reverse complement strand
CCCCCCCCCCCCCCCCCCCCCCCCCAACCCCCCCCACACCCCCCCCCCGTCCCCCCCCCCCCCCCCCGCGCGCCCCAAACCCCCCCCCCCCCCCTCAAAGAGCTTGCCCTCGTCCCCCCCCCCCCCCGTCCCACCCTCACCCCCCAGCGCCGCCGAACGGAGCGACTTTGCGGCTGTCGCGGGGCTTCTTTTTGCCCTCCACCCCATCCACACCGACGCCGTCGCCTCCATTGTCGGCCGCGCTGAGTTAATGAGCTCATTTTTCTATCTGTTAAGTTGCCTCGCGTACAGGCTCCCGCCCCCCGTCCCTTCGCTTCTCTACGCCGCGGCGCTCTTTTCGAAGGAGCAGGGCGTAACAGCCGCCGCCCTCGTTGTTATTTTACACCTCGCGCACGTCGCGGCGCAACCCGCGCCGCCGCGTCGCGCCGTTTGGGTCGCGGCGCTGTTTCAAATTTTAAACGTTGTTCTATTTTTAGCCCTCGTCGCGTACCGCTTCTCGCTTAACAAGACAGCCCCAACTTTCCCGGACATTGAGAATTTAGCGAGGCTGCATCCGAGCGCGCTGACAAGGGCGCTAACTTTTAACTACTTTGCAGCTTTTAACTTTAAACTACTCATTTTTCCTTATTTTCTTTGCTGCGACTATTCCCACGACACCCTCCCCCTCCTCCACTCTCTGAAGGACCCCCGCAACACACTAACAGCCGTCTTTTACGCTTCTCTGTTAGCGCTCACCCTCCACGCCGTCCGCGAAGCGCTCCAAAGTGCACCCCCACCCCCTCCCCCCCAACGCCAAAGGGCGCTTCGTCCCCCTCCTCAGCCTCGCCCTCCTCGCCGTCCCCTTCGTCCCGAGCTCTAATTTCTTTTTTTACGTCGGGTTTGTTATCGCCGAGCGCGTCCTCTACCTCCCCTCCGTTGGCTTCGCTCTAATTTCCGCCTACGCATTTGTTCGTTTCGCTCGCGCGAGCCCCTCCCGCCGCCGCGTCGCGCTCGTGGCGCTAACAGCCGTCTGCGCCTTTTACGCCGCGCGCACGTGGACGCGAAATTACGATTGGCGGGACGTTCCCGCCCTTTTCGGTTCGGGTGCGCGGGTGTACCCCCACAACCCCAAGTTCTATTTTGGGCTTGGCCACGCCCTTTCTGAACAGCCGGGCAAGTGCGTTTATATTTTGTTAAAATATAGCATTAATTAATTTTGACGTCGGACTGCGTTGAAATTTAAAAGAAATTGAAATTAAATGGTTTTAGATTTAATCAGCTTATCTATTTTTTAATCTATTGGCTACTCGGGGGGTGGGGCTCCCATTTTGACTCCTTAAAAAAAAAAAATTAGATGAGTCTTAGCCAATATTCCAACCCCCCCTCGTCTTATTTTTAAATTTAAAATTAACAGGGAGGGGGAGGCGCTGGCGACGTTGCAGAAGGGCCTGGCGTATCGGCCGACGTATCCAGACATTAACAATTTAATGGCGCATTTATTTAGCAAGCGGGGGGAGTATGAAAAAGCGGTCCTCCACTACGCAGTTACCCTCGTGAGCTAAAAAATGGCTAAAAGTCTTTTAGCGTATTGTTGGCGGTTTATTGATCCCCTCCAGTTATCTGATATGTATTTTTCATATTTTTGCATGACGTTGCGATTTGTTCCTCCTTTTGGCATCTGACCACTGGGGGGGGGGGGTAGAAAGTTGATCCGGACAATCAAGAGGCGCTAATGAATACTGGCACCGCGCTTTTTAATTTAAATCGAAACGAAGAGGCCATCGCGGTGTTTAATGACTACCTCCAACTCCGCCCGGACAACCCCGACGGCTGGTCAAACTTGTGGGGGGGGGGGGATCTTCACTCGGAGCCAAAGCGCCTAAATCTGTCTTTTTATCATTTTTAAAAAATCCTGCGCTTTTTACATTTTTCTCTTCAGACATGCACCCCCCCCCGCGTGTATTTTTGACTTTTGGAGGGGGTCCGCGCACTTGGCGCTGGACGACTTTGAGGGCGCGGAGGAGAACTTTTTCCGCGCGCTTGACATTGACTCTAACAAACACTCCGCGCTGTTAAATTTAGCCATCACGTACGGCAAGTCCGGCCGCTTCTTCGGCGCTGAAAAGATTTTAAAGCATCTGTTAAGAGTCAACCCTGTCACACCCCCCTCGCCCTCACACGCTGACCCCCCCCCCCAGCGCGACCGCGACGCACGTAACACCCTTGTGGTGACCTACGCCCTCGCGCGGCGCTTCAGAGCGTAAAGAAAAAGAGGGGGGGGGTGCTGACTCGGCCAGCGCCCTCGCTCACGCCGAGGAGATGCTGCGGGGGGACCCCTCCGACGCGCGGGCTGCGGCGCAGGTTGAGTTCATCGCGGGGGAGGTGGGCAAATTGGAAGAGGGGGGGGGGGTTGAGGGGGCGATGTGACGACTATCTGCGATGGGAATATGAGACGTGTACAATTGACCATCGTTGTTTATAACAGAGTTTTTTAAAAAACAACATTCCACAATCGCTCAACCCCCCCCCTCTCTATTTTTCATCGCCGGCGGAAGTCCTGCGATTTTAAAAGTCAAAACCAAGGAAGTACTTTTAACATTTGCGGCTTGCGCTCCCGCCGCTCATCCTCGTAGCGCCAACGGTCGCGCTCGGAATGGCCAAAACCCCCCCCCCCCCCTCCGCTACCCATCCGCCTTTCATCGCGCTGCCGGTCGTAACCCCCCCCCCTCCCTCGCCCGAACTCATCCCCCCCCTCAACCTCCTCTT
>JAIYDP010000490.1 GCA_027487435.1 Verrucomicrobiaceae bacterium | reverse complement strand
ATTTGGGCATGCGTAGAGCGAGATGGATAGCACCTTGGCGAGATTCGGAGGAGAAACCAGCGATTTATCATTGCATATTATAAAAAGTGACTGTCCCTTTGCAGAAAAAGTCCTCGACATATATAGCGATTTGCCTAAAATTTAGGCATGCGTAGAGCGAGATGGATAGCACCTTGGCGAGATTCGGAGGAGAAACCAGCGATTTATCATTGCATATCGCGGGTTGTAGAGCATCGTTTCGTCTTTGGCGATACAGAACGGGAGCAATTTCGCATTTTTATGCGGATGTATGAGAATTTTAGCGGGTGTCGTGTGCTTTCCTACTGTATTATGTCGAATCACATCCATATTCTGCTGGAAGTTCCGCCGATGCCAAAGGATGGATTGAGCGATGAGGCGCTGCTTCGTCGTTTATCGGCGATTTATTCGGAGGGAGTTGTCGGGGATGTGAAGAAGGAGTTGCTTGCGGCACGGGAGAAGGGAATGGCGGAATATGCGGCGGCGATTCATGCCCGTTATACGTATCGAATGCATGATTTGAGCCAGTTTATGAAGACATTGATGCAGCGCATGACGCAGTGGTTCAATCGCGAGCATCAACGTAAAGGAACCTTGTGGGAAGAGCGATTTAAGAGTGTGATTGTGGAAAGTGGCGATGCCTCGCGGATGATGGCGGCGTATATTGACTTGAATCCGGTGCGGGCGGGTATGGTGGCGGATCCGGCGGAGTATCGATGGAGTAGCTACGGCGAGGCGGTAGGCGGCGGGGCGAAGGGCAACGGGAATAAGGCGCGGGAGGGATTGGTCCGGGCGATCATGGGGCACAAGGGTGCGGGATTTGATGCGGAGAAATGGCAGGAAGCGGCGAAGGTATATGGGAAAATGCTAGGATTGGCATTGGAGCGGAAGGCTGGTCGCGCAGTGGAAATGGTTCAAAATGCCAAGGAGAAGCGACACGAGGCGAAGGTGAAAAAGTCGCTGAAAAAGGTGGAAGCGGGGCATTTGGCAGCGGCGAAGAATGCGTCAGCAGAAGTGGGGCGTGAAAGTGATGTGAATGATACGGCGTTGGCTGAATTGAAGATGGCGGAGATATTGGTGTGCAGGATAAAATATTTTACATCAGGGGCAGTGATCGGGAGCAAACTGTTTGTGAATGAGGTCTTTTCGTCGGCCCGAGAACGTTTTTCTGCGAAGAGGAAGCATGGAGCAAGAGCGATGAAAGGAGATGCGAAAGCGGCACGCGGGGTGTTGTGGAGCATGCGTGACTTACAGGTTTGATGCATCTGAGGCGAGTTTGCACACATACGATGGCGTTCTTATGAATGGCCGAGCAGAGGCTAATGAATGTTATGTTGTGTTCCTTCTGAAGGCATTCTTTGCGGTGCTAGGGATTTCACGGTCGCAGTGGCATGCATCCAAAGATGCTTGCCCAAGACCTGCAATGATAGGCACGGCAAATGATGGTGGGCAATGACCGCAGTGAGTTTCGGATTTCGGCGTTAATCGTCATCATTTGTCGAGAAATGCATTTTGAGATGCTCTGGCACTCTACTTTGGATCACGAGCTAAAATCTGCGGGGAGGGCATTCGTGCTTGATCCGTTTCCAACCAATCGTTATTCTGGATGTCCTATGTGGCGTGCTAAAATTATTGCAATCGTATTAACCCTCGTTGGTCCGGGCTTGTTAATCGCTGGATTCTCCGAAGCAAATAAACAG
The DNA here is from genome assembly GCA_027487435.1 of Verrucomicrobiaceae bacterium. Taxonomy (GTDB): domain Bacteria; phylum Verrucomicrobiota; class Verrucomicrobiia; order Verrucomicrobiales; family Akkermansiaceae; genus UBA956. Next base: position 26,316 of record JAIYDP010000490.1, on the reverse strand, counting down.
AAAAAAATTGAAAAAGAAGGAGTCGATACTGTGGCGATTATCACCAACAGTAAGGATCGTCGTGGTCGAAAAGGTCGTCATACTTACACGTTAGTGTTGAATGTTCCCCAAGCTTCCAAATCGCACTCGGTCGATGTAAGCAAATCGCTTTACGAAAAAGCAGCGATCGGCACACCCTTACCCATTCGTCAAATCCCTTCCCAACCCGATACCTTTGCGATCATTGGTGAAAGCGACGATTCTCTCTTCATGGAGATTGGCGGCGGGGTGATGTTCCTCGTTGGTATCGGTATGATTTGGTACACGATGATCCGCAAAAAAGCGTAATCCATGGACATTCAAACATCAGGCTCGCGTTGCTGATGGCAACGCATAAACCTAGAAAGGCAGATGTTATCCACGATTTCACACCTCTTTCGGTTCATCCTACTGTGACCGTGAAATCCCCTGCGCCATAAAGCTAGCCGACCCTTGCTCTGGGTTGGAACTTTGGATTTTGGGATCATCGTTGGATTGATCGCCGTGGGTTGAAAAACCCACGGCGATTTTGCTACACCACGTTGTGGTATTGCTGATGACATCCGCGTAGAATTCTACGCAGCGGATTTTTCTGTTCTTATCGTTTGATGATTTTGACGAATTCACCCCAGGTTTCGGCAGCTTCTTTGGTGAGCTTTTCTCTTTCGCGATCGCTGACTTCCCGATCTTCTTTGGCTCGGCTTTCTTTCTCGATCAAGCTATCGAGATGGCGCTTGAGCGATGAGGTTTTGCTCGCTAATTTCTTATCGTTACCTGCGAAACGCACCAACTCGTTCATCTGCAATTGCAGACGATTGATGTCGGGTGTGAGCTCTGCTTCTTTGATTTCTTGACGCGCCGCAGTGCTGACGGCATCGCTTAACTCGCCGAGAGAGGCTTTTGTGGTGGGCGTTGCTCCATCGGAAATCGTGGTGCGATGTTGGGTGCCTATGGCAATCAGTCGGGCAACAAAATCATTGCCTTGGGTCTCGGTGATTTTATCGCTGATCAAATGTTCTGCGATTTTGTGATAGGTGGCAGCATGTTGTTGTTGCAGCTCTGTTTCCTCCTTGGTGTAAAAAGCTTCACCATGGAGTTGTGCACGCTGATAGGCTTGAAATTTATCCGCCATCGGACCAAAAACGCTCATGTCGCCAACAGGCGGCGGTGGTGGCTGGCCTGGTCCATTGGGATTGCTAGGACCTCCTGGACGACCTGGACCGCCAGGTCCTCCTCTTGGTGGTTGCGCCATACTGCACAAAGTGCATGCGAAAAGGGCGGCGGCTACGGTGATATTGTAGGGAATTCGGTTTGGTGTTTTCATGACATCCGTAAGGTAGTGCCATTTTCGCCAAATGACGATTCGGAAATTGTTAAGTGTTTGTTAAGCGCAAGGCTACAGGGCAGTGGTCTGAGCCGTGGACTTCTGCCATGATGGTAGCTTCGGCGATGCGTGAGGTCATGGCGTTGGATACGCAGAAGTAGTCGAGTCGCCATCCGACGTTGCGTTGCCGAGCACCACCACGATACGACCACCACGAGTAGGCGCCTGTTTGATCGGGATGAAGATGACGGAAGCTATCCGTGAAGCCTGCATCGAGAATGTTTGATAGACCTTGACGTTCTTGATCCGAGAAACCGGCGCTGAAGCGATTTTCCTTGGGGCGGGCGAGGTCGATTTCTTGATGCGAAACATTGAGGTCGCCACAGAATATGACAGGTTTGCCTAGCGTTTGCTCGATGTTTTTGAGGTAGCGGAGAAAATCCGCATCCCACTGCATGCGATACGGCAAGCGCTTGAGTTCGTCTTGGGCGTTAGGCGTGTAAACGGTGACCAAAATGAAGTCGTGGTATTCTGCGGTGATCACACGGCCTTCTTGATCATGCTCGGGCATGCCGATGCCGTGGAGGACTTGGAGTGGGGCTTGTTTGCTGAAGATCGCGGTTCCGGAGTAGCCGGGCTTGTTAGCGGAGTTCCAGTAACGATGGTAAGCACCAAAGGAAAGCGGTAGATCCACTTGTTCCTCCCGCGCTTTGGTTTCCTGGAGGCAAAGAACATCCGGCGCACATTGCATGACGAATTCTTCTAATCCTTTGCCCAAGGTGGCTCGGATGCCATTGACGTTCCATGAAACCAGCAACATGGGATTGGCTTAGCTAAGGCGTTTGGCTACGGCTGCGGATATGGTGCGGCCATCGGCACGCCCATCGGTGAGTTCTTGCATGCGTTTGATGAGCTTACCCATATCGGCTTTTCCCGTGGCGCCTGTATCGGCTACGGCTTGATCAAGAAGCGCAGCTAGCTCTGCTTCGGTCAAGGCAGTAGGCAGGTATTTTTCCAAGTAAGTGATTTCCTTTTTTTCGTTATCAGCAAGTTCGGCGCGATCAGCTTTCTCAAACTGCATGATCGAGTCTTGGCGTTGCTTAACTTGACGACGCACAATGACGAGGCATTCTGCATCGTCTAGAGGAGTGCCGAGGCCGCCTTTTTCAATGGAAGCATTGGTAAGTGCGGTTTTGAGTGCACGCAAGGTATTGAGAGCCACGGTGTCTTTCGCACGCATAGCGTTTTTGATGTCTTCTGAGAGTTGTTCTACAAAGTTAGGCATGGGCAAGAGGTAGCAACGGGAATAGGTGACGAGCAACAGCAAAATGCAAGCAAGCAGTCGATTTCTGCTGCGTGGCAAAAATACCCCCGAAATCCGAAGGAGAACGCCGCCATTCACTGCCATCATTTGCCGAGCGAGGCATTTCAAATCTTCGGGAAGCATCGTTGGATGCAGCCCACTGCGGCCATGAAACGCCTTGCACATCCAAGCATCGCAGCGACTGTCTGGCGCTCTACTTCGGATCTCAGATTAATGCAAGCTGAGGTCATCGGCATTGCCAAATGTTCCATCTGGGCCAGCGGAAGTAACTTCCATGTTTGTCGCTGAAAGAGCATGAAATCGCCATGGCATGCCCCAGCGGTCAAGCACCACTCCTGTCGCTTGCAATCCAGGAAAATCGACGGGAAGGTAGAGAAGGCCTTTGGGGTTTTCGCCACGGAGAGCAGCAAAAATTTCTTCATTTTCGCCGATGGGATTGCCACCATGGTCACGGCGGTAGGTTTCGATGACAGCAGTAAGGATTTCGAGATCCTCGGCAGGATCGGTTTGCGCGAGTTGAAATCGAGAGGAGCTTGCGAGGATCGGATGATCGATGCGCGGTTGGGGAGAAACAGCAGGGATCGAAGGCGTTTCTCCGCCACGTGAAGCAGAGGAATCCGTCTGAGGCAGAGGCGATGCTGGCTGGTCTTTTTGGCTGTAGAGCCACATCAGCAAGTTGAGCGAAATGAGCAGAGCGCTCATTGTGATGATGAGCATTCTGCGATCACTGGGCTGCTTTTCTGAGTCCGCCATGGAGCTAGAGCATGTGGGGCTTGATGAAATTGGCATTGGCGGTGGCGATCGAAAATGGATCGTCAAAGCGCGGCAAGTTCGGGAAAATTGCTTGCAATTCGCTGGACTGCGCGCCGAGCCATCGAGCCATGACGGAGCAGTATTGATCTACGGCAGTGGTGGGAACCCAGCGGCCGCGATTGGTGGAACCATTGCCTGCATCCAGAGAGCCTGTGACATTTCCCGTCTTGAGGAGCGGAAAGTGGCCATAGACATCGCCGCCATTTACGGCACCACCCATCATCAGGGCGTGCCCGCCCCAGGCATGATCGCAGCCAGCAGAAGCGGTTGTGCCATTGGGTGTCAACGTCCGGTTAAAATCTGAGGCAGTGCAGGTAAGAACCTGATCCCACGTTCCCATCGCTTGCAGAACATCGTGGAAAGCTTTCATGCCGCTCGAGAGTTCGGCCATCAGATTGGCGTGAGAACTGATGTGGGTACTATGAGTATCGTAGCCGCCGACTTGACAGAAATAGATTTGCCGCTGATTGCCTAACAGATTGCGTCCCGCGATGAGGCGCGCGATCATTTTCAACTGGTCACCTAAGCGGTGATTGGCAGACGCATCGGTAAAGATGGTGTTGATGTTGTAGTTGAGACTCGCTTCGGAAGCGGCGGCGGCGGTCATCGCTGCACCGATGATTCCCTCGGTTGCGCGGGCACGGCGAACAATTTTGTTATGCTCTTCTTCATGGAGATTCGCATGGGTGAGGCGCATGATGTCCTCGAAGGCTTTGAAACGTTTTGCCTCATCGGTGGTGAGATAATTGCCGCTTGCATCGATAGCGCTCGCGTAGTTTGTGCCATAGCCATCGATATTCACGGTGCCGGATGGCTGGACGACGTACTGCACCACGTTGCTGGAGGTACCGACTTGAAACGAATTCACGCCAGCCAGAGAGATCGACATTGAGACCTTTGATGCATCGGCAGCATTGTAGGAACCATGGAGTAGCTCGGCAGTTCGACCGCCCCAACCGCTCGAAAAGGGTTTATCGGAAATGGAACTCTGCCATTGCGTTTGTTGGTCAGAGTGAGAAAACAGTTGGCTTGGTAGTGCTACGGTGCTGGCGTTATACCCAGCACGAGAACCGACAGGAGCGGCCAATGTCCCGACGTTGGCAAAAGCGGCTAACTTTCCGGCATTGAACAGATCGGCGAGAGCTTGGGTGCTGGGGTGAAAGCCAAGTGGTTGAGCCGTGCCAGCATAATGTTGTTGGAAGGCGCGAGTCCCGATAGGCAAGGTGAGTGGGTGCAATTGTGCGCTAGGAATTCCAATAATGCCGCGCCCTGTCTCATAATCCGCACGCGCCATGCTACTAGCGGGGTTGCCCGCAGGGACAAGCATATTGTTCGAGTCATTTCCGCCATTGAGAAACAAAAACACGAGTGCCTTGTAGCTGGTGGGGGTGGGTGACTGTGCCATCGCCGCGGTCATCAATCGCATGTGCGCTAGAGCATTGACGAGCCCCGTGACTCCGAGTGATGCGCATGAGGCTTGGCGGATGAAGTCGCGGCGACTGCGAAGGGATTCTTTTTCGTGATGTTTCATATTGTCTCGCGCAGTGTGGGTTATTTTTGGATGATAAAATCGGGACTCTTCATGATCAAATACAGAGCCCCGAGGATCCGCTCATTCATGGCAGATGTTTGATCGGATGCACTGGTTTTGTTGTTGTCTTGCGCTTCAATGGCATTGACGGCATCGAGGATGATGCGGCGGGGTTTCCCTGGAGTGCTGCCGTAACGAACTTTAAGCGAACCCGAGCACAAGAGGAGATCGGCGCGATCCACGACGAGTTCTACGCCTTCGGCAATTTTCGCTACGCGATTCGGCCATGTCGCATCGGCATTGGAAAATGCCCCATCGCCATTGGTGTCTAGGACGGAAAGGTAGAGGGAGCGATAAGAGTTCAGATCAGGAATCATGTTATCTGAGTCATTGTTGTAGGAAGGAAAATTGGCAATACCAGCAATGTTGAGCCCCGTGGGGAGATTCGATGCTGCCTGACCTGTGGTGCTCTTGATCACGCCATAATGCGTGTTGATGGCGCGCACCACGGTGTTTTCATTGACGATTTGGAACTCGGGTGAGGCGAAGCCATTTTGTGATAGACTGCCGGCAGGAGCATAATCGGGGCGATACCAATTGAAAACCGAAGGCGCACCTAGTGGGGTTTGTGAGAGAGTAGAGTTCGTATTGCGAAAACGAACCATTCGGGCGCTAGTGGGAAATTTTGCGGTCTCAGATGAAAGGTAACCAAAGTTCTCGAACAATGCGATGGGAATGGCTGACTTCGCCTCCAGCGCACGAAGAATGCTGACATGACGTATGAGCGGTTCCTTGGCTTTTCCGAAGCCTATAGCGGCATTTGCCACACCAGCGTTTCGTGCTTCAGGATCAAGCAGGATGGTTTTTATGGTTGCACCAAGATTTCCACCCGAGGCGACGAAAGACGACGAGACTCGATGAATGTAACCCGCGGAAGGTGTGGCTGTGGTGAAGCGTTGGATCAGTTGGCGGCAGATGAATGGCGCGGTGTTTGGGTGATTGGACAGTAGGTGTAACGTGTCGGCTAGATCCTGCAATCCGCCGCCGACACGCGCGGGAATCGTTTGGCCGAGAATCTGCTTCGCCGTCTCATCATGATACGCGGGAAACAATTTCATCGGATGACTCCAGCGTATGGCATGCTCTTCATAGCCTGAACCGAGAAAGAAATCATTATTGTCTTGGATGACGGTGCTTCCCGTTGACTGAGCTCTTTTGCTGAAAGACCACCCCGTGAAAACTTTCGACATTTCAGTGATGTCATTTTGGTTGTAGGTGGGAATGGGCAATCCATCCGTACCCAAAATCAAGCTGCCATCGGGATGCAATTTCACCAAACCAATGGAAAATAGCTGCATGATCTCGCGGGCATAATTTTCATCAGGAGAAGATACGGTTACCCCATTGACGACTTGAGATTTCTGGTTGCGAATGTGAGAAAGATACTGCCCCATGTTGGTATGCAACGTAACGTCTTCTAACAAATCGCGGAAACTACCAAAGGCGTTGTCTTGTAACATATCGTAGTAGTTGCCCATGCCTACAGCCATACGATCCAGAGTAGGCTCTTCGTCAGAAATGACCATGATTTGGCTTAGCGCATAGGCCATACGTTGACGAAGTTGGTCATGCGAATGCATGGCGATTGTCCACCAAGCTGTCTGCCGTGCATTTTGGTAAAAACTTCCTGTGGTGTTCACAGATCGCTCTAACGCATTTCCTGCAGCTGCCATCATTTGGTGCGATGGGGATGGCAGCACAAACTGTTCATCGATCCATTGCGCAAAGGCGGCAATGCGATCACCGTCATGAGTGGAAATGCGCGAGCGCATCGCGACAACATCTTCCCATCTGGCGCCGTAGGTTGCCTGGGTAAAAAAGCGAACAATTTCCCGGTCTAAATCATCGCCGCTAAGAGCTAAAATGGGATCTGCTTGTGGCGGTGCTTGAAATGAAGTGGAACCTTGTATCGTTTGGAATATCCCGGCAATTTCCCCCGAAGCCGCCATCTCGGTGTAGATGTTGAAATGAAAGCTGCCGGAGAGCAGTGCATCAAGCACCTGTTGATCCTTAGTGTATTGCTGATTGGCTTTGATTGCCCATGGTTGACCGTTGTAGCGAAATGGAGGAACCGAAAGCATGATGGCTTGATTCGATGTCTCAATGTGTGCCGAGGACGTTAAGGACGTGAGGTTGGAAAATTGCACCGTTACCACGGCAGATGCATTGTCGCCGGCGAGACGCACGGTCGCAATGCCAGACCCACGAGTTGCTACGCCCACACGCGGCGAGAGATAGGCAACGAGGAGTTTGCTATTTTGCTCCGTTGGCTGAGCGTCGCAAATTCGTCCAAGCAACTGCGTACTAGTTCCGCCGATCTGAAATCGAGCTTCTTCAGGAATTTCGGCGATAGCATCAGCCACAGGATGGAAAAAAATCGACGCCCCAGAATGCCCGGCAGGGATGACAAATCGATCATTCAAAACATCACCATTGCCATGTTTGATGAAAAATTCTCCAGCCCCTGCAACGCCCACCGTTGAATCCGATGCTGGCAAAGCACGAAGAAAAACCGTGAAGGGACGGGTGACTGGTGTGTTGCGCGTCAAAGTAAAAGAAGCTGGGGTATTTTCTTTTTCATAAGCGTCTGCTGACGATGTTGCCAACTGCAATGAACCATTGCTCAAGTTTTCCAGCCATGATTCGACAAAGGTGAGATCTGCCTGATTCTCGTTAGAAGCAAAACTATCCGCGCTTTCTGGATTGAGACCTTCGATTTGCCGTTCTGCCCAGTCGCTTACGCCATCGCTATCGCGATCCACGTCTCGGACTTCCACTCGATAAAACGAACGGCTGCCTCCCACCGATTGAGGAGGGAAAATCACTTCCGCTCCCGTGGCCAGCATCGCACTTCCGACAGCCGACCACGGCCCAGTGAGAGCGGCAGCAGAAAAAAGCTGATAACTTTTTCCAGGCTCCGCAGTGATGCGCACGACGACGCCGGAATCCATAGAAACGGAAGAAATTCGAAACTGACTCTGCGCAAGAAATGGATTCGTGCCAGCGATGGATTCCAATCGGTTGCTCATACCATTGCCATCCGCATCCCCAGCGGGATCAAGATTACCCACGGCATATCGAGTCTCCCAGACATCGCACATGCCGTTACCATTACGATCGATGGCAAAACTTGGAGAAATCAAACAACCCCAAATGATCGAAGCGCCAATGAGACAACGGAAGTTCATGAGTAATGGAATGATATCTCGGTTACCAAGTCAATCTGCATTATTGGCATCATCCACACCCGTAGTTCAAAAACTTTTCCCAAACTCTTCACGCAGTTGTGCCTGCCATTTTTCAAGAAACAACAAATCGCGCACGAGTTGCCATGCTTCCGCGTCATCGATCTCGCCCGATGCCACAGCAGAAAAGCGGCCCACTTGGTGCAGTAGCAATGCCGACAACTGCTGTTGAACCGCAGAAATCTCTTCGCGGATGGCGTGTTTTTGTGGCTCTAACAAGGCCTTCGCTAGCGCACTACGGCAGCCATCGGACTCTTTTGCTAAAGATTGCGAGCGCTGCACGACATCGGCAACCGCGCTGAAGCGTTCCATCAATTCCGATGACAAACTGCCCCGCACATCGCCCGCGATGCCACGATCCTCCAACCACCCACGCAAGCGTTCTCCGGGACGCGACAACAAGCGTTGCGCGGATTGCAAGCGTTCGAATTCCTCGACGCTACCGCCCGCATCAGGATGCATGCGCTTCCCCGCGGTGCGAAATGCCTCGCGCAAGGTGGCTTCCTCGGCACACAGCGGATCAGCTAGACCCAACATGTCAGCGGCTTCGCGAAATTTCATGCGGCAAAACTTTCACCGCAGGAGCAAGTCACCAGCGCATTCGGATTGCTTACCTTGAAACCGCCTTGCTGCAAATCATCCGACCAGTCCAGCACACTGCCGCTGACAAATAGTGCACTTTTCGGATCGATCACCACGTTTACTCCATTGCTCGACACTAAAATATCGCGATCCCGTGGGCCATCGACCAAGTCCATTTTGTATTGCAGACCACTGCATCCGCCGCCAATCACCGCGATCCGCAAGGCGCCATCGGCACGGCCTTGCTTCTCCAACAACCCGCACAAGTGTTCCGATGCCGCATCCAATACCCGGATGAGTGCTTCGTTTCCTACTTTGTAATTGATCGAGCTCATGTGGTGAAGAACGTGCATGACGCTCCAAGGATTGTCAAGAATACCGCCTATTTTCTGCAGAGAGACAGTCACTTTGCATTGCCCCCCGAGACTACTGCCCCCCTGAAATGCCCCGCACCTCTGGAACTAGAAGTGGTGCCACGCAGAGGGGCTACGAAAAGGGTTGTTTGGTGAGCTTGCCGACTTTTTGGGAGAGCCTGCCGACTGGTTGAGAGAGCCTGCCGACTGGTTGGGAGAGCCTGCCGACTGGTTGGGAGAGCCTGCCGACTTGTTGGGAGAGCTTGCCGACTTGTTGAGAGAGCCTGCCGACTTGTTGGAAGAGTCTGCCGACTCGTTATGTGAGCTTGCCGGAGCGTTTAGATAGGTTTCTAAAGAATTTTGAGTCAATGAAACTTGGGGACATGATGCTCGCGCGGGCGGCTGTCGGGGGGGGGCATAAAGCATAGGGAGTCGAGTTGAAGCTCACCGTGTAAAACGTGCCTAGGTTTATCTTTTGATCTTTGCGGATTGTTCTGCTAGCATCATCGCACAAGCATGATCAAAAGACCCTACAACTATGTTTTCTACGTTTCCGCCCTGCTGGCTTTGCTTGTGTGGCATCATCAAAAAAACTCGCGATTAGCCGATACTGCCTCGCCAGAAGGTAATACCCGACTTTCCTTGCCCGAGAGGAAGAATCGAGAAGCAAGCTCAAGTGAGTCAAAACAAGCCGAGGCAACAGATCAGCTTCGCACGTCTCATGGTGAGGAATTGCGTGTTTCTTTTCAAGAGGCGATGTTGCTCCAAGAAGATGGAAGTCAGAAGCCCGTTGCCTTGCAACCGCCCGCTACCATGGCGACTTTGCGGGATCGATTGATCGCGCTGAACGCTGCACCCATTGCCTATCCGGTAAATGCGGAGCATACCCAAAAATCGCAACGGATCATCACCCCAGATCTCAGCGTAAAAATCGAAGATCCGCTGCTAGATTCTCTGCTGAAAAATCATGCTTTAACTCTTAAGGAGCGACCTGACTACGCTCCTGGTTGGGTGATTCTCTCCGCAGCAGACCCGCTGGCTGCATTGGCAGTGGTTGATGCCGTTAGGCAATCCGAAGGCGTTTCCGAGGCCGATGTCATCGTCGGTAAATTTCAAGTGAAACGCGCTTTGCCTAACGATACCTTGATTACCCAGCAATGGCATCTCGCGAATAACAACAATACCCGCACCCATGCCAACGTCGAGCCCATCTGGAGTTTCCCCAATGCCACGGGAGTGCGAGGCTCAGGTATTCGTATCGGCATCATTGACGATGGCATCGATCTGACTCATCCCGATTTCGTCAACAATCTGGATACCGCCAATGATCGTGATTTCATTGGCAATGACGACAACCCCAGTGCCGATGCCTTCTTTGAAGACTTTCATGGAACGGCTTGCGCAGGCGTGGCAGGCGCACGCGGCAATAACAACCTCGGCGTTAGCGGCGTAGCACCGTCCTCCACCTTAGTGGGGCTTCGCCTCGTCACAGGTCAAAGTTCCAGTACCGATGCGCAAGAGGCTGATGCGATGGGATGGCGGAATGACATCATCCAAGTTAAATCGAATAGTTGGGGGCCTACCGATGATGGCGAAACGCTCATTTCCCAGCGTCCTGGTAGCTTGACTCTTGCCGCGTTAGCCAATGCTGCGGCAACTGGCAGAGGGGGCAAGGGCACCATCTTTGTTTGGGCAGGTGGAAACGGCGGCGACTCCACGGATCGCGATCACTCGAACTACGATGGCTATGCCAACTCCATTTATACCATCGCTGTTGGTGCTAGCAATTCCAGTGGCACACGTTCTGTTTACAGCGAAAACGGCGCGAACTTGGTCGTCTGTGCGCCATCCGATGGCACCAGCACGCAACTCGCCATCACCACCACGGACTTGGTGGGAAATGTTGGCTACAACAAGAGCAGCGGCACCGCAGGAAACTACGCATCCGACTTCGGTGGGACATCTTCTGCGACGCCTGTCGTTTCTGGCACTGTGGCCTTGATGTTAGAAAAAAACCCCAATCTTGGTTGGCGGGACGTGCAAGAAATCCTCATTCGCTCAGCCTTCAAAATCTCTCCATCCGACGCTGGATGGGCGAACAACTCCGCTTCCTACCATTTTCATCCGCAATTTGGCGCCGGGCTTGTCGATGCTTCCGCCGCCGTGAATCTTGCCACAGGATGGATCAACCTCGCTCCACAAACCTCGGTAACATCCAGCCAATCTGCTTTATCCGTTGCCATTCCTGATAACAACGCCACGGGCATCACCAGAACGTTTGCGATCAGCAATTCCCTACGAGCGGAGCACGTTACCCTTCGCCTGACTACGACGCACAGCAACCACCGTAACCTCGATATCACCCTGACCTCGCCTTCGGGAATGGTGAGCAGCCTCGGTGTCTCCGCTTCCGGCAAGACAGGCGAATCTCTCAGCAACTGGACATTTTCCTCCGTTCGTCATTGGGGGGAAAACTCGGCTGGCACCTGGACGCTCACGATTTCCGACCGAGTCAGCGGGTCCACCGGCAACCTTACCGCCGCAGAACTGCAAATCTTTGGCGCTTCCGCCACGCCAGTCAATCAGGCTCCACAAATCACTGCCGCTTCGCTATCCCAAACAACCAACGGGTTTGCGGATCAGCCCCTCACGGTCAACTCCATTTCAGCCAATGACCCCGAAAACAATCCCATCACCTACACCTATCAATGGCAATCGAGCAGCGATGCCACACAGTTCACCAACGAAGCCGAAACCGCAGCATCGCTCGCTGCGAACCCCTCGCGAGCTGGTAAGCTCTGGCGTTGCGTGATCACTGCGAGCGATGGCAATTCCTCGAGCCAACCTTTCACGACTGCTGCGGTCAATCTGCTGACGCGCCCTGCGAGTTCCGTCGTCCGCGGTTCGGCTTATTCCTATACCAGCGGGCTCGTGCTTGCCGGGAACAGCAGCACGATCACTCGCAAAGCGATCATCAATGAATTCAGCCAAGGCCCAAGCGGCGGCACCTCCGAGTGGGTGGAAATTCTCACGCTGCAAGATACGAGTCTGCGCTTTCACGATCTACAATCCGCAGGGCGAATTCTTGTGTTCCGCGATGCGGCTGTGTGGGATAACATTCCAGCAGGAACCTTGATCGTCATTTACAATGGCCAAGCCGTCAAAGATTCCCGCATCCCTGCCGATGACACAACCCCTGCCGATGGCTTGATGGTCATAAGCAGCACCAATCCTACGTACTTTGATTCGGCGTATGACTTATGGATCGATTTAGGAAATTCTGGTGATTATATCGCTTTGCATGATGAGAATGAGAGCTTGATTCACGGTTTTTCTTACGGCAACGATACATTTTTCTCGCCGAATATTGGTTCCGTAGGCTCGGCGACTTCTGCATTTTTCTCAGGAGACCAAGAAGCTGCCGCATCTGTTGCTTCCTCGTGGACGAAAATCACCCAAGCAAGCAGCAGTCCTGGTGCGGGAAATAATGCCAGCAACGCCGCGTTCGTCGCCAACCTGAGAACTGGCACGGGAAATAGCCCTGCGCTTTTTCGTCTCGGCGCGGGAGTCACTCTTCCCGCTGGTCTATCGCTCAATGCCAGCACTGGGACTCTTGCTGGCACCGTTTCTGCAACTGCTACGCTTGGCTCATATCCGATCACCATCGAGCGTTTCAACTCAGCTCCCGCTGTGGTTTCCCAATCCTTTACGCTCAACGTGACGGGCGCGACGAACTTCGCCTCGTGGATCTCCACTTTCGCCCCGCTCACAAATGTTTCTGCCCAAGGCGATCCCGATGCGGATTCCGTTCCCAATCTTGTCGAATACGCGCTCAATCGCAACCCAAAGATCGGCGAAACAGCAGCAGCCATCGCGTTCCAGAGCAATGCTTCATCACTCCAACTCACTTACCGCGTCCACAAAGCGCACAGTGATGTCACCCTCATTCCGGAATGGTCTGCGACACTGCCTGGATCTTCGATTTGGTCCAATGCAGGAATCACCGTCACGGTGCTGGAGGACAATGTGGAGAATCAATTGCGACGTGCAACGCTACCCATCAATTCCCAGAACTCGCAGCGTTTTCTGCGGCTGCGCGCCAGCCAAGTCGGAACTCCCTAAGCAGGGTGGGGGAGTTTATCGACTCGGGCGTTTGAATGATTTACTCGGGCGTTTGGTTGCGTTTTTTGTCGTCATAGGACGCTTGGAAGCCGTCTTGCGAGGTCCCGTGCCGCGTTCGGTAGGTTGACGAGATGTCTTGGTGCGCGGACTGCGGGCGGAGCGAGGAGCATCGGCTTGTTTTTCCGATTTCTTTTGCGCTAGCTCTTTGATGGCTTGCTCGCGTGTCATCCACTTGCCCGGAAGCAAGCGCGGATTGGTCACGGCCAGCCGAATGGTATCGTCGTCCAAAATCGCATGACGTCCTACTTCCAGATCGCCGCCCCAAAGAGAACCGATGCGCACGCGCACCAGCTTGGTGACTTGGTAACTGAGGGTATCCATCATCACGCGAATCTGCCGCTTGGCTCCTTGATCTAGAATCATGGAAACACGGCGAGAACTTTCGCGGCGCAGAGCTTTGGCACTCAATTTGCCTTCTTTGGTGTAAACGCCAGTGAGAAAGAGATCGAGATGCTCTTGAAGAAAAGGCTGATTGGCGGTTACAAGGTATTCTTTTTCTACCTTGTTGCTCGGATGCATGAGCTTTTGCGTTAGCTCGCCGTCGTTGGTAAGCAGCAACAAGCCTTCGGATTCTGCATCGAGCCGACCAACATGATGGAGGTGCTGTAGTGAACCGGGCAAGAGAGCATAAATGGTGTCGCGTTGGAATTCATCTTCACGACTGCAAACCAGTCCGCGCGGTTTGTTGAGCAAAATCGTCGTATGCCGCAGTGCGGTGATCCGCTTGCCGTCCAACTTGACATGGTCACCCTCCTTGACTTTCGCTCCCGGAGTTAGGCACGGACGGCCATTGATTTCCACATGGCCGTTGGCGATCAACTCATCGCAGGCGCGACGGGAAGCAACACCGCAGGAGGCGAGATATTTGTTCAATCGTGTCTCCGTGGCCATAATGATGTATCGATCTTGAGGTTAGCGATGGGGAAAAAACAAGCGTGGACCCAAGTAATGGAGCCACGCAAGAAATGTTACAATCGCGGTAGAAGCTAGCAATCGCAGCAAGGAATCAACCCTCGTGCTTGGTCTTAGGCAAACCAATGGGGCTGCGACCTTGTTTCCATTGTCCGCGTTCCTTCATGAGCTTGACGCGCTCAAAACGCTTAAGAACGGAGCGTTTGCCACCGACGGTTGAGGATGCTTTTAGGCTGTTGTGCTTGGACATAAAATTTGCTTGTTGAAGGTTGCGGGGGGCGGAAACTAATAAGCATTGTGAGATTTGACAAGTCAAAAATGCGGGATTTTTCGCCTTTTTTTGCCTGCGGTAATGACTTTGCGAAATGGACAAGATTTCGATATTGCATGCATGCGTTTTTTGCCGCATGTTCATGGGACATGAGCCGCATTTTCCTACTATTTCCGTTGTGGATGTTGTTGAATTCCTGTGCCTCTTGCTGGCGCGGTGGCGAAGCGCTGCGCGAACAAGAAATGCGTTCGTTAGAGTCTGCGGCAAATGATTTGCGAGGCGGGAAAAATATTGTGGTGTATCGTGGATTGGCGCATCCCACCCGTGATGCCGAGCTTTATCAGAAGCAATTGGCCACGCTGCCGCATCGCGAATTCGAGGGATTTTCGTTTCACAAGCAACCGGATCAGCAAGCGGCAAAGGTCGTAGAGAAGGTGGTGGATTTATACTGTCAGCCGGAATCGCATCAAGCATTGGCTGCACCCAAGACCACTTGCCATGGATTTCACCCGGACTACGCGTTGGTCTGGGAGGGGCAGGGGAAAAAGCGCGTGCTTCACATTTGCTACGGCTGCCATGAGTGGAAATATCATGGTCCCGGTGGCGTGCTGCATACCGACATCAATGAACCAGCCTATTTTGACAAATTAACGCATTGGCTCCCGCCACATTGATCGGCCTAGCGAATGAATCAAGTCACCAAAGGTAGGCATGATGCCAGGATCTCGTCGCAAGGTGCTTGGGTCGGCGGACTGAGTATCGCGCTCTTGGCGATCGGTCTGGCAAGTCGTGATGGCATGCTCGCTGCGATGGGGATCGCCGGGCTGCTTCTGTTAAGCGGGGCATTTTGGCTGGGAAGGTGGAATCTTTCTGGTTGGGAATTGCGATGTGAGGCAGCACGCACGGTTCACGCTCGGCAACGCCTGGCTGTGCGGTGGATTGCTCAGCATCGGAAGCGCTTTTTCGGGGGGTGTGGATTGCAATGGCAGATGTCGTTATGCGGCGGCATCGCTGACACATGGGAAGTTCCCTACATTTCTCCGGGTGATTCGGCCCAACATGACTCGCTGTTGACACCGACCACTCGTGGATACGCCCGCGAGCATCAGGTGACGTGCCAAAGCTCGTTTCCTCTCGGGTTTTGGCAAAGGAAATTCACCTCCATCATCACGCATGAACTCACGGTTTTTCCTCATGCCAAGCGGCCCAAGCATCTAACCTTTTCTGGACGAGCGCGGGATGCAGCTTCTCCACTCAGCCGACAACTGGGACAAGATGGTGGAGAATGGCGAGGTTTGCGAGCATGGCAGGCTGGTGATTCGCCGCGGCGGATTCATGCCGCAGCGAGTTCACGCTCCCAAGCCCGTGGCACTGGCCTGATGGTTAGCGAATGCGATCCTCCCGGACATCTACCGAGGCGGGTGGTGGTGATATTTCATTCTCACGGCCATGACGGGGTCATGATTCGGCCAGAGGTCTTTGAACAAGCCCTTTCTCAGCTTGCTGGCGTTCTTCAATTCTTGGTGCATCAATCCATCCCCTCTGTCTTTCTTGCGGACTTCGATCACTGGTTGGAGCGGTCGTGCGAAAATCGTCAGCAATTGAGCGAAATCTTTCATCTTCTCGCAAGAGCGCGTCGTCAGAACTCCACGGAAATGCACGACCTCACGCGTATGAAAGCTGCATACTCCGCAGATGATTGTTGGATCGTTGTGTCCGATATGGCATCAGAGTCGTGGCGGCATGGATTTGCTACCCGAGACGTATCTTCCCATTGCATATCACCCCTTTCTCGTTGGCCTTCATGATTCGCCTGCTTATTTTTTTCCTATCGATTGGCATCGCCTTCTTTTTGATGAGGAGTAGCGATCCAAATGCTGTCGCCTCGATCCCATGGTGGAAAATTTTCCTCGCCATGGTGATTCTGAGCATCGGACTGGCGTTGAGCAATCCGAGAAACCGTGGGCTTTCGTGGAACTTTCGTTCCATGTGGCGTAGTAGGAATGACTTTTTTCTGATCTTTTTTGGCTTCTTGCTCCTCCATGCAATCTTCTTACTGTTTTTCCTTCATGCGCCACCCGTTCTCTCTGATGTGTCCTCACGACTGGGTGATGCATTTGGCTCTGAAGAGAAAAAAGCGTCGCAAAAAATCGAAAACTCGGTAAGGACCGGTGCCAATCGGTCTGGCAATTGGCTGTGGAATGAGCGTACGATAAGACCGCTGCCGCGTAAGACCGACCTGAAACCGGGAAATCAGCCTGAGGTTTTTCTCCAGCTCGATGACCCCACGCAGGCGCAACAATTGCTGAAAAAAGGTGCCTACATTTCCGCATTTGCCTTGGGGAGTTACGATCATGCCTCGTGGATGCTGACTCCGAAAATCTCGATGGAGTCGCCGTCATTCCCGAAGCGCTCGGGGGCAACGTATCGGTATGAGATTTTTCATGCTGCTGATGCTAACGGACAAAATCCAGTCATCGGGCTGCAAGGGCTGATTGATGTTTCCATCTCGCCACTTGATCGACGCGGCGATGGCATTGCGATGCTTCCTCCCGTAAAAGGAAGTTCGGGCTATCGATATTTTGGACAATCCCGGCCTGTCAATATCGACGATCTTTCTCCTTTGGACAAATCGCCCGATCCAACCTTGGTTCCTTCGGCGTGGCTTGCTATTCCCAAGGAAAACAACTTAGAAGCACGCTTGCGAGGGCTAGCCGCCGAGGCAACAAGTAGCCGCAATCTGCGCGAGTCACTGACTCAAGTCCGCGAATTCCTGCGCCATGAATGCACCTATTCTTTGCAAATGAGCAATGATGCCAACATCGACCCTTTGGAGAATTTTTTGTTTCATGAAAAACGCGGGCACTGTGAGCTTTTTGCGACGGCAGGCGCTCTAGTAGCACGCTCTTTGGGCATACCTTCGCGGGTGGCTTATGGTTGGACAGGCGGTTCGTACTTTGAAAGTGCGAATCTTATGATTTTTCGGGCAAGAGAGGCGCATGCATGGACCGAAGTGCTAATTCAAGACGTCGGCTGGGTTATCATGGACTGCACTCCTGCTTCATCGATTGGCACGGGACGACGCGCGCCACGGGAGGAACAACCTTTTGCTGAGTCATCGATCTTACCAGATGATCCCAGTGAGGAAGCCTTGTCAACTAGGCCGCCCTATTTGAATCATGCGATCATCGGTGTCATTGTGTGTAGCGCGGTAATCGTATGGATTCTATCGAGCGCTAGAAAATCCTCGTCTTCGGCAAACTCCTCACGCAAGAACCGTTCTTCGTTTTCGCGGAAATATTTCCAAGCTTTTTCCAAGTATTGCGAGCAAGCAGGCGTACGTGTGATGCCCGCCGACACCATTCGTAAACTCATTTCGCGATTGCCGCGTAAACCTTCATGGGCTGAAAGCCTACAGAGGTATCACTACGGAATTCGCTACGGAAAAAAAGCTACGGATCCTACTACAGAGGAAGCATTGCAGACGGCATGTGAAAAAAACACACCGTAGCTTACGAAGATGGACGTTCTTGCGATTTGATGATTGCTTTGACCTCATCAAAGAGTCTGGGTAGTCGGCGACGCAAAGCCTCCAATTTTAATTCTTCGCGAATGGGTTGCGCGGGATTTCCTAGATAGGTGATGCCCCCCTCAAGATCGTGCGTCACGCCGGTACGTGATGCCAGAACCGCCTTGTCGCCGATGGTGAGGTGGCCGGCAATTCCAGCTTGGGCGGCGACGGTCACATAGTTTCCTAGTTTGCTGCTACCCGCTATGCCGGTAAGTGCGATGATGATGCAATGACGTCCTATTTCCACGTTGTGCCCAATTTGCACGAGATTGTCGATTTTCGTGCCATCACCAATCAGAGTTTTTCCAAAGCGTGCGCGATCAATGCACGTATTTGCTCCGATCTCGACATCGTTGCCGATTTCGACAATGCCTAATTGAGGGATTTTCACATGCTTCCCTTGCGAAAACTGGTAGCCATAGCCATCCGAGCCAATGACAACACCAGGCTGCAAGATGCAGCGATCTCCTATCACGCACTCTTCGCGAACGGATACATTGGCGTGAATCACACAATCGTTTCCAATACGGCTGTTTTCTCCAATGAAAGCATTTGGGAAGATTTCTGTTCCATCGCCTATGATTGCGCCTGCTAAAATGACTACACCTGCATGGATGCAAACCTTGCTGGGATCCAATTGCACTGACGTGTCGATGAAAGATGTCGGATGAATCGATGGAACAAAGGATTTTTTCGATGCGTGAAAAAAATCGATAACCTTCGAGAAGCTCAACGTAGGATTTTCCACTTGCACAAGGGCAGTGTCCGCTGGGCCGCATGGATGATCTGCACTGACTAGTACAGCCCCCGCCTTCGTTTCATGGAATAAGGCATGATACTTGCCATTTCCCAAGAAACTAATTTCGGTGCGCTTGGCAAAGTCGAGCGAGGAAATCCCAGAAAAGCTTTCCGCTGGATCGCCACGAAGAATTTTCCCCTCGGTAAGATTGGCGAGGTGCTGAAGGGTGAGAACCACTAGCTAGGATCCAACAGGTGAAAGAATGCAGTGAGAACTTACTCTGTGGGTGGGACGAGAAACTCAGCCGGTGCATCTTTGTTCAAGTCCTTGAGCAAGGCCTCCGTCATGTCGAAATCTTCTTTGATGTAAAGGAGGAAAGGTACTTGAGAAGTGCTGGTTCCTGATTTGTCGAAGACGTAATCACAGTCTTCGGATTTCGCACGTTCTTCCACTACTTTGCGGATTTCTTCCAAAATTCCCCGCATACGTTGCGACATTTTGTCGTTCAATGCCTGATTTTTACGGCCAAGATATTCGCGGCGTTCTTTGTCGAGTTGAACGGCTTCTTGATATTTCGACTGGTGCTCTTTGAAAATTTGCTGACGCTTCTCTGCCGTGAATGTTTGATCGTCCAGATCTTTTTTTAGCACGGTGAGAGCACTCTCAATCTCCCGAATGGATGTAAGCTTCTCGTTGTTGTCTTTCTGGATGCTAGCGCGCTCTACATTGATCTGTTGCTGCGCTTCATTGGTTTTAAAGTACTCTTTGAACAATTTCTGCATGTCAACTGTTGCAACTTTCGGCTTGCTTCCTTGTGCAAACGATACGGAAATCATTAAAAGGGCAAGGCATGATGTAATAACGCGGCGAATCATAAAAATAGGGAGTGAAATGGATTGTTGTTGTCGATGTCGATAGCTAGGCGGGCGGATTATTGTTGGGTAGGAGAGATTGTCAAGATTGTAGGTGCGGAAAAATGGAGGGGGATTTTACTCGGTTGGCTTGTTGCCATCGGCTTCTTTGCTTACTGGCTGATTTTTGTTGATTTCTTTGAGAATCAAACTGGTCACATCAACTGCATCCTTGGAAAACTGCATGATGGGTAGGCCACCGTTTGCTCCGTCAGCAGTCTTGTCAAAAATGCAATCATAGTTCTCTGCTTTTGCGAATTGAATGACCGTCTCACGAATCTCCTTAGCGAAATTCACCATATCAACTTTGTATTTCTCGGTGAAGGCGCGCTGGCGTCGTCCAATCAGTTCACTCGTCTCGGACTCGAGTCGCGCTCGCGCTTGAAATTTTGTCATGTGCTCGTCAATGATCGATTTTCTGCGCTCATCCGCAACCGAAGAATCGTCCATTTCTTCCTTCAGTTTGTTCAACTCGATTTGCATGGTGTTGAGCTTATCTTGTTTCACTTGCAACTCTTTCACCACAACTTCTTTGGCTGCCTCAATTTCCTTGGTCAATGCTTTCATTTTGTGGTAGTCCTGCAAAAGCTGATACATGTTTACACTAGCTGTCTTGAGCGAGGACTCGTCTGCACAAATCCTTGCGGGAATAAGGAACAGCATGCTTGCTGCCATGATAAAGCGTAAATATAACGGATTCATGATTCGATGAAGTTGGTGCAAGGCACAAAAGACCCGAAATATCCTCCATGTCAAGGCGTTTTAAGAAATTAGAGCATTTTTCTTTGTGTCGCAAAGTTTTTGCTTGCGATCCGAAATCCGAATTGAACACGAGATCCGAAGTAGAACGCCAGAAAGACCTTGCCAGGCTTTGATGTGCAAAGCGTTTCATGGCTGTAGTGGGCTGCATCCACTGATGCTGCCCCAAGCTCTGAAATGCCTTGCGCGGCTAATGATGGCAGCGGATGGCGGCGTTGTATTTCGGATTTCGGGTTGAAGAACTAGCGAGTCAATGTCAAACTTCGGTTCTCGGGCTAACGGCATATCGTTTTCTAGCACCTTAGGCGGAAGCCATCGCCCCGTCATGGGTAATGAGGAACACCCGAACAGGGATTCCTGGCCAAATGCGGGCGAGTAGCGTTTTGTAGGTAGTCCACTGATTTTTATAGCGCTTCAACAGTGCTTCTGCCGCGGCGTTTGCATCGGATTTCCATTCGATGAGTTCTATTGCTACCACTTCTTGATTGCGATTGTAATGAATTTGCAATCGATCCACCACAGCATGTACGCGATTTCCGTCAATCATGCCATCGACCGGCACCTCTCGATGCAAGGCAATGTCGCGGCCTCTACGTGATAGCAAATCAACAATCTGCGGATCAGCTAAAGATTTGAACCAATCATCGTCGGCGGATTGATCTTCATCGAGCCAACCGAGAGTAGCCCACATTTTGTGAAGTGCTCGCCCTTTTGCGACTGCTACAGCATCAAAGACCTTCGATTGAGATGCTCTAGCGCTTTTCACCAAGGGTTCTGCAGGCAGAAGACGAACCGGTTCGCCCTTATCCAGCTCGACTGCATGCGTGGGGAAATCCAATAAATTCTCATACCTACCTGCCTCAAAACGCTGTTGCTCATCCAGCGGCATTGACTGAAAGATCCAGTGCGCGTGGGAAGACTTCTCTTTTTTCGGATCCACCTCAGGAAGATAGACGTAAAGCCCGCGCTTTGCCCTCGTCTGCGCTACGTAGAGCAGACACATCGCTTCGTATTGTTGATCGGCTTCCCATTCTTTCGTTGCCAATGTCATCTCCTCGGACATCTCTCGTACCCAAGATGGCGGCGTTTTGCAAATCCAGCCAGAACCACGTGCTACGTCAAAACGTCCTTCATGCGGAATTTTGTCATCAGCGATGCACGGCAGAAATACCACATCGAAGCCCAATCCCTTGGATTTGTGGATGGTCATCACTTGGATTTGCGATGGCCCGGGCGGATGCGCCACACGATACGCCGCAAAACTCTCCTCAGCAAATCTCGCACTTGCTCGGCCGCTCGCATCCACACTCCGCAAGCAGTCTATCGCATCCATGCAACGCTGACGCGCAAACACCGATGCGTCACCCAATTGCGGCATCACCACACATTCCACCATTGCAGCGAATCCATATTTCTGCGCAAACGCATGGCATTTCTCCCAAATTTCCTCGCCCCACATTGACTCGAGCCATGGAAATACTGGCGACATCTGCAAAACACCCATCGCCATCCCATCACCCGGATCCGCCAACCAGCGCAACCACTGATGGATGCTCACCCCTATCACATGATCCCTCGCTGGCATCCGCTGCCCATCCTCCACCACCTGATACCCCTGTCCTCGCAAATAATCCGCCACCTCCATCATCTGCTGATTCGTCCTGACCAAGACCCCACAGGAAAAATCTCCCACACCCGCCCCGATCCGCCGCATATCCTCCAACATCTCTACCAACCGCGCACTTACCTCTTCCTCTTCATTCTCTCGCAACATCTTCACACATGCATGCCCCCTGACCTCTGGTTTTGCACTGACATGATCTTCCCACTCCCACCGCTGCGCCGCCACGGGAAACAATCGCGCCGCCACCCCAAGATTTCCGCATACCCGATTCACCACCTCCAGCACCTCGCAGCATGAGCGATACGACTCACTCATCACCTCCCGCGTTAGCCCTGCGCCATAACGCTGCTCTACCTCATCAAATAACCGCACATCGCCCCCTCGCCACGCATAGATCGCCTGCTTGCGGTCTCCCACCAGAAATAACGAGCCATCTTCTGCCGTCGCTGCCTCATCGATCAATGGAAACAATCCCCGCCAATCCGCTCGGCTTGTGTCCTGAAATTCATCCAACAACCAGTGCCGATGCCGCTCCTGCAAGCGAAAATCCATCGCCTCTCGCGCCAACCGCTGGTCTTCCCCGCGCACCCACGCCCCCATCAGCACCTTCACATCGTCAAAGCACAGCATCCCTCGCCGCCGCAAATTCCGCTCACACAACTCATCAAAATACCCAATCAACTCTCGTATCGCTCCCGTTACCTCACACACGCGCGCCATCTCCGCCATCGCCATCTGCCACATGGTCTCACACAGCAACCCCCAATCGGCCGCAGGAATCGTCAGTTGCTTGTTATACGATGTCACCTCCACCGCCACTCCCTCATCCCGCCAACGAAAGTCCCTCATCAACGCCTCCCATAGCGCATTCGGCTTAAATTTCCCACTTCCCGTCGTATGTTGCTCCATCAAATCGAGCATTTTCTGCCATTGCCCCTGGTGCCGCGCATCCCGTGTCACAATCTCCGCCGCACGCAATTTCTCGATCCATTCATGCCTGCCGCGATTCCAATCTTCCGCCTTCACCCCATGCGCAAGCTCCATCGGCCCCCAGCGCAATTCACCGCCATCATGCCGCAATAACCCATGCCATTCACCAATGAAATTCTCTAACGAACGCCGCACCGCTAGCACCTCGCGACCTATCTGACTCTGCCGAAACGCTTGCAAAAATTCCTGCCGTTTTCCTCCAGTCCCGTCACCTAGCAACGATTGCAATACCTCTCCCATCCGCATCTCCCACTCCGCTCCTTCTACCAAACGAATCTTCCCTTCGTTGATCCCGATCTCATGCGGAAACCCCTGCACCACCTTGGTGAAAAATCCATCCATCGTCCCTAAAACCATCCGCGGCAAGGCTCGTACCAAGCTCTCTAGCACCCGCGCGAAGTCCACCCCTTCCGCTAACCTCTCACTCTCTTGCAGATCCTTTTCCAACTGCATCGCCACCTGCCCATCCAGCACCGCATTCGCCGCCTTCGATAACACGGAGTCCGCAAATTCTCCCGCCGCTTTCCGCGTAAACGTCAACGCCGCAATCGTCTCCGGCTCCATCCCCATCGCCACATAGCCTAAAATCCGATTCCCCAACTGATACGTTTTCCCCGATCCCGCCGAAGCTAACACCAATACCCGCTGATCAAGAATTCTCATAGAACTTCTTCACTTTCCCTTATTCACAACGCCGATGCCGACAAATCGTAAACTCCTCACACTCCAGCAGCACCTCCACAAAAGGAAATTCCGCTTCATACGCAGGAAATACCGTGTCCCCGACAAAGTCCCCACGCACATGCGTGATCAACAAATCATCCATCCATGGCAAAAACAATTCATACACCGCCGCACCACCGATCACAAATGCCACTCCATCCTCGAGTAAATCCATCGCCTCTTGCGCACCGCCCACCGTCTCCACACCCTCGCGCTGCCAACTCACATCGCGACTTATCACGATGTTCCGCCGCTTCGGCAAGGGCCGCCCGATCGAATCATAGGTTTTCCTCCCCATAATGATCGCATGCCCACTGGTGGTCTTCTTAAAAAACGCCAAATCCTCCGGCAAATGCCACGGCAAGCCACCATCGTTCCCAATGATTCGCTGCGCCGTCATCGCCACAATCCCCGTAAGTCGCACCGAGTCAGCCTTCATATCGAGATCGGTGCTTTGATCGCAGGATGCGGATCATATTGCTCTAAAGAAAAATGCTCAAAACGGAAGTCCTCCAGCTCGCTCACTGATGCATCCATGCGCATCTTCGGCAACGCCCTCGGTTCGCGACCCAACTGTATCTTCGCCTGCTCCAAATGATTCAGATACAAATGCAAATCGCCAAACGAGTGCACAAACTCCCTTGCCTCATACCCACACACCTGAGCCACCATCATCGTCAGCAAGGCATACGATGCTATGTTGAACGGCACGCCGAGAAACAAATCCGCACTCCGTTGATACAATTGGCAAGACAATCCCAACGGCCCTTCATCACCTTCTCGCCGCGGATGGACAAAAAACTGAAACAAGCAATGACACGGCGGCAGCGCCATCTCATGCACATCCGCCACATTCCACGCACTCACAATGTGCCGACGCGAAAACGGATTCTCGCGCAAGCCTTTCACCAAATCCGCAATCTGATCCACCACCCTGCCATCCGCACACGTCCATGAGCGCCACTGCTTGCCATACACCGGCCCCAGCTCGCCATTTTCGTCCGCCCACTCATCCCAGATCGATACCCCATTCTCTTGCAAATATCGCACATTCGTCGCCCCTTGCAGAAACCACAACAGCTCATGGATGATCGATCGCAAATGCAATTTCTTCGTCGTCACGCAAGGAAAGCCCTCGCGCAAATCGTAGCGCACCTGTCGGCCAAACACCGCCAGAGTCCCAGTCCCTGTGCGATCCTCCCGCCGCTCACCATGCTCCATCACATCGCGAAGCAAATCCAAATAACTCTGCATCGCGAAAACCCTACACAACCCATCCCAAGCTGGCAATCCCTACTTCAAATACCGCCCTGCCCAGTCTTCATCATTCATCATTCATAATTCAAAATTCCCTTCTTCCTCTCCCGCCGCCCCGTATCGCGTGAGGCATAGCCTTTTACGCGACCGCGTTTTTTAAAACTCTTGCAATATCATCAAAATCCCCACATCGTCCTGCATCCTTTCTCACCGTGATATACGATCACGGGTGGATACGAATATAATCTGTTCGGCACAATAAATGAAGATCTTGCTACAACTCTTGACAGTCTTGTCGCTCATCGCAATCACTGTTTGGCATCTGTTTTGCGCAATGTTCGCAGTTTATGTAGCGCTTATGGCTGGGCAACCTTGGGCACTGGCGGTTCTCGTTGTGATCTTGTTTCCTCCCTATGTTTTGGTTCGTCAAGCTATTCGCAAGCGATGGACGACGGGCGATATTGTTCTTGTGGGAGTTTCAGTCTTGCCTGGACTCATTCTTGGTTTCCAAGAGATTATGCGACCACATAGTCCGAACGTTCCTTGGCTACTCCCCATGCTTTTTGGCTATGGTCTTGCTCTCGTATTGGTATGGTTGATGGCACGCATGGATGAGCAGAGTAGCCGGACAGCAAACGATGCGTGAAGAACACCCAATTGCCGAACAAGACGGCACGTCCAACGGCGGGTAACGCTCCTGTTTGAATTCGGGCTTTACTCCCCGCCGTGGATGGCCTAATCGTTCGCCGAAGAAATGAATCGTGTAAACCTACCCATCCAGAATCAAGACGGATCGCGCGTTGATCATGAAGTGCGCTACTGGTGGAATGAGAGAGAAGCTCATGTGGCGGTGGAATTACCCGAGCAAACAATTGAGGATTTCGACTATGATTTCTGGGGAGCGCTCTTGAAGGTTCGAACGAAGCTGGAATCGATCGGAGCTGCACTCATCTGCAACGGAACAAGCATCGACGTTTATCCTTCAGGGATGTGCCTAGACATGGGTTCAGGACTGAGAGCTTATCGACTGATCCTTTTTCGAAAGCCTTTCCTTGTTAATGTGTTCGATAACGCAGATTGGAACCGATACGCCACTATCGGTGCTCAGAGGAAGAGATACGCAATGT
>JAIYDP010000311.1 GCA_027487435.1 Verrucomicrobiaceae bacterium | reverse complement strand
TACATTTTTACCACGCTTTCACCCATTAGGTGAAAAGAAAAACGAATCGTATTTCCTCTCTAGCCCATGTTCTATAAGGCTTTAAGAGAAATTCTGCTATTCCAACTGCGAACTTTAGGATGAAGTGAGTGCTTCGTCGCTGCCGCGCAGATGAAATTGCCCGCCCGCAGGCAGGAATTTGAAATCCAGTTCTCCTTCACCCAATGGGTGAACCAATGATTCGCGTGCTTTCGTCTTCAAACGCCGCAACCATAAGCATTTGCTCTTGCCATCATCAATCCCAATTGAGGATTAGAGGTTGAAAGAGCTTCCATGCGCCGGGGCGGAGGAGGCAGCACACGAGGTGCGAGCCGAGATTGTGATGCCACCTGCTGCTGGCAGTCCGGCGAGGAATTGACGACGTGTTTTCATTGATTTGTGGCTCGGTTCTAGAAGGCGAAGCAATCGCAGCCGCTGCCCCATAGTTGGCTGAGGGGCTGGATGGGGCTGGCGGAACCGCTTCGCTTCATGTAGGGCGCGATATGAGGCGCGAAGCTGATGCTGCGCTCTGAGCGGGCAAAGCCAGGTGCGCCATAGCCACCAAACTTCGCCACCGGGCTCCAGTCGGGCATGACGGGGAGCTCGGGTGGGGAGAGGTCTTTGAATTCAGCCTCGGCATGAACAGGCTTGCCACCGAGGAGCGTGAGCACGCTGTGTAGACCTTTGATTTTTTCATCCGGCACATGGAAGTAATCGGCACTGAGAACGATGAGATCGGCTAGCTGGCCGGGCTTGAGCGTGCCTTTGGACTCTTCATCGCGGCTGAACCAGGCGCTGCCCTGTGTGTAGAGGCTGAGGGCCTCCTGGCGGCTGAGGCAGTTCTTTTCGGGGTAGAGCGCCGTGCCGCCGACGGTCTTGCCGGTGACGAGCCAGTAAAGGCTGTTCCAAGGGTTATAGTTCGCCACGCGGGTGGCGTCCGTGCCAGCCCCGACGGGCACGCCTATCTCCAGCATGCGCCGAACAGGCGGCGTGCGCTCGGCAGCGGCCTTGCCGTAACGTTGGAGGAAATACTCGCCTTGGAAGGCCATGCGATGCTGGATGGCGATGCCGCCACCGAGGGCTTTCACGCGCTCGATGTTACGGTCGCTGATTGTCTCACAGTGGTCGAGGAACCAGTGCAGGCCCTGTAATGGCGCGTGGCGGTTCACTTCCTCAAAGACATTCAGGAAGCGCGTGATGCTCTCGTCATAGGTTGCGTGCAGTCGGAAGGGCCAGCGATTTTCCGCCAACAGGGTGACGACATCTTTAAGGTCCGTCTCCAAGGTCGGCGGCAGCTCGGGACGCGGCTCAAGAAAGTCCTCGAAGTCGGCGGCACTGAACACCAGCATCTCACCCGCTCCATTCATGCGATACAAGTCATCGCCGCTGTCAGGCTTCGTCATGGCGATCCAGCGCTGGAAGTCGGCTTTCTCACCGCCCTTGTTTTGCGTGAAGAGATTGTAGGCGACACGCAGGGTCAGCTCACCGCGCTGATGCAGCTCAGTGATGACGGCGTAGTCGTCAGGGTAGTTCTGAAAGCCCCCGCCGGCATCGCAGACGCTGGTGAGGCCAAGGCGGTTGAGTTCCCTCATGAAATGACGCGTCGAGTTGTATTGATACTCGACGGGCAGCTTGGGGCCTTTGGCGAGTGTTGCATAGAGGAGGAGGGCATTGGGCCGGGCGATGAGCAGACCAGTAGGTTCGCCGTTTTTATCACGCTGAATCTCACCACCGGGAGGGTTCGGCGTGTTCTTGTCATAACCCACGGCTCTCAAAGCAGCGCGGTTGAGCATGGCCTGGCAGTAGAGATGCAGGATGAAGACCGGAGTATCCGGGGCGGCCGCGTTGATCTCATCGAGGGTCGGCATCCGCTTCTCTTGAAACTGGAACTCGCTCCAGCCGCCGACGACACGCACCCACTGCGGCGCGGGAGTGCGGGCGGCTTGCAACTTCAGCAAGGTGAGCGCGTCGTGCAGCGAGCGCACACCGTCCCAACGCAGCTCCAGGTTGTAGTTCAGTCCACCGCGAATGACATGCAGGTGGGAATCATACAGGCCTGGGATGACGCGACGTCCCTGAAGGTCGATGCGCCGAGTTTGCGGTGTCGT
Source organism: Verrucomicrobiaceae bacterium (assembly GCA_027487435.1). Taxonomy (GTDB): domain Bacteria; phylum Verrucomicrobiota; class Verrucomicrobiia; order Verrucomicrobiales; family Akkermansiaceae; genus UBA956. The sequence goes on along the minus strand of JAIYDP010000311.1, from coordinate 11,236 downwards.
GAGGTCGGCATACTCCTCTCCTTCATCGACCGCGAGGATGCGCCCGCCGCCGATGGCGATGTTGGATGCTTCTGGAGTGGCCGGGTCCAGCGTGCTGATGCGTCCGTTGTAGAGAATGAGATCGGCCTTGATGGTGGTTTCGAGAGACATGATGGTCGTGGGTATAAGAGTTGTAGCGGTTTGAAGAATCTGGTAGTAAGTGGGTGTTGTGGATGACAGCTAAAATTCAAGGCGCGCGGCGACTTGCAAATAGTTCACGTCTTGGCCGCCGACAGAAGATAGACTGGAGCCTGCCTCGTGATGAGTGAATCCAAGCAAGATATTGAAAGCAGGATGAGGGTCCCATGATAGGCTAGCGTTGTAAGCTGTGCCAAGATAACGCTCGCCGTTGGGTGCTTCTCCTGCCATGGGTCTGAAGGGCGCAGAGTAAACCGCGTCGCTAGTATCGAAACGCCAGAGGAAGTTCACACCGAGGTCGAGGCTTAGCCTTCTCGTAAGTTGGAGGCCGAGGCGAGGATTGATGTTGTATAGATTGCTGGGTGAGATGAAACCGCCTTCGTTGAAATAGTTATTCGCCTGAAACAACGGATCGAAGGTATTCACCTCGCTGGCGCTTTGGCCGCCAGAGATGAGGTCGCCACGAATTCTGAGTGTGGGGCTGAGCAATGCATCGAAAGTGTAGCCGCCGCCAAGGCTCATGGCACAGGCTAGGATGTCGCGGTCCGCCACATCGCCCGTCTGGAAAATGAACTCATGGTTGTAGTCCCAGGGTCCTTCTTTGCCGAACCAGCGCGATCCAAGCGTGTGCCGAAGCTCCTGCTGACCGCCGGCGAGTGGGGAACTATCGCGACGCAGCCCAAGGTAGTAGATGTCCACACTATGTCCTTCGCCGAATGGAGATGGGCCGGTCGCGTAGAGCCCCCAGAGCTGGGTTTGATGGAAGCGGGAGGCGTTGTCAAAGCTCTCGGGCTCGACTTGCACCGGCGAGGCGATGAATGTGTCCATGCGCCAGGTTCTCCTTTCCCAGCCGAGGCGCAGGGCGTCGTGGACGAGTCGTTGGTTGGCTCCCTCGCGGTGTGCCAACAGTCGGCCTGAGCCGTAGAAGAGCATTTGCCGACCGGCGCGGAGCTTAAGGCTGGTATCGCCGAGATTGTAGTGCGTTTGAGTATAAAGCTGCAACAAATCCAGCCGGTCTTGGTCAGGCGGGCCGGGATCGTTTTCCATGCCTTGCATCTCTCCCCAGGTGAGTTCTGCCATTAGCTTGAACACACGGTCTAGTTCCCACACGCCAAACATCTGGAGGCGATGATGCACCCAGTCGTCATTTTGGACGGGAGCAAAGCCAAAGTCGCGATTGCGATACGATTCCACCATCGTGCGAGCATGGCCGCCGAAACGAAGCTGACTTTCGCCGGTCTCATCCAGGCTCATCTTCAGGTTCAGCAGCGACTCCGCAGGTGGAGGCACACGGTCCCAGGCGTCCATCGCCAGCACTGCCGGGCATAGGGATAGAATAACTAGGATGGAGGCGCGACTTTTCATGCAGGAAGGCAGTCGGCCTGCCCCGGTTCGAGTTGGAGGAAATGCTTAACGACAGGAGCTTCGCTACCGCGATGCAGGGCGAGGATTCGATCCTCGATGTCACGTGAGAGTTGCGTCATGCGCTCGGCCTGCCGCAGATGCTCCTGCCAGGAACCGACGAGAAAGACCTCCCAAATGACCTGCGGGCTTTCGAGGTCACGCCAAAGGTTCCAGCGGTAGGCTCCATCGCGCAGCCGAACGTCACGAAGCGCCGCGATGGCTTTCAGGAAAGCTGTTTCGTCACTTGCCTGGATTTTATATTGCACGGCGATGCGCACCGGGCCGTCCTCAGCCGCCGGCTGCAAGGCCAGCGCCTCATGCTGATGATCCGATGCCACCGGCGAGAGGTCCATGTGGACGAAGCGATCCACGGGCAGCCACAGCGTAACCAGGAGATATAGGCCTATGAAGCCCGCCGCAGTCCACAACGCAATTTGAATGCCGTAATGCTGCGTGATGCCACCCCATAACAAAGCGCCCACGGAGATGCCCCCCTGGGCGGCTAGTAGATGAATGGCCGAGGCACGAGCTCGCACCCAATGCGGAAAGACCGACTGCCCGGCGAGGTTCAACTGCGACATGCCGATCAGCCAGGCCATGCCAGCGGGGAAAAGCAGCGCCGCCAACTGCCACTCGTTTTTTGCCAGCGGTAGACAGGCCGTGGCAATCATCGAAATGGCACCACCGAGCAAAGTGAGCTGGTCCAAGCTCACTTTGCCGCGAAGCTTCGGAAGGATCACGAGGGCCACAACAATGCCTCCCAATCCATAGCAGCCCATCAAGAAGCCAAAGCTGGTGCCTGGCAGCGCCAGTCTCTTTACCATCAGCGGAAGCAGCGCCGCCGGGGCGATAGCAGCCAAGGTGAAGAGGCCATGGCGAAGCAGAACCCGTTGGATCGGACGCGAGTGCCACACATGCCGCAATGCCGCGATCATGGCGCTTGTGACGGTTTCCGCATTCGGCCTGGGCGCGGGTGTGGGTCGATGCCACCGCGACAATACGAATGCCAGCACGATGAAGCTCACCGAATTCAGGGCGAAGGCAGGTCCGGGTCCGGCAAGAGATACCAGATAGCCACCAAGAAAAGGACCGATGGCGCGGGAGAGATTGATGCCCAAGCTTCCCAAGGCAATGGCGCTAGACATCAGAGGCCGGTCGATAGCCTCAGGGATCAAGGCCTGCCAGGCGGGCTGCCCAAACGCGGCGGCACATCCCAGCATGGCCGCTCCGGCGAGCAAAAGCCACGCGGGCAGCCAGTGCAGGAAGGCCGCGAGGGCCAGAAGGCCGGCGATCATGGCCCCCGCCGTCTGCACGCGGATGGAAAGCCGTCGTTTGTCCGCGATGTCGGCGATGGCGCCCGCTGGCAGCGCAAGGAAGAACAGCGGCAGGCTGAGCAGGCTTTGATACAGGGTGACGACCCATGCCTCGCTGCTTTGCAGGGTCAGCGTCCAGACTGCGGCGGTGTCATGCATGGTGGCACCGATGCCTGAGCCGACACTGGCGATCCAAAGCCCGCGAAACAACGGACTCGAAAGGGCAGAGGGAGCTCGTGCAGGTGTCGTCATGGCCGGCGAAAAAGGAAAGCATCCAGAGACCAAGGCCCGCCACCGAGGAGAGCAGCGGAGAGAACCATCAACAGATAGACCAGCGCCATCTGGCTGTCTTTTTTCAGCACGCGGGTGGTGTAAAGCGCGCCCAGCAAAGTGCCCGCGAGTAGTAGGGCCATGGGCCGAGTGAAAAGCCCCGCCGCGAGGCAGAGCCCGCCACCGAGCTGCGCCGCCGTGGCCATCCAGGCGCTCAACACAGGCAGCGGAAAGCCAGCGGCGCTCACCTCATCGAGAAAGGGCCATGGCACGCGTCGGACGCTTCGCCATTCCAAGCCGTCGCGAAGCTTGTGAACGCCATGGTTCCAGGCCAGCATCAATCCCGTGCCGGTGTGTAGCCACTGCGCCCCCAGGGCGTTGCTGAGGGGAGACGCATCGGTCTGCAGAAGCCAGTGGATCAGGGAAGTCAGCATAAGGTGTGTCAGTTGTCCCAGCCTCCGCCCAGGGCTTTGAACAGACGGATGAGATGCGTGGCGGTGGCTTTGCGGCTCTCCGCGAGGGCCGCCTCGTTGGTGAGTTGGACACGCTCCGCGTCCAGTACCTCCAGGAAGCTGGCGAATCCACTTTCAAAGCGCTCACGAGCGAGCTTTGCAGCATTCGCCGAAGCGGTGACCGCATCTCCCAGATGCGCGCGGCGTGCCTGCTCCTGGCCGTAATTGGTCAGCGCATTCTCCGTGTCCTCCAGCGCGAGCAGCACAGTCTGGCGATACGTTTCCAGTTGCCCTTCGACACTGGCTCCCGACGCTTTTACGAGCTGGTTGCGGCGTGGGCTGTCCAGAAACGCCCAGCTTACATTCGGACCGAAGGCAAAGTTGTCCGAACCCGAGCGGCCCAAGCCATCCAAGGTAGCCGAGCTGAAGCCAATGCCGCCGCCGATGGTCACCCGTGGGAAAAGATCCGCCGTGGCCACACAGACACGCGCGGTGGCTGCCGCCAACTGACGCTCCGCCGCGCGAATGTCCGGGCGACGGCGCAGGAGGTCTACTGGCTTGCCGAGTTTGACCGAGGGCAGCTTTCTGTGAGGGCCGGTTTTGTCCTGAATCATAGGAGTCGGAGTGGTATGCCTGCGGAGGACGAATGCGCTCCTCAGCAGGCGTTAAATGGCCGCTAACTCAATGTGCTGCTGGCGTCACCACTTGAGGCGACATCGCTGACTGCGGTGCCTTGTGAACCATCGTGTAGGCGTATTCCACACCAACACCATAGGCCCCGGCCTGGTCTTTAAGTAGGCCCATGAGCGCATCATAGTGGGTGCGATCCTTCCAGTCGCGCTGCCATTCGAGCAGGGCCCCAATGGTGGTGAGCCGCACTGCGCCCGCTTGCACCATGCGTGACAACGCGGCCTCTTGAGCTGCGGGTGAGGTCGCTCCGCAGCAATCTTCCACGACGTAAATGTTGTAGCCAGCACCTAGCATTTCGATGGTGGGCCAAGTCACGCACACCTCGGTCCACAGGCCGGTCATGATGATGTTCTTCTTGCCTGTGGCTTCGATGGCTTTGCGGAAACCTTCGTCATCCCACGAGTTCATGGACGAGCGCTCGATGACGGCTTGCCCTGGGAAAATGTCGAGCAACTGCGGCCAGATATAGCCGCTGAATGATTGGGTTTCAACCGCAGTGAGGACGGTGGGGACGTTGAACTCCTTCGCGACTTTGGCGAGAAGCGTTACGTTGTTGATGATTGTTGCGCGGTCGGCATTGGCCACGCCGAAGAGCATCTGCGGCTGGTGGTCGATGAAAACGATGGCGGTGTCCTGTGGCGTATAGAGTTTGTGATAGTGGCTCATGTCTGTTTATTGGTTCTTTGTTGTTAGTTTGAAGTTGAGTGGGATTGGCGCGGCTTCGATTCATGGGGTGACGAATTGAAGTCACGTCGTTAGGCTATAGGTCTTCACTTTTTCCGCAAGTGAGCGGATGGGAGAAGCTCTTCTCTCCCAAATGGGGGAGGCAGTTGGAAGTTGACTAAGCTGGACGGCTCGGGCTATCATTCGCTTTTATGACAAGCCTCCACTCCTCCTTCGCTTCGAGCAGATGAAAACCGTGCCGTCAACGAACCCGCAAAACAGAGCGGCGACGGAGCGGTTGTTACGCGCAGTGGTCGATGCCTCGCACGAACTGCTCACGGCTGATATGGACGCGGGCCTGCGTAGAGCCTTGCGCGCGCTCGGCGAGGGCACGGGGCTGGACCGGGTTTACGCGGTGCGCTACGACCACGCGGCGCGGGCGGGATTTTTTGTGGCCGAGCACTGCGCGCCGGGGATCGCTTCGGTGACGGCGGCGATGGGCGCGGGGCCATATGGCTACACCGACTATGAAGAAGTGTGGCGACCGCTGCTTGCGGGGGAAGTTTATACGTCGCCGGTCGCGGCCAAGACCGGCGCGAATGCCGAGCTGAACCAGGCCCTGGGGACCAAGAGCGACCTGTTCGTGCCGGTGTTTGTGGGCGGAGTTTTTTGGGGCACGCTCGGCTTCGACGACTGCACGACGGAGCGGGTTTACTGCGAAGCGGAGATTCAGGTCCTTCGCGCCGCCGCCGCGCTCGCCGCTGCTTTGGGCCGGGCCGCTGCCGAGGCCGCACTCTACGAGGCCGAAACCGAGAGTCGGATGCGTATCCACCGCTGGTTCGATATTACCGGAGAAGGTGCGTGGAGGGCGCGCATTGATCCGCCCGTGCCCGTCACCCTGCCCGTCGACGAGCAGGTCCGCCTCATCATCGCCGGCGGCGTCCTTATCGACTGCAATGAGATTGGGGCGGTCATGATGGGCTACGTCTCCGCCGCGGACTGGATCGGCCACCGTGCCACTGAGTTCTTCCCCGCCAACCCGGCCAACCTCGCCTATCTTTCCGCCTTCGTCGCCGGCGGTCACAGAATCCGCGACTATGAGTCGAACGACGGCGCTCCCGACGGACGCGACCGGTGGTTTCTCAACAACCTCAACGGCATTCTCCACGAAGGAGCACTTGTGGGCCTTTATGGCACGCACCGCGACATCACTCCGCTGAAGCTCGCCGACGCACAGACGCGTCGTCTCGAACGCGAGCGAGCCGACGAGGCGATGGCACTCAGCCACCTGCTCGAAGGCGTGGTGGCGGCCTCGCGGGCCTTGCTAGATGAACCGGATTTCCAGAGCGGTTTGGGGCGTTGGCTGGCTGCTCTCGCCGCAGCGGTGGACGCGGACCGCGCGATCTTGGGGCGATTCGCGGCACCGGATGATTCTGCCCACGTGGCGATCAATCAGATCAGCTGGACGCTGCGGGGCGGTGCCGACCTCTCCCAGGTGCCGATACCGGCGACCAGCGATTTCGTGGCGTGGACGGAGCGGCTGCAACGGGGCGAATCCGTCTGGGCGCATCGCGACGAGTTGGTCGACGCCCTATCGGTGCGCTATCGGGAGGCGATCGACTGCTTTACCAGCCTGATCGTGCCCGTGGTCATGGATCGGCGCACGGTGGCGTGGCTCTGTTTCGAGTGGCGGGCGCGTCGTGAGTGGAAACCGGCTTATGGCACGCTGCTGCGCACGGCCGCCGACGGCGCGGCGGCGGCGATCAAACGCAACGAGGCGGTGCGCGCGATGCTGGCCGAGCGGGAGTGGCGCGCGGCGGATCTCGCCGCGGTGAACCGCGAACTCGAGCAACGCAACCGGTTGCTTGCGGCCTCCGCGCGGGCCAGCGCGCTGCTCTCCGCGCGCGAGGATTTCGACGCGGCGGTCGTCGAGGCGATGGGAGTGGTGGCGGAGGCGGCCGGATTCGACCGGATCGTGCACGTCGAACATCTCGATGCGCACGGCAATCCCGGCGCGGAATTCTGGCGCGTGACGCACGAGTGGCACCGCCCGGACCTGCCTTACCAACGGGAACCCGGGATTGACGGCGGCCGGATCACCGAAGCGCCGGCATTCTTCGCGGAGATGCTCGTCAGCGAACGGGTCATCGAGTTCACGACGCCGGAGATTCCCGACGAAAGCATCCGTCGCGAGCACGAGAACCTCGGCGTGCGTCTGATGGTGGCCGGCAATATCTTCATCGACGGCTTTTCGTGGGGTTGCTTCGAGTGCGTCGATTGCCGGACGGACCGCCGCCGCACCGAAGAGGAGAAAGGCGTGATCGCCGCAGCCGCCCGCGCCATCGGCCAAGCCATCCACCGCCGCCGCCTCGAACACCGCACCGAGGCCCTCGCCAGCCAGATCCTTACCGAACGCGAGTCCGCAGCCCGCGCCCGCGCCGACGAACTCGCCAAGGCCAACCAGATCATGCGCCGGGTGAACGAACGTTTGTCTGGGGAGACGAACTATCGCTCCGTCCTTGGCCTCCTTCTGGCTGAGCTTTCCTCCATCGTGGGCAACAGTGGCGGTGGGATATTCACGTTTGATGCCAACAGTTACGCACTGCGTTTTGTGCTTGGCTATGAGGATGGGCAAATTGTCGATGAGTTGGTCGGGCATCCCCATGGCCACGCCGACAGACCGGCGGACGCCCGCGTGTTTCTTGGCTGGACAGACCTCACGACGAGACCCGCACAAGAGTTCATCAAAATGACCCCAGGTAACGCCGCACACCCCAGCAACCAATGGCATTCCCGCCGCCGCCACCGCCTGCTAGTGCGAACACCACTGATTGCAAACGAGGAACCGGTAGGCACACTCTGCCTTGCCTTTACGGATGAAGGGCTGCTGGACCCCTTGAAACTTGAATTGTGCAATGCCGTCGCCCAGCAGGCGACCCTGGCGCTGCAACTCGCCCGGCTCTCCGATCAAGCCCACCAAGCCGATGTCGCCCGCGAACGTGAGACGACGATCCTCCAGGAACGCACCCGATTTGCCGGGCAGATTCACGACACGCTTGCACAAGGTTTCACCGGCACGCTGCTCCACCTTGAAGCATTGCGTGTGCGCGCCTCGCGTGGCGAACGCGTGACGGTGGACGAACTTCAGGGCGTCCGAAAAATCGCCGCCCTCGGACTAGCCGAGGCACGCCGATCCGCGCTCGCCATCCGCCCGCTTGCGCTCGATGGGCGCGACCTTTCCACCGCCTTGCAGCAACTCACCGAACGCTCCGCCGTGCCAGGACTGCTCGATTGCCGCTGGTCACTGAGCGGGATCCCTCGTCCACTTTCGTCGATTGTCGACGAAGCCCTGCTCAACATGGCCCACGAGGCCGTGAGCAATGCTATTCGCCACGCTGAAGCTTCAAACATCCACATTACACTCGCTTTTGATCCTGACGGAGTCTCACTCCGAGTGGAGGATGACGGAATCGGATTCGACGCATCAGACTCACACCAGCGCGGTCACACCTTTGGCCTGCGGTCCATGCACGAACGCGCTGTGGCCGTCGGTGGCGAATTGAATGTCACCTCCAAACAGGGTGAGGGCACAGCCATTATTGTTTATCTCCGCACCGTATGAAAAAATCTCCATCCGCAAAAGCCGGCACAACGCGTCGCAAGACCGCCGTGGCCAAAAAGTCGCCATCGCCCGCGATCAGAATCGTCCTCGCTGACGATCATCACGTCGTACGTCAGGGCATGGCTGCGATCATCGGTACCGAGCCGGATTTGAAAATCGTGGGTGAAGCCTGCGATGGCGAAAAAGCCCTGGCTTTATACGCCAAGTTTAAACCCGACGTGCTGGTGCTCGATCTTCGAATGCCCGTGCTCGACGGCTTTGAAGTCGTAAAGCGCCTCATCGCCACCGACCCCGACGCTCGCATTCTCGTCATGACCACCTACGGCACGGACGAAGACATCTGGCGCTGCCTGCGCGCTGGAGCCAAGGGCTACCTGCTCAAGGACGCCCTTCAGCCCGAGATTATCAATGCCATTCGAACCGTCGCCCGTGGCGAAAGCTTCACCACACCGCTGCTCGCGACCCAACTCGTTCGCCGTTCCCATGCCGTCGAACTCACTCCCCGCGAACTCGATGTCTTACCCCTGCTCGCCGAAGGAAAAACGAACAAAGAGATCGCCGCCGCGCTGAACATCGGAGAAGGCACCATCAAGACTCACCTCAAGAGCCTCCTCGCCAAACTTGGTGCCACCACCAGAACCGAAGGTGTCCGTCAAGCGCAGGCACGCGGGCTACTGAGGCCGATCTAGGACTTTTGATCCTGTTTTGATGGCTTGCAGTGGGTACATGGGCGATGTGGAGGGCGTTCGCGCAGGCGAAGCCGAAGGTGCTGACGACCTCGAAGCCGAGGGCGGTGAAGATTTTCCGCGCATTACGGTTTCCATTCATGTCGAAAGGGGTGAGTAAACCGATGCGCTTGGCCTTGAAGGCGCCCAGCGCGGCCACGGCGGCGTCGCAATCGTCACCGCCCGCACGGCCCGCCTTTTCGGGAACCGCGCGCATTTCAAAGCACTCGCCAGCGGCCCGAAGCCGCTCTGCATCGCCGCCGCCCGGCGCTCGGACCAGGAGGGTCAGGACGCATTCGCCGTCTTTATCGAAGACCTCCGGCTTGCGGCTCATGGGTTCCCCCAATAACTGCCGGGGGGGGAGTCGCGGAACGGGAATCCGTGATTCGCAAATCAGTGCTCCCCGCAGGGCCGCAGCCTGATAGGAATGGATCGGCCGCATCCCGCAAACATCCTCCCGACACGCCGTGATCATCACTGCCCGTCCCAGAATCCCGTTCCTGTGGCAGCTTCTTGTCGCGGCACCGTGGGCGGCGCTCAACCTGAAGACGATGACGATGGACACGGTCTTCGTCTTTCCGCTCTGGAAGTTTGTCGAGAACCGTCAGGCATAACGCTTATCAGAGGCAATGGGATACCAGCATGCATTTTCGATCAAATCCCAGTTGTCGAATAGCATGAATCTGGGTGTTGGAAGGCGACAAGCTCGGCACTGTGGCACCGCGTTCCAAAAAAGTCGAAGGCCTGCGGAGAAGCGTCCCTACCGAGCTCAGGTTATAGGGACCTCTCTGCGAGAGGTCCGTCGCTTTTTCACTGCACGCGAATCGTGCCAATCAAAATGGTCGCATGTCCGGGCAAGGGGAGTTGAAGGAATTGGGGCAAACTTGAACGGGTGCCAGCGCTATTCCACAACACCCAAGTTCCTAAACAGACAAGAAACTCATTGCCGCCGCTTCGCCCATTCGGCGAGCCGTGCGGCGATTGCGGCCTCCGCGCCACGTCCGGCCGGCTCGTAGTAGCGCGGACGGGCCATGCCGTCGGGAAAGTAGTTCTGGCCGGAAAACGCGTCCTCCGAGTCATGGTCATACGCATAGCCCTTGCCATAGCCCAGCTCGCGCATCATCTTGGTTGGTGCGTTCAGGATATGTGCGGGGGGCATCAGGCTGCCCGTCTCGCGGGCCGCCGCCTGGGCCGCTTGCCAGGCCACAAAGACGGCGTTGGATTTCGGTGCGGTCGCCAGGTGCACCACCAATTGCGCGAGCGCCAATTCCCCCTCGGGCGAGCCGAGGCGTTCGTAGTTTTCCCATGCGGCGAGTGCCGCCGGCAGCGCGGTCGGGTCCGCCAGCCCCACATCCTCGGAGGCGAAGCGCGTGAGGCGGCGGGCGATGTAGCGCGGGTCCTCGCCGCCCAGAATCATCCGCGCGAACCAGTAGAGGGCGGCATCCGGGTCACTCCCGCGCAGCGATTTGTGCAGGGCGGAGATGAGGTTGTAATGTTCCTCGCGATCCTTGTCGTACAGCGCGGCGCGCTTGGCCAGAAGCTGCGAGAGCCCGGCCGGGTCCAGGGCCGCGGGGTCGGTCAGGGCCAACAATTGCTCGGTCATGTTCAGCAGATACCGTCCATCGCCATCAGCCATGGCGAGCAGCACCTCGCGCGCCGCGGCATCCAGCGGCAGGGGCCGTCCGGCATCGGCCTCGGCGCGGGCCAGCAGGGCTTCCAGGCTCGATGCCTCCAGCCGCTTCAGGACCATCACCTGGCAGCGCGAGAGCAGCGCGCCATTCAGCGCGAAACTCGGGTTCTCGGTGGTGGCGCCGATCAGCACAACCGTGCCGTCCTCCACCACCGGCAGGAAGCCATCCTGCTGGGCTCGGTTGAAGCGATGGATCTCATCCACGAACAACAAGGTGCGCCGGCCCATGC
>JAIYDP010000248.1 GCA_027487435.1 Verrucomicrobiaceae bacterium | reverse complement strand
GCGTTGATACGACGGGTCAATCATCGCGTTGACACGACGGGTCAATCATCGCGTTGACACGACGGGTCAATCATCGCGTTGACACGACGGGTCAATCATCGCGTTGACAGGTAACTTTAATGACGGCTATACGCGCGCTCTGGTAAGTCGCGTGCAAGTCATTCGACTCAATCTAAAAATAACTTAACAAACTCAAAGTCGCGCCCACTTCCTCCCACTCGAAGCGCCGCTCCATCGCGCCGAACACGACCTCGTCGACCGCGTCGCTTCGGGCCTTGTGCGCCAGCAGCGCCACCCCGTCCGCGCTTAGAGTCGACTTTCGAGTCAGCATAAAAGACCCCCCCCCACTTCCAACGCGGCGACAAACGGCAGGAGGGGAGTCGATTTGTCCGCGACGGTGCAGTCCGACGCCAAAACCACGTCACTTCGCGCGCCAAGCCACGGCCCGGTCGTCCTGCGCGAAGTGAGGGCTGTGAGGGCGCTGACGGACCAGTCGAAGACTTGCGCCGAGACGTCGCAGGGGGGGGGGGTCCTTGACGCGTTCTTGGCGACGTTGGAGGAGGTGAGGGGGAGCGTGGCAGCGGTGTCCGTGAGGACGACATGCGCAGCGCCTGCGGGCTGAGCGGAGGGGCAGGCGAGGGGTCTAACCGCAACGAGCGGCTGTGAGGCCGCAGAGGCCCGTGCCGGCGCCGAGCTCGAGGACGTTCTTGCCGCTGAGGATGGAGCGACCAAGCGGCATGGTCAGGAAGTGGGACAAGACGATTGCACAGTCCCAAACGACAGCTCCGCAGCCTGAGATGTGTGGCGGAGTCATGCTGTCCGCATGATCAAGCATGACGACGTGTCCAGAGACGTTCACGAAGTCACCGTCAACAGCGAACTCCCTCATCCTGTCTATTGTAAAATTTACACTACAGAGGTTGCATATTTTATGCGGCTCAAAAAAGAAAAGATGCAAACTGTTTCCGCCATGGTGTCGAATTGAAAACCTTTTACAAGGAACAGATCTCAAAATGGTCTGACCACAAAACAATGGGAACGAGCGAGCTGTTCTTTTTGTAAAGAATGGATCACAGTGCCCTCGATCAAAATTGGAAAGCGTATGGGGTATTGAATCGTTTGTGTGTGCAAATTTGCTCATTGTCTTCCCGCCAAATTCATTTTTGGCGGGAAATCCGGCGGCAAGCGAAAATGGAGGTGACCAACGTAAAGAAGAGACTGGATGCTCTGTATGAGTCTTGGAACGTCGCAGTGCTCTGCTTTTGTTCTTACCTTGTAGAATGATGCTTCTGTCTGGGGAAATGTGGATTCGATTGCTCTTTGCTGTGGCGACCTCGATGATGAGAACCCATACCACAAGTCGAACGCACTTGCTACATGGATTCTGGGGAAAGACCTCGGGAGAGTTGTCATAGTGATCTTGAAGTCTTCGGTGGCCATTGTGTTCTCCCGAAGGCGTACGACAGGTCTTGATTATCTTACGATGTAGCGGACGCGTTTGAAGCAACTCTTGGCAAGGCTGTCCTGTTGAATGGATCCAAGGTCCATGTTTTCACAAGAAACAAGGAAGATAACGACAAGGCAACCTATGATTCGATTCTTGGGTTGGTCAAGTCGGACGCAGCCGTTCGCGTTGTTGCGGCCGTCTTACAAGTCAGGCTCGAGTCGGCGTACTCCTGAAAGACAAGCAGCGTGGTGATATGATAGCTTCTTACAAAAGCTTCATTTCATCATCACACATGACAGAGGTTGATGTCACCACTGCAGTGAGCGACCTTATTGCTGTCAAGCACCTCGACGAGATTGTTTGACTTCCCGCCTCTGTTTTGACGTGGAAGGAACGGGTGAAGAAAGCTTGCCAAGTCACCGTTCAATTGTTTAAAGACGTCAAGGCCAAGCTCATCGAAGTCGTCGACGAGAATGTCAAGATCACGCACTCTGCGCTTTCGGAGAAGATTGAGAAGGCCATCCCCACCGTCGGGGAGAAGCTTCACGTGCGCTAGCTTTGGTGTTCCCTCTGAGCGTTGCAGTTGGCCAAAGGCGATGTTGAATGCTGCTACTACCCAATTTTTCAAAGCGGGGGCAAGTACGACCTCAAGCCAAGCGCTGAGTGCAACGACGAGAAGCTCCACGTTGTGCCGGACTCGAAGACCACTGCCGTCATTTACGCTTCCCTTGGAGTTCGCTACAAGTCATATTGCTCAAACTCTGCGCGGACTTTCTTCTTCAACGCAACCTCAACACAAAAGGCACAATATGCTGTCGTCGTGGAGGCTTTTGAGGCCGCTGTGGCTGCACTGCGGCCTGGTGCGCTCGTCTCCGATGCCCACAAGGCCGTTTTGGCGTTGGTGACTTCAAGAAACGATTCTCTTGTTCCTCATTTGTTTGCAAATTTTGGGTTTTCGGTTGCTACTCTATTCATTTTGGGACTGACTCAGCAGATGGGGTTTGAGTTTCGAGAGAGCTTGTTTGTCATCAACGACAAGTGCTCCGCAGTAGTCAAGCCGGGCATGATTTTCAACGTCACAGTGGGCCTACAGAATTTGGTCAACAAGGAGACGAAGTCTGAGTTGAGCAAGACGTGACAAGGCTGGGGCCGCTCTCATGCTGTAGGTATGCGATTTCCGTCGCAGACACGATTGTTGTCGGGGAGGAGGAGAATACAAACTTGACGGCGGCATTCGACAAGAAGATCAAGGGCGTGTCGTGGACGCTTGAGGATGTATGTGTGACGGTAACTTGGGCTGATGTTGTAGAGCGAGGATGAGAAACCAGCAAAGGGGTCGAAGAAAGATGCGCCGAAGGAAGCAAAGAAAGAGAAGGCATCGAAGAAAAAGCCTGAAAAGCGGAAAGAAGTTTCAGAGGATGAGTCGGAGGACGATCGGAAGAAAGAGAAGAAAAAGCAAAAGAAGGAGGAAGAAGAAGAGGAGGAAAGTAGCGACGAGGACATTGCGTTGAAAGTGGACGTGCTTTTAGACCGCCGCTCGCGGAGGGAGGCGAAGGCAAACGTTGACGAGGAGAAGCGGAAGAAGAGGGCCGAGGAGCAGAAAAAGCTGTTCAAGCGCTTGCTTGTGAGACATCACGCAGCGAACCTTACGCCCAAGGTCGAGCGGTTGGCCAACTACACAGGGGAGCGAAAAGAGTCAGACGAGGGCGCGACGCAGCAGTCCATGACTGCGGTCTCGGCGTACGATAGCATTTCGCAATTTCCCAAAGACCTTTCGTTCAAACGCGTACGCTATGAATCAAATTACCGTCATTTCCCAGATTTCCGTCGATTTCGATCGCGATGCCATTGTTGTGCCAATTGGGGGGAGTTTGGTGCCATTCCACATCTCGATGGTCAAAAACGTGACAAAAACCGCCCAAGCAGAGACTGCTGTCACAACTCTCTTCATCAACTTCTTTGTGCCGGGGGGGGGGCTCCCTCAGGCTGATACTTTGCTTCTCAACGGCAAGACTTTCATTCGCGACATTTGCTTCAGAACTATCGGCGACCATCTGTCGGACGTGTTCCGACACATCAACGAGCTTAAGAAGCGCTACGCCAACCGCCTCACAGAAGCACGGAATCGCGCTAAAATGGACAACGTCCCTCAAGAGCCTCTCCGCGTTTCGGCACCAGGTCGTCCCACGCACTTCAATTTCTCATCCCCCTTCTGAAGGTCGAGTTGTGAGGCTGTCGGATGTCAACATCTACCCAAATCCATTTCCCAAGGGCCGTAAGGCTGAGGGCGTCATTGAGGCGCATGCCAATGGCTTCCGCTTCGTCTCAAAGAAGACCGGTGACAAATTTGGTAACGTCCCGCCCCCCTCTGAGATAATGGCGAGATTTCCTGTACTCGAACGTCAAGTACGCGTTTTTCCAAGGCGCAACGCGTCACTCCACCCTCATCCTCCTCCACTTCCGCCTTAAGCAAGCCGTCATGATCGGCAAAAGCTCAACGATTGTGAGGGTGAGGGGGCGGGTCTGAGCTGATTGCGGAGGATGTGCAGTTCTACACGGAGTACATGGAGTACGATGAGTCGCTCAACGGTTTGCATTTTTAATACTCCCCTTCCTTGACATCGTGCAGAGATGCGGCGGCGAAAATCGGACGAGGAGGAGATGGAGGAGGAACTGCACCAGCGCCGCATGCGCAACCAACTCGAAAAGGCTTTCCACAGCTTTGCCACGAAGGTCGATGACCTTGTGAAAGGGAGGGAGGGACTTTTTTGACTTGTGAGCTCCCTTACATCGACTCAAATCATCCCGAGCTCGGCAAGATCTTCGACA
This sequence comes from Verrucomicrobiaceae bacterium, assembly GCA_027487435.1. GTDB lineage: Bacteria > Verrucomicrobiota > Verrucomicrobiia > Verrucomicrobiales > Akkermansiaceae > UBA956. The sequence goes on along the minus strand of JAIYDP010000248.1, from coordinate 16,407 downwards.
TCGACATCCCCTTCGCTGAAAAGTCGTTCGAAGGAGCGCCACGCAACGCCCTCGTCGAAATGTACCCGACGGTTGCCACCCCCCCCCTGCGTCCCCGTCCAACCCGCAGGCGAGCTGCCTCGTCAACCTCCACAACAAGCCTGTCACAATCATCGAAATGAAAGACGTCGAAGCGGTGTACTTTGAGCGCGTTTCCGTACCACTCCTTGCGCATCAAATCTCACCCTCCCAGTTTGCGTCTGCACACTTCACAAAGAACTTCGACATAGTCTTTATCTCAAGGGCGGTCATTGACGACTTCGAACGCAAACCCGCTAAATGCGTGGAAAAAATAACGAGCGTGCCGATGACAGCGTTGGACAAGATCTGCGACTGGCTCAAGTCTCTGATGTCTCGCTTTGTCCTCACGCACGTTAGCGAGAGCCGCATTGTATATTTCCAGGGGACGCTGGCACTGGATTGGGCGAATGTCATCAAGGAGGTGCGAAAGGAACCGAGAGAATTTTTGCAGCAGGGGGGATGGCGAATGGTGCTGGGGACGGACGCGGACAACGGGGGGGAGGGGGAGGGGGGCGCTGTGGGCGAGGGTGCGCAAGGTTGTTGTGTGGAGGCGGTGGGCTGACTGGTCGCAGGCGCGGATGATTCAGACGAGGAGGATCCCGACTTTGGAGACGACGACAGCGTTGGACTTGACTTTGATTGACAGTTGACCTGCGAAGGACGAGGAGTACGACGAAGACGACGACGACGACTTTTCGGAGGCGGACTCGAGTGATTCTGACGGAGAGGGGTCCTCGTCGGACTCTGACGAAAGCGAAGGCATGGATGACAGGGAGTTGGAAAAATGGGCCAAAAAGGGTTGGGCAGGCTGCGGGGCGGTTTGACTGCTGCAGAGGATAAGCGGCGCGGAAAATACGAGAGTGCGCCTAAAAGTAACAAGCGGGGGGAATACTCAGGGAGCGAAGACTCTGGGGACGAGCGGCCGGCGAAACAGCAGTTGGGGGAGTGGTTGAAGCGAGGTTAACTTAACAGGAAGAAAGAGGTTGCCAAGAAGGACTCTTTGAAGCCGTCGTCTAAGACATCCTCCAAGACTGCCCCTAAGATATCGATTGCACCAAAGAAGGGGAAGTAAACGTGGCTCGACTCCTCAGGATAAAAACGATTTCCCACATTAACTTACGAATACATTAGAGCACGCTCGTGTACAATCAACCCCCCCCTCAGCTGCGGAGGGGAAGGAGGTCCCTCTGCAGCTCCGACAGGTCCTCAGCCGAAAATTCTTCCTTCGCTTCGATTCGCTTCCTCGTTGCGCCCTCACCCGCTGCGACGGCGAACGCCTCCATGCGCACCCTTTCGCGCACTAAATTTAGAATAACAGACCCCACCCGCTCCCGCAGCATCTCCGCATCGTGCGCGCCGTCAAGCGCCCCCTCGACCAGCCGCAGCGTCGCCAGCGCCTCCTCCTCTCCGGGCGACAGCGCCGCGCTCACCTCCGCTGCAAAATCTCCCGCCAATTTCAAATTTGAACCTGCCGCACGCTTCCCGACGTCCTCCGCCAAGCGTTGCGTTTCGACCAGCACCGCCTCAGCCACCGCCACCAGCGCGTCGCGCAGCGCAACCGCCCGTTCCCGCCACTCTGTCGCTTCTCCCGCCATTTCCCTCCGCTCTATTTTTAGGCGGGACGCCTCAGCGGCGGCGCTCTGCGCTGCCGCTAGATCCGCCCGAAGGGTCATCTCTGCCTTCTCCTTCGCGCGCAGGGCGTCTGAGCGCCGCTCGGCTTCTGCACGAGCGCTTTTTAACTTTTCTGTTAGCGCCACAACCCGCGCAGAGTCGTCTGTCGCTTGGCGGTCGTTTGTGGATTCTATTTTTAGTTTGAGGTCGCGAAGGGCCGCATCCTTTCTCGCCGACTCCGACGACGCCGCCTTGAGCTTCTCCTCGAGCGCCACTCGCTTCGCTTCGCTTCGCTTCAGCTCCTCCTCGAGCTCCTTCTCGCGCTCAAGCGATTCCCGCGCCGCAGCGTCCTTCCGCGACGCCTCAACTCTCGCCCTTTTAGCGCGCTCTGTTAAATTTAAAAGATTGTCAGCGCGCTCCCGCTCCCGTCGCGACACTTCGGCGAGGTCGGCCTTCAGCGCCGCCACAAGCTTCGCCTTGCGCGCCGCGTCCTCCCTCGCGGTCTTGGCCGCTGCCTCCGCCTCTTCGCTTCGCTTCCGAAACTCCTCGCGCTCCCCAACCGCCACGCGCAGCGCCTCTCGCCGCTCCGCCAGCGCCGCCGCCTCGCGCTGCAACTCCGCAACCTCCTTGCGGAGCGCCCGCACCCGCAACTCCGCAGCTTTTGTAACCTCCGCCGCCTCGCAACGCGCCTCCTCCGCCGCAGCCAAAGCTTTCGCTTCGCTTCGCTTCGATTCTTCCAGAGCGCGCCGAAGCACCTCCCCCTCGCGAGCCAGCCTTAGCGCCCTTCCCACGACACCCCCTACCCCCTGAATTTCAACCCCCCCCATCATATCCACCGTCCCACCCTCGTCCGCTTGTGGTTCCACCCCCCCCTCCCCAAGCGTGCGCTCCAGCTCCGCCAGAAGCGCCGAGTAAGCCCCCCCCAACTTCGTCGCGTCGCGCCGCAGCCGCTCGGCCTCAGCCCCCTCGCGCGCCAGCGCATCCTCCGCAGCTGCGGCCCGTGCCTCAGCTTCGCTTCGCTTCGCTTCGATACTCCGAGTCAGTCTGTCCCATTCGCTTCGCTTCGAAGACAACTCTGCGCGTAGCGCTGCAACCTCCTCATTGCGCGCGGACAACTCCGCGCGAAGCGAAGCCGATTCGGCCTCATCGGCACGAAGAGACACCCCGCCACTCATTTTGGCAACCTTCTCGCGAAGGGACGCCAATTCAACCTCAGCCGCGAGCTTGGCTTCGTCAAGGGCCTCCGCCCTTCGCTTCAATTCGCTCAGAGATACCTCCAGCGCGCGCGCCGACAACTCCGACGCTTCGCTTCGCTTCGCAGCCTCTTCAGCCCGTCGATGCATCCGCGCAACATCTTCCGCCCCTTCGGACGCTGCGCGAGCGGCCGCCTCTTCGGCGCGACCCAGCCGCCGCAACGCCTCACGCGCAGTTTCGGCCCCGTCCGTCGCTTTCGCCTCCGCTTCGCTTCGCTTCGCCTCCGATGCGTCGAGAGCGCGCACCACCCGCGCAGCCTCTTCGACAAGAGTGGCGTTTGACTTCAGCAGCTCCCCAAGTTCTATTTTTAGCGCGTCCACCTCCGCGGCCTTGCTCCGCGCCGCCTCCTCCGCCTCCGCCGCCGCAGCCCTCCACGCGCGTGCCTCTGCCGCCGCACCTGCCGCGTCCCTTCGCGCGCTTGACAACTCGATCTGCGCTGCGTGGACCTCAAGTTCGAGCGCGTCTGCGCGCGAGGAGTCGCCGCCTTGCGGGCGCGATCGACCCTGCAGCTCTTTAATTTTTTTCAAATGCGCCGCCTCCGCCGCTTTGAGCGCCCACACGTCGCGCGTTAATTTAAACACCTCCTCCTGAAGCCGCGCACGCTCATTCCCACCCCCCCCCTCCTCCCCGCGCAGCGAGGCGACAAGCCGCCCCAACCGCCCTGCCTCTCCTTCCGCCGCCACGGCGCGATTTTCCGCCGCGACGACCGCAGCCGCAGCCTCGACCCCCCCTCTGCGCGACGCTTCTGCCGCCTCCTCCGCCGCAGCCGCGCGAGCCTCCGACGCCGCAAGCGCCTCCGCCGAAGCGTCGCGAGCGGCGAGGGCGGATGCGAGGGCGGTTTTCAAATCGCGCGCGTCGGCGATGAGAGCGCGGAGGGAGTTGACCTGCGCTAACAAACTCGACGTCGTTTCGTTAAGCGACGCTATCTGAGCCTCATCCTCCGCCACAACCTGCCGAAGCGAAGCGACTCTCCCCTCTAGCGCCGCGCGGTCCTCTGCGAGGGCGCTAAAATTAACAAAGCCCGACTGGCGCAGCCGCGCCTCAAGCACCCCAAGCGCCGCCCCAACGTCGCCGTCACCAACCCCCCCTCCCCCTGCCGCTGCGCAAATTCGGCGCGCGATGTCGCGACGCTCCGCCACAAGGGCCTCCTCTTGGGCCGAAGCGTCGCGGAGGTTGTGGTCGGCGCTTGCGCGCGACGGGGCCAACTTCAATCTGAGCCTGCGCGCTAAAGACTCTTTCTCGTCTGTTAGAGAGCGCACACGGGCCGCCAGCACTTCCTTCGCCTCCTCCGCCGCCGCAAGTTCGCCGCGCGAAGAGTTGCCGCCAGAGGGGCCGTCTGACTCTTCGACGCCCCTCGCCAGCGCCAGCCGCAACGTCCTCACCTCCCGCTCGCGCTCATCCGCGCGGATTTGAAATTCAAACGCCCGCCCCTCCGCTACGCGCAGCCGCCGCAGCGCCTCCGCCTCCCCCACCCGCGCCGCAACGACGCTTTTGGCCGCAGCAGCTGCAGCGCTGGCGCCGCTCCGTCTTTTCTCACCCCCTCCCCCCCGCGACGCCTCCCGCGCGATGACGTCGGCGAGGAGGCGCTCCACCTCCGCCAGCGCGTCGCGCGCAACGGCCGCATCCTCCCGCGCCGCCGCAATGTCAGCGCGCATTTCCTCCGCTTCCACCTCGAGGGCGCTGCAGGGGGGGGGGGGTCATCCATCGACGCGTCTGTTTGAACTCCGGCGTTTGACAACTCCGGCGCGCTCTGGGCCACCACATCCGCCCCTCTTAAAGACTTCAACTCATTTTTTAGCGCGCGCAGCTGCTCCTCGTACGACCCCTTCAGCGCCGCCAGCCGCCTCGCCGCGCCGTCCACCTCCGCCGCAGCCTCCGCCGCTACCTCCGCGCGCACTCCCGCGCGCTGTGCCTCCGCCACGCGCATCGCCTCCTCCTCCCCCGCGCGAACGGCCGCAACGGTCGCTCTCAGCCGCGCGTTTTGCTGCGCCAAATCCTCCACCCCCTCCTCCACCGCCCGGAGCGCCGCACGCGCTTGCGCTGCGTCCGCCTGCGCCTCCGCCAGCCGCTCAACGACCACTCCCGCTGACTCTTCGACGGCGACTCTAACAGCCGCCTCGTCCTTTAGCGCCTCCACCTCGCGCGCGGCAACGTCGCGAAGGGCCGCGCGAAGGGTCGCAGCCTCGCCGCGAGCCGCCTCGGCGTCCGTGAGGGCGAAGCGAAGGGATGAGAGGAGCGTGGCCTCTTCGGCCTTCCAAGAGGCCACCGCAGCCGCCAATTCGTCAGCGCGACCCGAGGGGTCGCCACAATCCAACGCGGCCACAAACTCTTTCCGAACGGAGGCCAAAATCTCTCCCGCCAAAACTTGCGGCGGCAAACCGCTCACCGTCGGCGCCGCGGAGATGCGCGCAAGGTCAGCGCGAAGGGTCGCCAATTGGCGGCGCGCGTCGCGGAGGGCGCGGGCGTCGGCGTCGCGAGCCGCCTCGGCCGCTGCGAGGGCGTCGAGCGCCACGCGCGTGACGTCCCCCAGCGCGTGGGCATGCGGCGTCGAAGGCTTCGCTTCGCTTCGCGCGGGGGTGCACGAAGAGGCTGCGGCGATGAGGCGGACGCAACGGCGCCAAAAATAGAATGCCCCTTCACGCGCCTCCTCTGCCGCAGCCTCAGCCGCAGACGCTCGCGCGGAGAGACCCTTTGCGCGCGCCAAAAAAAGCGCGCGCTCGGCTGCGGCGGCGTTGATTTCATCCGCGCCGCGGAGGAGAAGGCCCCCGAGGCGGTTCGTCAGGTCTAAAATTAGCCGCAGCGAAGCGTCAAGCGCGGCGCCAGAGAGCATCGCCCCCACCCCCGCCGACGCCGCGCGCTCAAACTCCGCCAGCGCCGCGCGGAGGGCGCGCGACAGCTCCGACGTGCCCTTTGACAACTCCGACGACGCCTTCAACTCCGCGCCCTCAAACTCCTCCGACCCCCCCACCGCGGCGCGCACCTTTTGAATTTCCCGCTCGTGTGCGCATGCCGTCGCCTCTAACCGTTCTTTAAATCGTCTTTTTGCGCCCTTCAAAACCTCAAGCGCCCCGTCGCGCTCCTCCTCCGCCCGCGCCGCCTGCGCCCGCACGTCCGCCGCCGCCGCCGCCGCCACGGCCGCCTCCTCCTCGCGCCGCGCCAAGGCAGCCGCAAATTCGTCTCTTTCGGCACGAACGGCCACGACCATTCGCTTCGCCGCCTCCGCCTCCAGAGCGCGCGACGCCTCCTTCGCCTCCGCAGCGCGGCGCCCCCCCTCCGCTTGGGCCGCGCGCACGCGCTCGCGCTCCGCTTCCGCCCGAAGCGAAGCGACCCGAGCCATCAACTCGCCCTCCACTGCTCGCAGCGCCGCAACTTCTCCCGCCAAATCCGCGAGCTTGCGCTGCGTCGCCGTGCCGTCCCTCAGCGCGTCCAACGCCTCCACCAGCGCCGCAATTTGGCCGCTTCGCTCCGCCGAAGCGTCGCGTGCGCGCGCAGCCGCCGCCTCAGCGGCCTCCGCGCGAGCTGTGGCGGCGACTAACAACTCGCTTTTAGCCTCCACCTCCTGCGACAGCTCCTCCATGCGCAGCCGAAGCGCCGCACCCGTTCGCTCCGCCTCTTCGCGCATCTGCGTCGCCTCCGCGCGCGTTGACGCCGCCTCAAACTCGCGCGCCGAAAGTCGCGCCGCCAAACCGCCGGCACGCGCCCGCTCGTCCGCCAGCGCGCGCTCAAGCGGCGCCAGCGCCTTCCGCGCACCAGCCGCAGCCTCAGCGCGAGAAGCCGCCAGCTCCCCCTCCAACTCCGCCGCACGCTCCGCCAGCGCAGCCGCCAGCGCAGCCGCGCCCCCTTCGCGACTTCGCCGCAAGGCGCCCTCGACGTCGGCGATCGCGCGCGCAGCGGCCGAGCCGTCGACCGTCCGGGCGGTGAGGAGGCGCTCCACCTCCCCCTCCGCCGCAGCGCGCGCCTCCTCCGCCGCCTGCCTCAACGCGCGCTCGCCCCCCAGCGCCTCTTCGGCAGCTCGCGCGGTGGAGGCGGCGGCGGCATCTCGGCGGTCGAATTCAAATTTTGTGGCGGCAAGAAGAGCCTCCAAGCGCGAAATTTCGGCTGTTTGCGAATCTATTTTTAGAATTAATTCTTCAACTGAAAAGTCGCCATCGTGCGGCCGCGGCTTTGACTTTGACAACTCCGCCACCACCCCCTCCAGCCGCACCAGCCGACCCTCTCGCGTTGCGCCCTCCGCAGCCGCCGCAGCCGCAGCAGCCGCCGCACGAGCTCCCCCCCCCCCGCGCCGGAGGGCCTCTTCGGCGGCTGCGAGAGCAGCCCGCAGCCTCTCGTTTTCCTCCGCGAATCGAAGCGAAGCCTCCTTCGCGCCACCTTCGCGCGCGACTTGGTTTTCCCGCGCCCGCGCCAGCTGTCGGTCGTGTTCTATTAATAGCGCACGCAGCCTCCCCACCTCCCCCAGCGCTTCGTCCAACCGCCGCGCGAGCTCGTCGCGGGCGCGCTCCGCGACGGTCGCATCGGCCGCCTTTGCGCGCAGCGCCGATTCAAATTTCGCCACGTCGGCCTCGCGCCGCTGCTTCGCCTCGGCGAGCTGCCTCTTCGCTGCGTCGAGTTCTAAATTTAGACGCGCCGCATCGCCACCAACGCCACCAGCTGCGGGCCCTCGCTCGGCCCGCAGCGAGGCGAGCGCGCTCTCGACTTTCTTTAACTCGTCTGTTAGCTCAACAACGCGCGCCTCTGCCTTCACCGCCCGCTCTTTGAAAAGATCCCCCCCCCCCCCTTCGAATGACGGTCGCAGCGCCCCCGAGCGGATCCGAAGGGCTGCCTCGAGCTCTCCAACTCGCGCTAACAGGCGCGCAACTTTATCTTCGGAGGGGGCTCCATCGTTCAGGCGCGCGATGGTGGAGCGAAGTTGAGCGCTAAAAGCCGTCTGTGCGTCTTTTAGCGCCACTTCAGCGGCATCTTTGGCATTGCGAAGGGCTGCGCACTCCTCCCGAAGCGAAGCGAAGTCAACGTGCGGCTGTGGCGGCGCTTCAGCTCGCGGCTCCGCCAGCTGCGCCTGCAGAAGCTCAATTTTCTCGTCCTGTTTGCTAATTAAGTCCTTCAGACGCTCAAGGTCTCGCGCCGACTCACCCCCAGCGCGGCGCTCCGCCTCAACCCCCTCCACAAACTTCTGCCACTTCGCTGCGCGCTCCGCAAAGTCACGCTCGCGCTCGGCATGATCTGCCCTAACAGACGCGAGCTCATCTTTTAGCGCCGCGATCTCGCGCTTGAGGACCCCCTCGGCGTTCGAAAGGTCACTGACGTGGCGCTGCAGAGCGCCGATCATTTGCGACCGCTCGCGCAGCGCAGACTCCGCACCCCCGTCGCGGGCATCGGCGCTGCGCTCCGCCGCCAAGCGCTCCGCCCTCTCGCGCTGGGGGGGGGTCAGAAAATGAGGAGGAGTCAGTTACATCCAGAGCTGTGCGGAGATCGTCAGCTGTGGCGCGAAGGGTCGCGAGCTGGTGGCGAAGATCTGCGGCGCCATCCTCCAGGGCGCGGTTTTGATTTGTGAGCTCTAAAATGACGGCGTCTTTAGTTTTTAAGATGTCAAGGACACGGCGGTCGCATGCCTCGCGTTCTTGTGCGGGAAGTTAAGGGCTTTCAAATTCAAACATGATAAAGGCTAAATGATGGGGGGGGGGGGATATCTCGCTCGTGCGCCATGACAAGGTCGACAATGCGCGGCACGTCGGGGAAATCCCCCAAAAGTCGGGTCTTTAACTCCTCCAGCAGCACCCGCTCCCGCTCAACACCCGCAGCAGCCTCCTCGCGCTCCCGCAGCGATGCGGTGAGGGCAAGCTTCTCGCGCACGAGCTCTCGCAGCCGCGACTCAAATTCCTCGCTCTTTATTCGTTAGTGCAAATTCAAAAGGCCAAAACGCGTGCGCGCTCGGACGCCTCACTCGTCCGCGTGGTTTCGTCGAGGGCATCAGAAAGCAACCGCACCTGCGCCTCCAGAGCTGCTAAAGACCGAACTTTGTCTTTTAACTCTCTTTTAAGGTCCGCCGCGTCCTCTGCGTCCTCCTCAAGGGGTCAGAAACTTCGACGGCGAAGAGCAACTCGAAACGTCGCCTCCTGAGTCACGCGGGGGACTTGGACGTGGCCTTGGGCGGGTGGTGCGTCTGCGGCGAGGGTGTAGGAGACGCTGCACTTCTTCTCGAAGAAGTCCGACTTGATCATGATGTGGTCTGCTCGGTCACGAGAGCAATCAAACACACCCACCCCGGAATGTGGAGCTTCCCTTCCTCTTGCCAGTGACGCGAGGGACCCTGAGCTGCACTTGAACAGCTCGAGTCTCCCCGGGCTGGAGAACAAGCGACGACGGGAGGACGTCGTACTTGTCCGCCGTCGAGGGCTTGAACCGGAGAGAAATGGGCGCAGACAGACCATTCGTGAGGGAAAGAGCTTGGACGAAGGTGGCACCAGGCCTGACGCTGACGAAATGAAGCTCATCAGCAGAAAGTCTGATGAGGTCCATTCAAATGCAATGTTTGACTTGACTTGACTTGACTTGACTGCACTTGACTTGACTGCACTTGACTTGACTGCACTTGATTTGGCCGCCTATGACCTTTGCCTTGCTGCTTCTTCTCACAGGCTCCTGTGCTGCCTTGCACTGCAATGTCGTCATCTTGGGGGGATCTACAGCCGCATTGGCTGCAGCCATTACTGCCGCAAAGGAAAACGAGTCTTTGTCTGTGTGCTTGTCCGAGGTGAGAATCAAGGCGGTTGAGCTAATGTTGCAGCCAACGGATTGGTTAGGTGGTCAGCTTACCTCGTCTGCAGTCCCGGCCATAGATTTTGGTCCTCACGATATTCAACCAGACAATCAAAATGTTGACTTCGCGGAGATGATGGCATCAATACCTGGCAACCCAGGTCATTGCTGGGTCAGCAACAAATGTCCAGCTCTTCCGTTTTGCGTTGACTGGAAATAGGTTTTGAGCCCCCTGTTCTCCTCGAGAGATTCATTCTCCCAACGGTTGCAAAACTGAGCAATCTTCAAATCATGTACAACACCGTCGTGAAGGCTGTCTCCATGGCGAGCTCAACTCAAATCGAGTCGGTCGAGCTCATCACTCGAACTCCTGTCGACCCTTCGCTCCATTGGACCATCCCACTCAGTGGCCAAATCGAGGACTGGTACTCGCCTCTGCCGAGTCCTCGGTTCCAAAAGTCCGTGTTCAGCGTGACTGGTTGCTGCTCTGTGTTGAGCTTGCTCACAGCGCAGGTGACGTCTTCATTGACGCAACAGAGTACGGAGATGTGCTTGCCCTCAGCGGTGCATCATACATGATTGGGGTTGAAATTCCTGATGAAATGGGAACCCAAAGCCTGGAACAGTGTGGACAAAGCATGACTTTTCCATTCTTCATGCGCTATGACAACAGTTCCATTGCGCACGACGAGGGAATTCCAACACCGTCTCCGTTGTCAGAGCTGACGTTAGAAGGATACAATTGGGACCAGATATGGGCATATCGAAGATCAATCGTATTTTTACATTTTGCAACAGCTCTAAATTTTCAGAGTACAGGACAAAGCTGGGGTGGTGGCCTTTTTAACGGAGATGTCTCGAATCAGAATTGGGGTGGGGGCAATGATTTTAAGTCAGGATACTTGTTCTTGACCAGGGATGCTGCTTCAGCTTCTTCGAGTGATTGGAAAGGAGGACTGAATCTGACTGTTCTCAAGGCTGCCGAAGATCAAGCGTTTGCATGGTATCATTTCTTCAAAAACGTTTCTTCAGCTCCTTCACACATTTCGCTTGCCAGAGACGACATTGTTGGAACCAAAACGGGTCTGTCCAAAGTCCCGTACATTCGCGACACGCGGCGATCCGTTGGTGCCGATGGCTTTCGTTTGTTTTACGCAAATTTCAGCGCGGATGGACATCCTTCGAAGATTGGGGACTTTTTCCATGATGTTATTGCGATTGGAGATTATCCAGCAGATGTTCATGGCATTCTCAATTGTAGTTTTCCAGTTGACATCAGCAGAATATCTACAGTCCCGTACTTCCTTCCTTTTCGTGCTCTAACGAACGCTGACGTAACCAATTTGCTTGTTTGTGGAAAGACAATGGCACAGAGTTTTCATGCCAACTCTGCAACGAGGCTACATCCTGTCGAATGGTCCAGTGGTGCAGCCGCTGGTGTTGTTTCTTCTTTTATGTCTGGTCATGGAGTTTTGTCGTCAGTAGAAGTCTTTGAGCACATACGGGAGGTGCAGCAGAGAGTTCGCAAGTTCAACCCTCTTGATTGGAAATTGTAAAGCACGTGTAAAAAGTACGACATTCATGCGTTTATTCCCGCTCTTCATTGTGAACGTCAGATCCGAAATTTTCTCTAAATCAGGAACGAACAAAGTATGATACAAATGTCGTGAATTTTCAACTTTCGTGTGTAACAATGGGTTTTTGTCCCAATTTACAACTTCATCACATTCAACCTTGGTCTCTCGTGTAGACACGTCTCATCTTTTCGCGGCGAGCTGCAGAATGACGATTTCTCCCCCCGCGCTCTCGCCCACTGGTTTGGATGGGGATGGATGCATTCGGACTCTGAAATTGTAAGGATGATGTCGCTCGTTTTGTGTGTGTTTTTTTTGTAACGAATATGACTCTCAAGATCATATTAACACCCTTTGATCAGTTTGATCTATTCTACAACAGGGAAATACAAATAGTACAATGACCGAAGTGTCATACTGCTTCGATGTCTTTGTCAATTGAGATCATCGGACTCTCAAGCAAGTATCTTAGCTTCCTGACGATTTTATCTGCTTCATTCAGAATGTTGAACAGAGTAGAGGCACTTCGTTCCTTGTCAGTCTTGGCTTCGTACACAATAGTTTTCTTTTCAAGCTCCTTGTCCTTGAACACCAAAGAGAACATTTTTGGATCTTCGTCCTTTGAAGAAATGCTTAAGAGATCCGAAATCTTTCTAGATGGCTGCGACAGTAAATTTTGCATGATTTGACAACACCCGCTTGGTAGATGCAGTTGACACAGCGCGCCTGATTTCTCCAAGAAATCCGCGAGACTTTGGCAGCAAGTTGTAAATGTTCTCTTGGTCAATTCCCATCCGCCGCTCCTCTCTGACATTATGGCGATTGACCTTCACAATATCAAATTCCTACTTTTTTAGCTGTTCATCCTTCAAGTTAACTTCATAGAGAACAGCAGAGTATTGATTCAGAGAAGAGCCATCATCCTCAGTTTGTTCCGTCACAGGTGCGATCCGAGGTACCGTGTGCTCTTCAGGAGGAGCATCGGCATATTTTTCTTTGATGGCATCATTTTCAATGTCAGGAAATACGGACTTTCGCAAATTTGGAGTTCTTCAACATCGATATCCTTCACTCGTGCTGAGAATGGAAACACCCTGGGCTCCTTTCAGGGTGAATTGTTAAAATAAGAAAGCCGACAACATCTGATGCATCTGGAGAGCTGAGGATTTCCTTGAAATAGAAGTCATCTATCTTCATGCTCCGCTTTCTCGCAACTAAATGCATCACAGCCTCGAGGGTCTAATGGAATGAGACGCTTTTGGAAACGAGTGAGCACGTCGGACTCTGCAACGCTGATGGCGATGGTTGACTTGTCTGGGAGGTGAAGTTTGATCAACTTCATGCCGCTCTGCGTCTTCAGGCCAGCGAAGTAGCTGTTGCTCCGATTTCGTGTCTCTGCTCTGTCAAAAAGGATTCGAACAATAAGAGGCAACGTGACGGCCTCGTCCGCTTCGGCGTCGCAACAAAGTCGGGGTTCGCAACGAGCGCGAACGTGTCGTCCCCCACGCGGCCGATTTCGCGCTTGCGGTCGAGCGCTGACGCATCAACTCCGCCCCGCCTCCCACAAGGTTACGGGGGAAGTCTCCATCGGGGTTGCCTTTTTCGTCTTCGACTAGCTATGCGAGTCAAATGGCGAGGGGAGGGGGGGGGTTACGCGAAGGTCGTAGGCGGCGGGGGGGTTCTCGAGGAGGGGTGGCTGTGCGACGGCGTTGTGGTTGCGGATGATCGTCGCAATGAGCTGCTCGATTGTGCAAGCGTCCGGCACCCTGAGCTTGTGGCGCACGCGCTGCGGGTGGACAAACACCTGCCGCGTCAGCCGCATGGGGGAGGGGTCACTTTAACGGTCACCAGCGACCGAGAGTTTGGCAGAGCGTCGACGTCGTCGTTTCCCGCCTTCTTCAGCATCGCCGACAGCGCCGAAGTGAGCCGTGGGGGGGGGAGGGGCTCTTTTTCGAAAACGGGCGCAGAGCCTTTTGAAAACGTGACGACCTTCCCCCTCGTCCTACGGCGTCATTGGGCAGACGGACGCAGACTTGGAGGCGTCGGCGGCGTCGGCGGTCGGGGCTCTGCTCGCCTCGGCGGAGGGCTCGACGCGGTCGCGACGGGAGAGGTCGAATTGGAAGGTCGACAAGGGCGGCGAGACGCCGAAGACGAGCTCCCACGCGTTGTCGTGCTTCTGCAGCGCTGCGCCCATGAGCTCCGGCGGGGGGTGGGGGATTGGAGCGTGCGGGCTGAGAGGGGCGCTCACTGCGGCGGAAGGAGCCGATGGCCATGGCGAGTTCAGAGACTTCTGACCATTCCATGGGCGCTGTAAATTTACAGGATGACTATAGTTTATGGCAGAGCTGCAGACGACCTGCGGCACGGCCACCAAGCGGCCATCATGGCGGCACTTGGGCGGTCTGCCGTCGCTCTCAAGGGACGAGGCAGCAGCCCCACGTCGAGCTAGTTGACTGTTGCTCGCGACTGAGTTGTGCTTTCGTTCGAAGCCGTGGCGCTGCCACGCGGCTGCGCCCCCTGCGCAAAATCGTGGGGCGACAAAATTTTATGGCTCTCGGTACAAGTGGACTTGCAACGAATCAGACAACAAGCAGAACACAGCAAGCAAGACAGCACGGAGGGTCAGACGGGACTTTCATCATGGGGATGATCGGAAGTATCCGTTGGGTCATCACTCCCTCGAGGAAGCCATCATTGCTTAGCTCAGACTCGGTTTATTCTCATCGTGGATCAAATAAGATCAAGTAGTTCGGAGAAGTGGTTTGGTGACGTGTGCATGAGTACATGGAGTCAATGTGAATGAATGTGCCATGAAGAAACGGTCAAAAACATGGAATCAATCTTAGACAACACCCATCTTCAAAATAACAAATGTGGTTATTCGTTTTTATTCTTACATGACAGTCACCACAACAGCACGTCGTCCTTTCTGGCGTCCAGCGACGCTGCCCCCATTTTCTCTGCTAAGATCGCCATTGCTCTCTCCGCAATGACGCAGATCGTCATGAGAGGATTCACGCCCACGGCGGTCGGAACAACGGCCCCGTCCAGCACGAACAAGCCGTCGTGGACATCGTCGCCATCGCCCGCAAAGACCCTCCCCTCGTCGTCGACAACTCCGTCGGCGCCAGTTGCACCCATGGGGCACCCCCCCAGCGGATGCACGCACCCCATGCTCCCCACCGACGCTGCGATCGGGTCCGTGATCGCCACCGCCTCGTTCCCCCTCGCGATGCGTTCGATCAGCCCCTTGCGCATCGCCGCCACCTCCGCCGACGGCAGCGACGGCCCCGTCACCACAAGCCCGTCCCCGCGGAGGGTCATTGACCCGTCCCCGGCGTCGTACCCCATCCCTAACAAAAACAGGCTGTTGCGCGCAGCCCCGCGCCACGCGCCTCCCGGCCCCGCGCTTTCGATCGCGCGGAGGACCTGCGCCACCCGCTCGGATGCGGGCGCTTCGTCGGCGCCGACGAGGGCGAGGGCGGGGAGGATGGCGTTGAGCGCAGGGGCGAGGCCGCCCGGGATGGCGCCGTCCTAAAAGGCTTTAGGCCAAGAAATTAGAGTGCGACCTCAACGACAAAGCCGTCCTGCACCGGCCGCTCCGCCCGGCGGAAATCCGCGACGGAGGCGATGCACGGCCCGACCGGCGCGGGGCCGCGTGCGTTGGGGGGGTCGGCCATGTCGTCGACGATTTGGGCGCCGTCGTAAGTGAACGCTAAAAAATCGCCGTTAATGGAGAACTTCTGGCCGACGCGCGACGACGTCGCCAACCCCTCGCGCCTCGAGCGGAGGAGGATTTCCGTCGAGCCTAAAGACCTAAACCATGAGGAAAAATGAGCAGAGGCCACCCAGCGGCGAGGACGACCCTGTGCGCGGAGATAACTAACAGACCCGCCTTGTCGTCGTCGGCGTCGGCCACGTGGACGTCGAAGCGGCCGTCGGCGCCGCGGCTGACGTGGCTCACGCGCGCGCCACAAATGACGTCGGCGCCGAGCGAGTGGGCGGCGGGGATGTAGTTCATTAAAAGCGTGTTTTTAGCGCCGACGTTGCACCCTGCACTTCTGAGCAATAAAATTTAAAGAGCTCGTTAAAATAAAAACAAACCCACCCGTGTTGCAATCGCCGCAAAACGTGCACGCGGGCTGCGCCACCCCCTGCGGATTGACCCGCGCGCTAAAAGTGACGTTCACCCGCGCGCACCCAAACCGCGCCACGTCCGTCCCCTCGACCCCCCGCGCAAGCGCGCGCGTCTTGCCGAGCGACTCCCCCCCCGGCGTTGGGAGGGGCGCCAACATTTCAAACGCGGCGTCAAACGCGCGCTCAATGCGCGCAGGGTCGGATTTGAATTTTGGCGGGAAAAGGTCGAAGATGCGGTCGTCCGGGCGGATGGCGACGTTCGAATTGACGAGCGACCCCCCCCCCAAGCCGCAGCCGACCCACACGAACGTGCGGTCCTCCACGCGCAGGTCAAAAAACGACGACGCGCGGCCGGTGAGGCGCTCCCCCCCCTTGTGCAGCTGCGTATTTGCGATAATACGCGTCAAGTCGGAGGGGTACTCGCCGGGCAAGCGTTCGTGGCCGCGCTCTAAAATGCAGACCCGCAAGCCGAGGGCGGCGAGGCGGAGGGCGGCGATGGCGCCGCCGTAGCCGCTGCCGACGACGACGGCGTCGTACGACCGCGCGGCGGCGGCGAGGGGGGAGGAAATGCGCGACCATCGGGGGGGGGCCTGGAGGGGAGAAAATGCGGCAGGAGGTGCGGCGACGAGGCGGAGGGTGAGGGGGGAGGGGCCGGAGGCGGCGATTGCGGCGCGGAGGTCGTCGTCCTCGCGGAGGGTGCGGCCATTGGGGGGGTGGCGGAGGAGGAAGGGGACGTTGGGGGGGATCGAAAAGAGGCGGCGCACGAGGGCGCGAAGGGAGCGAAGGGAAGGGTTGGTGCCGTCGAAGGCGACGCGGCGGACCTCCTGGCCGCGCCAAAGTTTGATTGCGACCATTTCGGCGTGATGCGGCGGATTAAATTTAATACGGGGAAATCAAGGGACGCTCCCGCCGCTTCGGCGGCGAATTTTTGGGCGCAATATGGGGGGGGGGGGGAACAAAGGGGGACAGGCCGGGGTAAAAAACCACAAGTGGGAAAACCCCCCCCCCCCCGCAAGCG
>JAIYDP010000128.1 GCA_027487435.1 Verrucomicrobiaceae bacterium | reverse complement strand
ACCGTCACCCTTGGAGCCGACATCTCGGGATTGAGTCGGTCGATGGCGAGTGCCACTCAGCTCGTTTCCGCATCGGCTAAAAAAATGGCGAGCCTCAGTGCCGCTGGCCTGAAAATCGGACTCGGTGCCGCTCTCGCGGGTGGTGGCGTAGCACTCGCCGCAGGGATAAAGGCAGTCACTTCAGCGGCGGATTTCGAGCAAACCAAAGTAGCTTTTTCGACCTTGATCGGAGACGCGAGTAAGGCAGAGAAAACCCTCGCACAACTCCGCGAACTCGGAGCCAAGACACCCTTTGAGTTTCCCGAACTGGCGGATGCGGGACGTAAGCTGATTGCCTTCGGTGAAGGATCGGACACGGTTGCCGCGACTCTCGCCCGCATCGGTGACGTTTCAGCAGGAGTGCAAGCCCCCGTGAACGAGATCGCGGAACTCTACGGCAAGGCACGGGTGCAAGGGCGGCTGTTTGCGGAGGACATCAACCAGCTCACAGGGCGGGGCATTCCGATCATCGGCGAGCTGGCCAAGCAATTCGGCGTTTCAGATTCGCAGGTCAAAAAACTCGTTGAGTCTGGCCAAGTTGGATTCCCCAACATCGAACGTGCCTTTATTTCCATGACCTCCCAAGGCGGCAAGTTCACGGGAATGATGGAGGCGCAGAGCAAGACAACCAACGGCTTGTTCTCTACTCTCAAGGACACGATCAACGAAGTATTCCTCACTCTCGGCACTCCCATCAACGATGCAATCCGTCCCTTGGTGGAACAGGCCATCGCACTTGCCCAAAAACTCGCCCCATTGGCGGCTGAGGCGGGGAACAAAATCCGGGATGCCATGCAGTATGTCATCGCTGTTTTCAAGAGCGGCCAGTTTATCAATTTCGTCGGAACCGCATTGAAGCTCGGGTTTGCGATGAGCGTGAATTTCCTGTGGGCGACTCTTCGTGGCACCATTGCCGCAGCCGGCCAATACATCGTCGAGGTTTTCAAAACAGCGATCACCTATTTCCAAGTCATCACCACCGCCGACTTCTGGAAGGGCATGGGCAATGCGCTGATCGGGATATTTCTCAGTGCTGTCGGCTTTCTCCAGAAAGGACTCGCCGAAGCATTGGAAATCGCCCGTCCGCTCGCTGAATTGGTTGGGAAGGGAGATACGATTGACTCGGCGCAGGGAAGCTTGCGGGAGTCAGCGGGTATCCTCGATGCGGAGGCGGCGGAAAAATACGGCAACGCAGGCGACCAGCTCGGGCCACTTGCTGAAAAGATCGGACTCAGGTTGAAGGAGGCGGGTGAAAACATCTCTGCACGTTTCGGTGATGCGTTTTCTAACACGGCGGAGGTCATCGACACCACCGGACTGCGGGACAGTATGAAAACGGTGATAGGAAATATCCGAGAAGCTATCCCAAAGCCAGAGGAGGTGAAGCAGGCGACTGCGGCGGTGGCGAAGGCTACGGCAGTCAACCCACCAACAGCGGTCAAACAATCTTCTTCACTCGATCCTATCGTCACCTCACTCGGCAAAGTCGGCGGCGGTGGATACTCCAGGGGAGCGCTCGATGCTCAGCGCGAAAACAACAAGCTCACCAGCGAAACCAATCGCATCCTCCGCGACATGAGTGAGCGCATGAAACCCGGCACGGGCAAGTTCACTCCCGCCTTCGGTTGACTCCATGTCACGGCCAAGATGCCGAGACATGTTTCCATACAACCGGGCAAACTTTACCCGCAGCCCGATTACAGCCTCAGCGTAGATCGTGAAGGTAAGTGGACGGCCAGTCAGGTGTTCCTTTGCCACCGCAATTCGATCACTCAGTTGATGCCACGCCCCGGCACTGCCCACCCGGAAATTCCTTTCATCTCGGTGGATAACGCGACTGCCCAAGTCAGCGAGGGCGACATCGCACAAATCACCTGCAACTACGCTGGCACGGACAACACCACCAACGATCCTGCCAAAACGACCTACTCCCTCGGGCTGTCACTCTCCGAAGAGCCTCTGCTTTCTCACAAAAAATTAAGGACTCTCAGCAAAGAAGAAGTCGAAGCACTGCAAGCCATCATCAGCGGCAAAGAAAAGGATGACTCGGGTGCGACCTACAAAGACAAAATCACCTCGGAACTCGGCAAGAAAGTGCTAGAGAAAATCCAGCGCGGCCAAACTTCATACTACTCGCCGAAAGTCACATGGCGGCAATCCACTGTCCGAAAAGCATCTGCGGCATCTTCCGATGTGAACAAAATTGGCCAGATCGACCAGCCCGATGGTCGCCAGCCGAACGTCGGCGACGGGCGAACATGGTTGCTAAACGGCGTCACTCAATCGCAAGAGGGCAGTGCTTACCGCATCGAGCGCGAATGGATTGCGAGTGATGCGGGAGGCTGGGACGAGGACATCTACACGCTCTAACAACCATGCGACTGCCACCGAAAAAACGCCCCGGCAATCCCATCCTCGCCAGTGATTGGAATACTCTGATTGACGCGCTGGAAGCGAGAACTCCACGCCCCGGCCCTGGCACTGAAATCGTCTCCTCATCCGGTGGGTTTTCGTTTCGTGTGCGAGCCTCGGCATCGTCTGGAGGCTCTGCAAGAGCGATCCCGCTCGCCGTTCTTGGTTCGAGGCCAGCCTACATCGCCGCACCCGCTACGCCGCCCAGTCCAGAAGCCACGAGCAAGCAATACTACATCGAGTGGGGAACGCTCAACAATCTGGTAGCTCAAAATTGGAACGCTTCGTTTTCAGTTTCATCCACGACCTACTTTTTCGCCAAAGCCACGCTGCGAACCACTGGCTCACTTCTCGTCACCCGATGGGAAATTGTCAGCGGATCAGATTACTCATCGCATACGACACCCGATTGGCCAATCGGCGCAAGCCGTCCTAACAGCGCGGTTGTTCTACTAGGTGCAGTTTTCGTCAATGACGGCATCCATACCATTTCTCAAAACGGTGGCGGCTCGCTGGTTTTGAGCGAGCATGTCACCTCGATCCTGCAAGGCTCTTCCGCAGGGGAAATCCGCATCGGCAAAGAACTGAGCCATCACCGCTTGCTTTATTGACCCCATGAATTTCACCTCCACAGACTTGCTGCCGCAGCCCTATGTATCGCCGATCAAGCGGGTTCGATACAGCCTACCGCTCACTCCGTTTTTTATCCGATCTGCAAGCAGCGCGAACTCAAACACACGCGGCTTTCACGGAGATGATTTTTCCCTACAATTCAAATCCAGCGGCCCATTCATACCTGTTCCAGAAATCGAATTTTTCTGTGGGACTGCCGCCTACCGCACTTTCACATCGGTTGATCTCGATGAAGAAGCGACTCATCCTTGGACTGGTTCACTCACTCGATCTTACGTTTTCAATACCGAAAATAACACCGTATCCGTTCAAGCTGCGGTAGTTGGTAGGCCGACGATTGGGAATATCTGGCCGGACTCTCCCACCACCGCAACGCAAGGCGCGACGGACAACGATCCACCGGATCATACCACTATCACCCTCTCCGAGCCGGTGGACAAAGATTGGTTGATGGATGAGCTTCAACGCTGGATGGACGAGTCGGATGATTTTCGTGATGCGACGGGCGGTGGTTTAGGAACGTATTCCTACATCGGTCAGGGCGCGACTCGAAGCGAAAGCGATGGCTACCTCGGTATCGTCGGGGGCGGGGACGTCGTTGCCTTCGGGCCATGGTTCACTGGGACACCTCACAGCATGATCGGTGACGAGGGAGATTTCTGGAATGGAAATTTCTCCACATGGGTCAGCCGAGTGCGACGGAAGAACGCACCCATCCTTCACCGGGAAAACTCCAAAAAGGGCACACTCGTTTCGGGAGCCGATTGGAACATGGAGGTCGGCAAGGCAATCTACCGAGCAGGATATTCGGAGTTGGCACTCTCCGATCCGATTGGCGATCTGTGGATGGATGAGTATGGGGTTTTTCCAATCTCTGAGGCACTTGAGGATTTCCCGAAGTCGGCATCATTTGGCGGCGATTTTGGTAACTTGCTTTACTACACCGGCGAGGGGCAGGACAACGAACTCACTCTAATTAGCCGCACCGGCAAACGCTACCGAGTGACGATCCAGTCTGGGCATTACGATTACCAATATGACGAGAATGATTGGGAGGCAGAACCAACGGTGACATGGATCACGGCTCAAAGTTATGTCCTAACCACCGACGCATCTTTGCAGGCAACGGCATCCATCGAAGCACATGATGATGCGTCTCAGATTCGGGTGTCACTCATCGAGCAAGAAATCATCATCGACGATCAACCGCAGTGGCAGGTGGTGGCGGACGCAGATGAAGGCCAGCAGCCGGAAACACTCATCGGCTCCAACGTGATTTTTAGCGGCTACTTGCTTCTCGCTGCGATTAAGACCCGTCGTGGCTCTCGATTCGGATTTTACCCGCTGGTGTATTTGCAAGAGACGGCGAATGACCGCTATCGGAAGCAAACCTTCCAGCTCCACCTCACGCCGGGAACGGTGGAAGCCTACGATGGCGAATGCGGACTCGGCGAGTTCAGTGGATCAGCAGATCTCGAATGGAGCGAGGAATACGATGCACAAACCGGGGAGCAATTGCCCCGCGTCGTAGGACAGTGGAATCTCAATATCAATGGCGTGGACTGGACGCAGGAGAGCTATTCGAATTTCGATACTGTGTTTTTCAATGGATCAACTTCCGCAGTCCAGACGGCTACAAAAATCCGACGTATCGGAAGTCACACATGGAAAGGTCGTTTCCTCGTGGCTCACGATGCGCCCGATCCAAACGGAAAAATTCTCTCAAACGATTGGATAAAAATTTCCATGAATGTTTCCGATGATCGGAACAAGACAGCGTCAGTCTTGCTCGATCCACCAGCATCCGGTGAAAGTCGGTTCTTTGAAGGCCACCGCCTGACATACAGCGGAGAGTGATCCGGTTGACATGGATGAAGAGGCGTGAAGCTTTACGTCGATCTTGAAACACTCCAGTTGATCGAAGGTTCAGGATTCCGAAATCCAATCACAGCACTGCGTTTCAAGCGGGGTGACTCTGCACGGCTGGAAGTATCATTCCTGCGGAGTGGTAGCATTCCCGTCAGCATCGGGGATGCGGAGACTCTCGAAATCCAGTTCGGCATCAAGCCGCGCAACCGCTACGACATCGGTTATCTCGTGCATTCCGCCGACTGGACGATGCCCGTCCCTGACGCGGAAAGCCCTGTCTATGAGTGTTCGCCATCTTTCAATACGGTGGAACTCAACTCCGCTCTCGGCGTGGGGTCAGCCACAGGTAGCGAATTGTCCGAAATCACTCTGATGGGTGAGATCACATGGCGCGAGGGCGGCGGCGATTCAACTTCCACACGCACGTTTCTGGTCATCGTGGAGAATGACGTGAATCGCGGCGACGAAGGCGTGCCAACCAACGCAGATCCCGCATACCCAGCATCCCATCTCATCGTGCTGAAATCCGACGAAGGATTCGAGGTCACGCTTCGCGATACCTTGAAAACATTCGATGCCAACAACGCCACCATCGACCAAATCACCGATAGCCTCGCCACCCTCATTTCAACCCTCAAATCAAAGAACGTCATCTGATGAAGCACCGCACCGTCATTTTCTCGCTGGCACTCATCACGATCATTTCACTCGTCGTGAAAGCAGAACGCTTGGGCGATCTCAACCGCGACTCGATTGTCCTCACGCCCGGTGACGACATCAACGTCCCAAGTGTCACGACTAAAAACGGGTTCCCAGTCTTCGAGATCCGCGTCCCCGAGGGATACGTCGAAGTCCAAGTCCGCGCTAGCCTAACGAATTTCGAGCCCGGATTCCTACTCAAGGCAGGCATCGCCTTTCATTATAACTACATCCCGACCGGTGAGGAAGTTGCTGGTCGAAAAGTGTATCGTGCTCTTGGCACTACGAGAGAGGCGAGGTGGAGCGTCGAGAACAACCGATGGGAGATTCAATACGCGGATACGGTAATCTTGGTCAGCGACAATCAGGCGCTCGCGCCGTGGGACATCCCTAGCGGTGAGATCACGGCGGTTCTCCTACCTGGTGGCGATTTCACAGCCCAGCCGCCCCCTCCGGGTCACTTTGTTTTTCAGAAGGAATACTTCGTCTATCGCTTCTGCACCACTGGTGTTCCGGCTGATCCAGAGTGGGGTCAAGGTTCGGGCGATCCTGACGCATGGGTGTTCATCGCTAACCAATCCGCCACCCCAGGCGACAACACCGAGTTCAAGCGCGTGAAGTGGGATCAAAGCTCTTCGCTAACCTCTCAACTGCAAGCGGGTGGCACACCGGGATACACGATCCTTTTCCAACCGGGCCGGGGCAATCTCGGTGCCATCGAGTGGATGCAGCAGAATCACGACAAGCTCGTCTGGGTCTATCAGGTCGAGTCGCCCGCAGGCAAACCGCAACACCCGAATGGGTCGGACGTCTGGAACGCACTGCACCCGGAGAAATGGCGCAAAAATCGAATCACTCTCACCCCATAACCAATACCAACATGAAAATGACACTACTGACCGTCGCCGCCATCGCTTCCCTGAGCATGCTCGGCAATGCCGCCGAAAAGAACCTACTTCAACTCGCCCAAGAACGGGACGCAAAAGTTGTTGCCGCGCAAGCCGTGCTTGATGCTGCAACCACCGCTGCCGCCTCTGCTGAGCCACCCGGCACCGTTGATCCAAAACTCGCCGCAAATCTCTCGAAGGCACAGGCGGAAGCCATGGATTACGTTGCCACCCTCATCGGCGCCGACTGGCGCAAAGCATGGGAAACAAGCACGCTGCCTGACCCGGATGATATTCTCGCGGATCGCTACAAGGCCACGCCGTTCGACCTGCGGCCGATCTGGAAGTTCAGCGCGCATGGGATCATCCAAGCCATCAGTCCCACAAAACGGGTTGAGTTGCTGGACTTCATCGCCGCCAAGCCCGCGCTCACCGCGATGGACGTTGAAGTGATTCGATATGTGGGAATCCACCGCCCCGCTGTCGCTGCTCGCATGGCTGACATTGCAACCCATCTGCCGTCCGGTGGAATCCGAGGCGAAGAATTCTATCAGTTCAGAAATACCTGCGTGCTTTGCCGTCCAGGCGCATGGGTCTCTACCATGAAGGTTTCGGAATGGATCGACCTCGCCATGCAACCAGCTCATTTCGCCCCAAGCACATTCACCGCTGGCCGCGACAAGCTCATGCTCAAACTCGCCCGCCTGTTAATCGAGAAGCGCCAAGCACAAGGTCAACCAACCGAAGGCGCGGAGTTCGATGCTGCCTTCGCTCCGATCATGGCCGCATTGAAGGCACCGAAGTTTGAAGGACTTCGCCAAGTCGTCACCGATCTGGGTCTGCCCCTTGAGCTTTCCAGCGAACTCGATTGGACTGCTCAAGAAGCCGTCGCCGTGATCGTTCAAGACGCAGCCGAGCGCAATGGAACTTTCCTTACCTCATGGGGCGAATCCATTCCATACGCAGAAGGCCTCGGTAGCGTGATGTTTATCAAGGGCGAGGCCGCTTACGAGACATGGCGGAAAGCCACCGTTGCCAATGATTGATTCCCAAAAACGCCACACTTCCATGAAAGCATCCCTTGTAATCCTAGCCATCATTTCCTCAGCGTTCGCAGAGTCATACCCATCCCAGCCAAGCACCGAAAAGCTGATTGCGAATGGCGAGCAGGATCGCAAGGTGAATGCTCCTCACTATGCAGAGAGTTCGGTATCCGTCGCTGTGACGGATACCGCTGACCGGCTTCCGCCCGGGCAGGAAATCAATGCCTCAAAAGTGACGAATGTTAGATTATTGCCAGCGCATCCGGTAGCGACACTCGCCAAGCTCTCACCGTCTCGTTCGCTCACTCATATCGTGCCGATGGCGGTTGATCCATTCCGGCTCAAGTTGGAATTCATTTGGGAAAAACCGCACGGCCAGTGGATGAACCAACTGCTCAAAGACATCGAGACAGCCAAGAAGGCTGGGGACATGGAAACCTACAACACCCTCACTGCTCGCTACTCCGCGTGGGCGGAAAAATATCTCCGTAAAGACAGCAAACCCAAGCTCGACGGAAATCCTAGCCGTTGACACTCGCACACCACCAATGCGCCAACCCATCGACATCGACTACACGTTCAAAGCAATCGTCGGCATAGCCTCGCCATTGCTGGGCGTGATCACTTCCCTCCAAGAGCAGGTCGAGTGGACGCTACGAGTAGCCTCACTCATCGTCGGCCTGGCAGTTGGCATCATGTCTTTGGTGAGCATGATAAAGAAAATGCGACGAAAATAGTGAGATCATCGCAAGTTCTCAAAAATTTAATAGCTACTAGATTTCAGCTTACTTTAATAAAAAGTATCCGTAAATCACTGCATTCAGAATGCGGTTACATTGTAACCACGTTGCGAAACATACAATATGTAGTATTGTGAATAATTTGTGGATACCACATCAGGAAAATCAGGTGGAAGAAGCCAAGGGTATGTGCTATCACTGACTCTGCTCACCAGAGCAAGAAGGGAGGTGATTTATGTGAGTAAGAAGTTAACATCAGGAACTACAGCTCCACGTTCAGGCCAATACGAAATTATTGGGCCACGCGGCGGAAAGACTGGAACTGAGCGGACTGTCGTGAAAGGCGAGCCGCTCCCACCAGTGCCAACCAAAGGATCGACATTCAAATTGGTCGATCCTACCAAAACTAAATAAGTCGTTGGAGCCCGCTCTCTGTATCAGCAGAGGGCGGGCGTTAGTTTTAAGAGGCTCTAACATCGTATTTTTTGCGAAGAGCCGCCATGACAGCCTCCAGCTCGTAAAGGTATAGACGCGGGGTCACTTGGATGCATGGGATTTCTCGGCGTTTCACCCAAGAATCAATTGTGTGAGGACTAACTGAGAGTCGTTTTGCGAGTTCCTTCTTCTTGATGAGAACGGGTTCGATAGTGATGGGATCGGAAATGGCATTCATGCTACACTGTCACCGTTGTCAACGGCTGATGTCCCATCTTGTGTCAACATGTGGCGCATCCGCTCTCGCAGGCTGTGCTTGATTCCCATCGGCATCCATCCCTTGGGAGGCGTGATCCCAAACCAGGTCCGCGCTGCCTCCTCATCCACGATTTCGCGGTAGTGACGAAAGATCATTTTCGGCGAGTTGCCAGCCTCCAGAGAAGTTCGAGCCACGTCGCCTGTCAGTGAAACTCGATAGCTTATGAACGAGTGTCTGAGGGCATTCTGACGCCATCCGCCGGGGATATGCGCTTTCACGGCGGTATCGCCCAAAGCTCCTGACACATCGCTGATCGTGAGAATTGAGCCGACTTCCTCACGCCATGGCGCAAGCCACGCCTTGAGGTTTTCGGGAAGGGGAACGAGTCGCCTCGCTGCCGTCTTTGCCTTGTGGCCGACGATCTCGATGTGACCGCGATCCCACTTGATGTCCTGCCAGTTGAGGCGTTCGACCTCGGCTGATCGGATTCCGCAAAATCCGCCGATAGCGATCAGCGGAAGTATGCGGGCGTGGGCGGCGAGCAGGATCTTTTCCATTTCCTCCGGCGTGAAAATCTCGATCTCCTTCTCAGGCTCCTTGAACGAATCGCTCTGTTCCGCAGAAGTTTTCCGGTCGGGATGGAGGTATCCCTGTTTTTTGGCGAATCCGAACATCGTGACGAGGTTTCGCCGGATGCCATTCTTGCTGACCGGACCAAGGCTCTTGAGGCTGTCGAGGAACCGGTTGATGTCGGCCACGCTGACATCTGCGATATTTCCCGGCATGGCATCGGTGAACCGCTTGAGGCTGCTCGTCGCATTCCTGACATAGATGTCACTCACGCCCTTGCGTTTCAGCGACACAACGAACTCGGCGGCTACTTGGACGTTGGTGCGGACGGCGAATAGATCTGCCCGGTTTGCTTGATAGAACCGCACCGCATCGGACAACGGGATTTCACCGGCAGCCTTGCGTGCGCTGGCCCATTCGTCCATCGCGGCGGAAAGGCCGACTCCGTGCTCCCGAGCGACTTGCTCGCAGTGGCGAAGCAGGTCGATGTCGCGGCGGGTCGCCTCATCGGCGGCCGTCCAGCCATTCGTCAGTCGGACGCTGATCTGCTGCGCGATCATCCGTGCTTCGTCCATGGCCGAGAAGCTGCGGGTCTTGCGCCTGCCAGCCTCCTTCCATGAAAGCGTGAACTCGGGATAACCATCCCGACGGTTCATCGTGTAGATTTTGATTCTCGCGGAACCGTTGCCGATTTCCACGACACTGCTACGGCGTTTGCGTTTTCGGGTCATAGACCCAGGCTTTCGAGTCAACTTGTCAGAAAAACTGTCAGGAAAATCTGTCCCAGTTTGCTCTAACGGCTCGCAAGTTGTTGATGGTGTATCAGTTGCTTCGATTGAGCAACCAGATGGCGGAGAAGGTGGGATTTGAACCCACGGTGAGTTTTACCCCACGTCCGATTTCGAATCGGGTGCCTT
>JAIYDP010000300.1 GCA_027487435.1 Verrucomicrobiaceae bacterium | reverse complement strand
TATCGATGGTAGGCAGATAAGAAGATGGGCCAGAGATCATAGTCGGATTTGGTTGGTGGGTGCAGGGAATGTAAGAGAATAAAAACGGAACGCAAGAAAAATGAAACGATTTGAAAAAAATGTCAAACGGAATTGTGGTATTATTGCACAAATCGATAAAATTGACGCACAAAATGGTAGCAAGGATCATTTACAAAAACATTTCGGGTCATGATGGATGCATTTCGTTTGATGGGATAAAACAAAATGTTGGAATGAATGACAAAACGTGTCGTTGATGGAAAAACTATCGATCAAGAGGCGAGAGCCTTGGAGTGCGCAGACATGTCTGCGCTTTTTTTCGGGGCGACATGTCGCCCCGAGGGGAAAGCGGTGTCATGCCACCGCACTCCAAATCGTGACTAGGAAGAAGAAAGAAGGGCATGGCGCTTGGAAAGCGCCGCCACGGGGGCTACCACTGCGTGGCGGCGGCTTCGGCATCGGCGAGTTCTTCGGTGCGGCGGCCGTAGTGGTACTGGTGGATCAAGGTGCGGGCTTGGGCGAGGGCCGACTTGTCGCGGAAGAGGCGGGCGCGATGCAGATGCACATCGGCGAGGAAAAGGGGCATGGGGCCGCGCTCGGCGATCTGCTGCGCCTCGGCCAAAGCACGGCTCGCGGCATCCGCCTCACCGCAGAGGTGATGATGCAGCGCGGCGGTCAGCAGGGCGCGGGGGAGGTCGTCCATATGGCCAGATTTGCGCAGGCCGTCGAGGGCGAGTTGGCATTCCGCAGTAGGCAAGCCGGAGGGCTGAGAGGGCTGCAAAATGGCACGGTAAATGGCCACCCGTGCTAGGGTAAGGTGATTGAGGGCGATATTATTGAGGTTGAAGGTGTAATGTTGCGTCCATTCCTGCATCTGCTTAGCACGCCTCTCAGCTTCGGCAAGACTACCGAGGGCAGAGTTCGTAAGCTTGTCCACTTGGGAACACTTTTCAGCATTACCTGCTAATGTTACATCACTGACGGTAAATGTTTCTGCAATCTTTTGCCAAGCCACCTGCTCTGCATTTGCCAGATTCAGGTCACAGTATGCAAAGCCACCAACCGTGATGACCATATTAAATTGAGATGAAACCTCGCGCTGGAAGATATCTGCCATATCAAAGAAGTGGCTGGCCTTATCTCTGTCTCCATAATGTAGCATAACATCTGCGGCTGTGGCATGTGCTTCCATCTGTTGGAACGCATCACCACTTTGGCCTGCGTAATCAATGGATTGATGGACGCCAGCCACAGCCTGCTGGATTCGCCCCATTGTTACTTCAACTGTGCCGATAGCTTGGGCACATATAGCTGCATTTATCCAATCTTCCGCCTCGACATACATTCCGATCCCCACCCGCAACGGCTCCACTGCTTCGGTGAGTCGCCCGAGGGCGCGAAGGCGGACGGAGGATTCAATGAGCAGCCATGCTTTATCGGCGGCATTGAGGTTATCAGAGAGCCGACTCCACGGCTGCTCGAAGAACGCCGCCACCGCCCCCAAATCCGCGCCGATTGCTCCGAGTTGTCTCTTGCTGAAGAAGCCGTCGTGCCCAGTGCCGCGCAGAATTCGGTCGTCGTAAACCTTTTCGAGTGCCTCGGGCTGCCGCCCCGCCAGACAGCCATGCACCACCGCCTGATAGAGCGGCTGTAAGCCCTCCAAGGTGGCGGGGCGAAGCGGTTTTGTAGTAACGCAGAGATGATCGAACAAGCGGGAGTGTGCGGACTGGAAAGCGGCGGGCTGTTTTTCCCGCAGTTGCTTGGCGAAGTATTCGCGGATCAGCGGGTGGGCATCCACCGGCACGTGGCGGGCTTCGGGGCGTGGGGCGAAGCTGCCCGGTCCCATGGACGGGAAGCGCAGTTGCAGCAGATGGGCTTCATCCAAGCGCAGCAGGGTGGCGTTCCAGGCATCGTCGTCCAGCGGCACGAGGTGCTCGGTGAGGCCGGGGATGGCGGGGGCTTTCCGCAAGGCGGCGAGGCAATCCGCACTGGCGGGCCGATCAAAGAGGCCGATGAGGCGCAGGGCCTGGACATCGGCGGCATTGCCAGCGGCTGAGGCGAGCCATTCTTCATAAGCCTCCAGCACATGCCAGGCATTGCGGGTGGTGGTCTGCTTGCGATTGTCGTTGGCGCGCTCGAGCGGGATTTGTTTGCGGATGCGGATGTCGCCGCCTTTCACGAAGAGGAAGCGGCCTAGCACGATGAGGCTGAGGGCGTGGCAGAAGTAGTCTTCGGCAGCTTCCTTAAGTTCTTCCTCGGTGCCGATGATTTGCATTTTCCGCAGCAGGGAGACGGCGCAGGCGAGGGGTAGTTCTCCAAGGTCGTGCTGGCGGGTGGGCGTTTCGTTTCCGCTGAGGAAATCGCTGAGCGGCTGGCGGCTGGAAACGAGGCAGAGGCCAGGATTGCGCTGGGCGAGCAGGCCGAGCAGCTCGCGTAGTTCGGGATCGGTGAGCAGGCCGGCTTGTGGGTGATGGAAGGGGTATTGCAGAGGCTCTAGGCCATCGAGAATCAGCAGGCTGCGCTGGGCCTGGATGAGCTTGGCGAGGCGGGAGGCTCGGTTCTGCGGGTTCTGCGGCGCGGCATCGCCGAAGTGGTGCAGGGCATTTTCCCAAAAGCTGCCGACGCTGGCGGCTCCGGCGTGCGTGGCGTCATCGCTGCGGGTGCCTTGGTCGTAGAATGTCCAGTCGAAGTAGGCCATGGGATCGGGCTGGCCATGTTCATCGAGCCAGGATTTCTTGATGAAGCGATCCCGCACCCAATAGGCGAGCAGAGCCGTCTTGCCGACACCGCCCCATGCGATGATGGAGAGGAGATTGATGGTCTGCGAGCCAGACCATGCTTTATCGAGCAAAGCGAGTTCCGCCTCGCGCCCGAGAAGCTGATCCGTGGCATGGCGAGAGATGAGGCGGGTGGGGGCGATGCGTTGCAAAGGCTGCTGGCGGGAGAGGGTAGGGATGATGTCGCGCAGATCGCCGATGAGCTGGCCGAGCAGTTCGGCGGCATCCTTGAAGGGGCTGGCGAACTTGCGGGGACGACCCTTGAGCAGGCGATCCAAATGGGGCTGCTGACCGGAACGTGCATCGGGAGTGGCATAGACAAAGAGCGGCACGACGTGATGCAGAGCCATGTATGCCTCGAACTGGGTGAGTGAGATGCCTGAGCCATCGCCAAACGCGGCGAGAAGTTCTGGCTGTTGATCCAGAAAGCTGCGACCACCGGGCTGTGCGGCGATGTGTTTCAGGTAATCCACCACGTCCTGGGGCGAATCGGCATCTGCGGGATGGCCGGGCATTTTCCCGACGAGATGAATTACCGCATCGCAGTGGCGGATGTATTCATCGAGCTTTTCCAGCGTGCCGCCTGATGTTTGGCGAAAGTCTTCCTGCACTTTCACCTCGCAATCTGCCGCAGTGAGATAGCGCCGGAGCTGCGAGCGCAGCCCTGGGAATGCGGCCTCGGCTTTCTCGAACTCCCCAGAGACGGTGGAGACGAAGATACGGTTTCCTTTGCCTGGTTTATCGCTAGCAGCCATGAGCGGAGGATGAACGAATGGCAGCACGGATGCAAGGCTGCAAGTGAGTGGGAGGAGGGGGGGAGGGAGGGAGTGGGAGAGGGGGGGAGCATGGGCTGAGTGTTTTCTGGGGTAAATGCCAGGTGGGCAGGTTTTTTCTCCGCCGCTTGCGTAAGCATTTCAAGGTCCGTCAACTTTCTGCTCGCCATCGCTCCGTAAAGTCGCTATCTAGTCGCGAATCGAAGTGACACGCAATGACTCCTAACCTCCATCTCACGAAGACTCCGGCGAAACTTTCGAACCGAAAGGCTCAAGTTGAGGCTTATATTTCCAAGCAAAAGAAAAATGAAGCGATTCAGTCAAGCATCGTGGGAGTGGTGGTGATTGGGCTGATTTGTGCCATTTTGGCGTTAATGAATATTCTGTCGAAAGAAAAAGTTGTCGACATCGTCGCGACCTATTCGGCGCCGAATATCGAAGAACAGCTCCCAGATCGCCCGAAAGATCTGGCAAGAAGCATCAAGCCTAAGCCCACTAGCTCGAGTTCTAGCATGGCTCGGGTCATCGCCGCCTCCACGGTTTCTGATGTGGCGCTGCCCGTTCCTGAGATTTCTGACCCTACCGCGCCTTTCGGCATCGACGATGACTTTAATGCCGGCTTCGGCAAAGGCGATGGTGACGGCGATGGCGGCGGGGGAAGCTCGTTCTTCGGCACTCGACGCACGGGGAAACATGTTTGTTTTATCGTCGATTTTTCCCTTTCCATGGAATCTGATGTCGATAGCGGAGGCACACGCATCGATGCTCTAAAGGTGGAGCTCATCAAGTCCATCAAAGCGCTTGATTCGAAGATGAACTTCAATGTCATTTTCTTTTCCCACAACGCATGGACCATCGAGACGCCAGGGCCAAACTATGCTGACAAAGGCTGGAACGGCCTGAACGATACGCCATTCACGAACTGGCATCCTGCCGATAATCAAAACAAGGAGAAATTTTCTGCCTTGATTCAATCGATGAAAGCCCAAGGCAATACGGGGTGGTATGCCCCTCTGAAAATGGCATTCAATATGATCCCTTCCCCCGATGTCGTTTACCTGCTCTCCGATGGCGAAGCTCGGGACTCCAATGTCGTTCTTTCTGATATGAAGTCGATCAACACGACTAACGTTCCCATCGATACCTTTGCCTTCGAACTGCCCGGAACGCCTGCTTACGATTTGAAAGAAATTGCCAAAATGACCGCTGGCAACTTTGTTCTCTACTATCAGGGCAAGCGTTACCCCGGCGATTCTGCAAAGAAATTCCTCAGTTCCAGCTACGACTAGTGATTCGCAGGTGTGTTGTCGCAGCGCCTATCGACGCTCGTTTCCTGAGTGAGTGTTAATCATTGGCTATCGCCTGAGAAAAAGAATCAGTCAGCCCGCTGGATAAACTGGATATGATCCTAGAATCCGCAGTTGATGTCACCAAGCCAAAGTTTTTCACAACTGATTTAACTGATTTACTGATTTTTTTGTTGGATTTACAATGGATACAACTCAGGAAGTTGAAAAATAAAACACACTACATCTTCACCTATTGGGTGAAACAGCAAACTTCAAAATCCCCTCTTCAAATCAGTAAAATCTGATGGCATGAAGTTGTTCAGCAACTCGCCTTGCCAAGATGAGCCGCAACGATCAATATCTAACCGAACCCGTGAGTGCATGCAACACG
>JAIYDP010000118.1 GCA_027487435.1 Verrucomicrobiaceae bacterium | reverse complement strand
CGAATGGCCGCTAGGAACTGATGGGGGGGGGGAGTGACTACTGGGGCTACACTTGTTCAAGCCAAGGGGCTGCACGTTTGGAGGAGGGTGGGTCCAATGCGGTGAGACTGGTGCTCACAAGCCCGCCGCTCAGAAAAAGAAAACGGAATGAACCGGAGTGGCTACTTCCGTATTGAACATTACAATGAAAGTCGCCAATGCCCTTCGAGACCCAATGACATATTGGATTTATTCATCTCAAACGATTCGCACAATACAATACTAAAGCGAAATTCTAGCATCCGCTTGAAATGATGCTGGAATCATCGCTGCATCTGTTGCCAACTTGACGGCACCACAGCGTGCCACGTAAGTCAGATGCAGCATCAGACCACTTATGTTGCTTAACCAAAGAGAGGAAAGTATTGAACGAGCCAAGTCCAGCAGATCCGAGATTGAAGTCCATGTCGATCATGACCGCTTGAACATTTGAGCACAAAGTAGAATACCCAGGAACCACAGAACGAGCGCCTGATGTGGCTGAGTTGAGGCTTGTGGTGAAAAGGCTGTCAATTTGAGAACTCGTCAGGCACTGCTTGCCACTGTAAACTTGATCGAAGTTGGCACCGATAGCAGCAATGGCGGAACGGGCTCCCGAGTTGTCCAGATTAAACCCAACCCCAATAGTCTTGTGTCCAGTAGTATCAGTGTAGACGCAAGAGCGACGACCCTCGTGCTTCTCAACAAGTCCTCGCACATCAATGTTCGGGGATGGAATAGACGAAGAAGAATTTTCACATTGAATCTTCAACCCAATGTCGCCCAAACAAGGGCAGCATTGAACGAATGCATCACCGAGGCACTGAACACATGAAGCGAACTGAGTGCATTGCGGTGCGCATGTCAACACCTTGACTCCGCATTGAACCCAGAGGTCAGCGCCGCATCCGACAAGGTCGGATTTATCATTTAAAGGAACGGAGGCAACAATCGAAAAAACACAGAAAATGGTCAGGACAAAGCTCGCCATCCAACAAAACGCTTATACAATCAATATGATCACTTGCCATATTTATCTTTGTGCATGTGGACGTCACGTGCACTAGATTTGAATTGTTTATCGAACATACAAAGTAGTGTTTGAATGTGTAAGGACAGGCACCAACCCAGGGCGGCGTACAGAGGTACTTCGACGATAAACTTTTCTTCCAAAAGAGAAAGTATGTCTCGAGGGACTACCTTTGGCCCAACCTTCACGTTCAAGATTTGGAAGGAAATGATGATTCTAAACTTGTAAAAACGAAAGCTGCTGCTCTAAAGTTGTTAAAAGCTCATTAATTTTTTTCTTTAATCTACTGGAAGCAATCATGAATCTTAGCCGATGGGACCGTCAGGATTTCAGTTCGGACAACCTCTCCTCTGGATTTCGTCTTGACTCTCCCCAGCAGCCGTATTATATGTCATCAAATGGCATGCAATTGTCAAACCTTGGATCCATGCAGTCCTTTCTGAACGGTTCACGACAATTTGAGCAGCATGACTCGGCTCACCATGTGGGAAACTCTTCAATGGCCAATGCTACTTTGTCGAATTCCGGAAGACCTGAAGATAACTCTAGCTCAGGTAAAATGTTTTGGAATATGTACTTACATGAGAGATACTGCAGAACATAAGAAGAGGGGCAAAGATTTGAAACCTCGAAGGCGTCGAAGTTATAAGGAACTCTCTGGTGAGGCCCTTGTTTATCATCATTGCCCATATCCGAATTGTGACCGGAAGTATGTTGGAAGCTATGGAAGGTTCAATCTTCAAGTTCACATACGAGAGAAGCACGGGCAGCAGCAGTTGGTAATTGAGCATGTGAAGACTCCAAAGGGACCTATCGCTCCAACTCAAATAGCCCAATCAACTCTTGTCAATGGCTACGACGCTCCTGCCGCGACAACTTTGGCGGACGTCAACTCTCAATCGCTCCCAATCCTATCAGAGCATCAGACGACTCTTGTTGTTCCAGGGAGCCATGGCTATTCTCCTCAAGTGTCGAGTCAGGCTGCGTTCGCCCTCTCATCTCAAGATTATGGCCCTTCATCGTACTCGATGTCGCACATAGTGGGGTCCCAATTGCTTCCATCCTACAATGCCCACATGGACTCGCTGGCGTTGCGGTCTTCACTCTTGTCACAGCAACAGAGAACGAACGAGATGCTGCATGATTACCAGGTTCACTTCACACCACAGCAAGGGTACGACATGCATCGATACGCGAGTAAGGGGGACAAAGTTCCTCTCCATGTGGATAGTTCGATCAGTGGCGACAACTAGTTGGGTTTGAAATAGGGTGTGTGACGTTATTGTGGCGCGTGTTATTGAAAGTAAAGATGTCTAGACACATGCCCATTCATGAGACCATTTACTAAACTTGTAGATACTTCTCTCACATCGTTCCTCGTCCTAAATGATCAGAACAAACCGTGCAAAACGATTTCAATGAAACAGAGAGTGAAGTCAGGCTGTCTGCTATTGACAGGAGCATTGTAGAATCACAGAAATCATATGACCGTCGTGATAGCTCTATCATCATGCAAAAGAACTGCGAGACATCCAAGAAGCTCACATGGGCCCGACAGAGTGTGCGTATTTCAAACGTATTGAAACAATTTAAAAAAAGATGCGCCAGGTTTCATTTCACGGTATGAACTGGGTTCTTTTCCCGCCGTCACTGAGGGATGCGTCATCGCAGATCACTCGGATCCAGTTTCAAATTATCTTCGCGCCGTATCACGCTCTGCGGACGTGCTGTCTGACGCGAGAGTGCCAGAAGGGCCGCTGACTGATATTTTTTTTGGTTGCCAAGGGTGGGGACAGCGATGGGGGGCTCTGGATGTGGGACAGCTGCTTTGGAACTTCACCATGGGCTTACTTCGAAGTCGTTGATGTAGCGATCGAAGGAAGGATCCCCATGCGGGGGGTTGACCTATCATCTCGCACCCGCGCTTCGCTGCCGTTCATTTCTGAATTCGCGAGTTGTCTGAGAGTTGTGGACTGTCGATTTGGCGATTCTTTGACCGTGCCACGTTATCTTTGGGCTTCACGTGGATGGGACAGTAGTTTCTTGGTGAGGCGTCTCACGGGGGGGTATTATTCATGTACTGTATGTTGTCGCAAAATGACAGGAAGTTTACTTTAATGTCATCGGCTCAACAAAGAGCTTTTCTCAACGAAAGTCAGGGCCTTGGCGCATCATTCGAATGTAGCGACCAAGCGCCCAAATCGGGAATATGTTTCTGTAGTTTGCGTATGTGATCATGCAGTTCCGGTTAAATACCCCAACAATGGTTTCCTGTGGGAAATCGCCATTTGGAAGCTGGCGGGACAAGAGGTACTGCGCAATGAGAGAATGACAATCAATAAGTCAGACCTCGATGCCCCTCTCAATGGCCGACAGCGGAGCGACCCGGCTCTTCATCAGGGCCAGCAGAGCCCATGACGTGCACGTCACGTGCGAGTCCGACGTGTGGTACTTCTTGTTGACACAGGACTGCCGTCGTCAGCAAAAATGTCTAAATACAACTCAAACCAGATAGCTCTCACCCCAGCCGCCGTCACGATTCTGTTTTGAAAGAAGAAACGCAACAGCGCGCTGCACAGCTTCCACATTCTCAACCTTGTCCTCCAGCATCAACGCCTGCACGCCGAACCAGCCCGCGTATGTGAAGCAGATCCCCCAGCTTCCGTACCTCCATCGTCAGAAAACGGATGCCAAGAGGCCACCAGGACCCATCAGGCCGCTGAATAGCTCGCACAAAGTCGTTCCCTCGAGATATGGCGACTCTGTGGAGTCAATCCTCGCAATGACTTCTGCGCACATGATCTCTCTTGCCCTGTGATCCGGAAAGAGTGTTCTGAAATTCGCCAGAGCCTGCACACAACTCGACGTGCATTCAACGTACGAGTAGTCAACCATGATGTCGCCAAACATCTCGCTGGGGTTGAGGTACTCCACGAGATCTGGCCCACGCTTCAGCTCGTACGTCGCCCACCCGCCGTCGTTGTTCTGCGCGTCAGCAATGATCGTGGAGCCACTGACCTGCATGGAGAGGAGGTAGTTGACCGTGTCGAACATTCGCTGATCCTCTAGGCCAGCGACAATCCTGGCGTGTGAGGGCTCATGTGGCGCGCCGCACTTGTCACGCTTCATGGACACAACACACTTGAGGCCCTCAGACGCGCAATCGGCAATGGGCCAGCCGTGGTCGCGAGTGCTGAACGGCCAGGCGCCTTTTGAGATGTGCCGATAATACTTCTTTGCATTGTCGACGTCTTCGACAACTTGACAGATGTCAAAGTATTGATGTGCGCGCTGAAGGCAGGCACTGAACTCGTCTGTGAGGCCACTCTCAAGCACCGCTTGGACTGCGAAAGCTGTGTCCCAAAGCTGCGAGCCGTTGTAGCCCTGCATCTTCATGCCGTCCTCTGCGACCCACAAATAGTCCCGCACTCGCTCCGAATGTTTCGCAAATCGAATCTTGTCCCCGGACCAGAAGACCGCCAGCATGTTGATGGCTTTGTTGACAGGCCCAATGTCAATGAAGCGAGTGGTGTCGTCCTCATGGTTGACATGGTCGATAACTTTGGCGAGGGCAAGGCGACGGAGCCACTTGATGTGGACCTTTTCGTAAAGGTACAGCAAGTCTGCGGCGTCAGATTCGACATGCGCAACCGCACTCATCAAAATGTGGACGAGGGAGGAGGGTGTCGTATAAACATCAGATTTTGCGACGAAAAACCTCATCGACGGCCAATCGATGGAGTCGTAAGGCACGACGAAGAGCTCCTTCCGCAGCGATGCGACGAGGTCGTTCATCGGCACAGTCGCACGGCTCCCGAACACGTAGCACATCGGGAGATAGACAACTCTGCAGTGGCACCAGAACCGGCCGGGGTGGCAAAACATCCAATACGGCATCAACCAAAGCTCCGGAGGGAGGGGGTTCAGACCCGTCCATTCGTACGTGCCCATCGCAGCCAACCAGAACTTGCCCCATGATGGGATTCCCTGCGCGCCTCCAAGTTCGTGCAGCTTCTTGCGCGCAAGCACGGCGCGAGGGTCGTTCAATTCGACGCCAAGGATGCGCATCGCCACGTAATTCATTGCAGTTCCGAACACAGTGGACGGGCCCTCAATGTGCCTACCGCATGAGTCAACGGGGGGAAGCTCTCACAAGCCCCAGCCCCCATCGTCGTTTTGATGGTTTGACAGGTACAAGATGAGCTCATCGCGCTCCTCTTGTGTGAACTGAAAGTTGGAAATGTAGCACGTCATGACAAGCCCAGGCAGAAGAAACATGGGGCCGCCATAGTCTCCGGGCCAGTGCCCGTCATCATCTTGAAGCGCTTGGAAATATTTGATGGCCTCGCGGAGGCAATCCCGGGTGTAATCCGGGAGCGTGGAGGAGCTGCGCTTTGGCACCATACCAAGTTGCTTCCCGTGGGTCATTTGAAGCCTCATCACATCGTCGTGAGAGTGCTGCGTGATTGAGCTGAATCATATCCTCGCTGACCTTCTCAACGGCACGACGACTCTTGTATCTCTCCTTCTCTTTGTTGACAGAAGCCACTAGGTCTAATGGTGCATTCTTCCAATAGCTCCAGACTTGTCTACCGGCGTCGCAGGTCAATTTCCACATCGTGATGCTGTTGCGTGAGATATTTCAACACGAACAGAGAGAAATGAAGAGAGGGCTCGGGAAGCAATCAAATCTGCCCCAGAACGGGTCGGATCCTACCTCTGAAAGTCTTTTCTGACTCTGATTCAACTCAGACACGCAAACTCAACCGGCAGAAGCGACGGCTGGTAAAGGTTTCGGCGATAGGACAGAGCCCGAAGAAATAACAAACGCAAACTTGTTAGCGAAAGAAGAAAACTACAGAAAGTGAACATTTGATGGTTAAAAACAATGTAAAGTTAAACGAACATTTCGATAGAAAAGTTACGACGGCGAAATACGTGCTTGGCAACGGATCCAAAGCTCTAAAATTTTCAAAAAATTTCTGTTAGCAAGACAGAGGTGAGCCACGGTGCGGAAGAGAATGGGGCCTCTAGCATCACTGAAGAGCGCGTGGAGGCGGGCGACCTCACCGGCGAGCATTGCTGCGATGCGGACGGTCGTGCTGCAATTGAAACGTGACCTTGCGATCTGGCCGACTCCACGCACATGGCGGTATCGTTATGACAAGGATTGCTGTCAATTTCACGAAACAACCACTTCATTCTCTTCTCTTCATGCTTGCAAGTGACGCAAAGTCGAACGTGCCCGTTCAAGGCAAGCCGCACGCGACTCGATCCCAACCGCCAAAAGAAACCCCAATATCGAAAATGTCATTGTCCGGCTCTGTGATAGTTTGGCTAGGTTGGGTACCATTCGAGGCTTCCATTAGCTCCCTTTGCAACGCAAAAAGGACGCTAACGCAAACGACCCTTGAAAATCAACACCACCTGGCACCCTGACGGAGGGTATTCCAAAGCCTGTCATCTCCGGGTAATCCCTGAAAAAAGAGATGAAATACTACAATTTATCTTAGAGAGGTACAGGGACAAAGTGCAAGGTTGTCGTAGAGGGCAGTCAACGTTTTCAAATTAAAATTAAGGACCCTCCCTTAGTTTCTTTGTTAGGGGCCTTGCGAATGCAGGCGAAGCAGGGCCTTGTCGTCGTGCTTGTCGCGGCCTTCACGACGGTTCTGTTCGTTGCTTTCATCGCCCCGTCCCTCTTCCGAAGAGACGACCTCATGGCCAAAATCGATCTTAGCGACGGCCGCGTGCAGTCGCTGTTGGCGGAAGTCCAAAGCCTTCGCGCCGCTCTCAGCCACAGCGCCAACGTTGGCGAGGGCAGAGGCACCAGCCCCAGCGCCAAAACTGGCGCCAGTGGCGCCCATGGCGGCAGCTCCGTAGCAACGGCCCCATGTTCGTCCAAGGGGTTGGACCACTTGGCGGCGACATTTCAAACGGCGCTGAAGACTTTTAAAGACCTTCGTGTCATCCGCATCAATGCGCCGCACCCCTTCTCAATGTTCGTCGCGCCGGACGAGGAGAAGCTCAGCAACGACCTCGTCGCCAACCGCTTTTTCGCGCAGAACGAGACAGTCCTCTTCCACAACATCCTCCAGGACTGCCGCACCGACCCCTCCGCGCCCCCAAAGCTCGTCCTCGACGCTGGGGCCAACTTGGGCTACTTTTGCCTCTTTGCGGCCTCCTACGGCTGTCGCGTCGTGTGCGTCGAGCCGCAGCAGCACGTCCGCAGCCTCCTTGAGCTCTCCGTCGCCATCAACGGCTTCAGCGAGCGCGTCAAAGTTTCCCCCAACTTCCTCGCAGAGAAAATTGGGGAGGGTGCGTTCATGTCGGAGGGCTACGCGTCCGGCCTCAACGCCGTGACCTCATCGCCGACGGGAAAGCCGGTGTCGTCGACAACCATCGACGAGCTCGTGCAAGAGGACCTGCTGCTGCTCAAAATGGACCTGGAGGGGTATGAGCGGCACGCGCTCGTCGGTGCGGAGAAGCTCTTTCGGACGCACGGGGTGGAGAATTTGATCGTTGAGATCAAGCCGGACCGTGCGCCGGTGCTGGATTGGATTTGGGCGCACATGGCGGGTGCGAGTGCGTGCCACTACAGCGAGGCGTACATGGTGCCTGAGATCAGGTCGTACGAGCTGCGTTCCATCGGCGCCGCGATGATGCGCCAGGGGCAGAACGTCGTCGACTATGAGGACGTTTGGTTTACTCGCAATGACCGGCTGTTCAGGCAGCTCACAGCATGAATAAACGTGAGCCCGCTAACAAAAATTCGCGCCAAAAAATGTCGTGGATCAACTTAAATAAGAAAAAAGTATAAACGGTTCGACTCGACCGCATCCAGGCCAAAACAAAAAAGCGCTTTCAAGGCGCACAAAACTCACCTCCGCCGCCCCCTTTTGCCGCGACGTACTTTGACAGAAGGGTCATGCGGTTGACGTCTGCCGCTTCCCGACCGCTTAACATCGCCTCCACAACCGCCCACTCACGCGCGTGCGCCTGGTCAAGCTCCCCCACGCCAACCACACTCACCCCCTCCCCCCAGAGCCCCATTACCGCGTGCATCCCAATCTGCCGCCGCTCCGAACCCCCTCCCCACAAAATAAGCGCTAGCGCAGGCCGCCAAGCTGCCGCAAGCGTCCTCGTGCAGTCCTCGGCCCTGCGCTGCCAAACAAACAAACGATTCGCGAAATTGTCAGCGCGCTGCGCGGCGAAACAATCCACAAAGTGCTCGCGCACATCACCCACAGGGACTGACGTGACGGCATGCTCCTCCGTGCCGACAAGACCCTGTGGGTCGATCGACACCACGGCGACGCGCTCGGTGACGCAGGGGAGGCTGTCATCGGCTTTGAGCCTCCCCCAGAGGCGCGCGACAAACTCTAGTTCGGAGGGGGAACTTAAAATAACAAGAACTGTGGGATGCCCCTTCGGGACGGAATGCCCACGATGAGCGCCGCGCTGCCATAACGCGAAGCCAAAGTCCCTTCGGAGGTCGTAGAGGCCGCCCTTTGTTGTGTCTCCAGCGAGGGAGATGTCATAGTAGTCCGCCGAGAAGCCGTTGTAGTCGGGGTCGGGGGTGTGGGGCATGACGTACGACCGCACACCGAGCAGCTTCGCGAGGCTGTAAGAGAAAGCAAAGTCCTCGCCCGTCTCCTGAGTGAAAAAGTCCTCCGAGAAGAGGTACTTGCCCCAGCAAGTCGGAAAAACCCATCCCCCCCCTACCAAATCGACCTGTTGAAGGAAATCGATTTGCGCGAGAGGGCCGTACACGACGAGCTGGCCCGTGCCGAAGACTGGCCCCGTCGCGAAGTGGCCCTTGACGCCGAGCAGGCCGCTGAACCCTTCGATGTTGGACACGTGCATCGCAAATTCAAAAAACTTCCGGCCGGGGATGCTGTCGTCGTCAAAGACCATCACGTGCCTGCAATGTCAAGGCGAGGGAGGGGGGGGGGGGGGGCATTACGACGTCTTGGCGAGCAGCGCGAGGGCGAAGCGGCCGAAATATTTGAGTTGAGTGTGGCCGGAGATGAACTCTACGCGGCGCTCGCCGCGGCTGCGGAAGTTGTCGACGAGGAGGCGGAAGGTTGGCTCGTGCTCTGAAGCGAAGCAAGTGACCCAAATTGCAGTGGGGGGGAAGGTCTGGTTGAGCAGCGCGTTGACCATGCGCTCGAAGTATTGCGGCCGCCTCCACACCCCCAACACAACGGTCACGCCGAAACGCGTGTCATCGGGTCGAAAACGCGACGGCAAGCGCAGCAAATCCCCCAGCGCCGCCCATTGAAGGTTGCGCTCGCCCCTCAACACCCCTTCGTCGGTCTGCTGCTGCGTCCACGTCATCAGCCGCCACTCCGGGGGTGCGGCAGGCCCTCCCAAAGCCGCCGCTGGGCCGAAGTTGGCGTCGATTTCACAAATGCGCGCTGAGGTTGTGGAGATGAACGTAACTCCGATGAAGCGAAGCGAAGCGAAAGATGAGTCGCATTCGGACAATTGCATGTTGAGGTGCACCACAGACGCGTTGCCCCACGCCCGGACGCAACGACTCGGCAGCGCTGCAAAGACAACGCCATCAAGCGACGTGACGGCTTGAAGGGCCGCCAACGATAGCGACCTTTCGGTGTGAAAGGACAATAGCGCGGACTG
The DNA here is from genome assembly GCA_027487435.1 of Verrucomicrobiaceae bacterium. Taxonomy (GTDB): domain Bacteria; phylum Verrucomicrobiota; class Verrucomicrobiia; order Verrucomicrobiales; family Akkermansiaceae; genus UBA956. The sequence continues at coordinate 7,105 of JAIYDP010000118.1, read as the reverse complement.
ATGGGTCTTTACGCCTTGTAGATCGACCACAAGCACGTCCCCCTCCAGTGCATTTAGCGCCGCGCAAGACGAACGGCTTCCATCAGCAACCACCCCCAGCAATGGCGTTACGGTGGCGGCAACAGCGGATGGGCAGGGGGTGGGGGAGGAAATCGTCGCGATGACGGCGGAGGAGGAGGCGACCGCTAGTGAAGGCCCCTGCGCAAAGTCGGACAGGGCGCTCAAGACTTGGGCCGAAGGAAAGCCGAGGCTGCACCAGGAGGGGGGGGGGGGCAACGGATGGTCTGCCGGGTCTTCGATTGGCCGCGAGACGACCGCGACGTCAGCGGCCGCGAGAAAAAGAGGAAGAGAGCTTAAGTGATGGGCCGCTGCGATCTGTTTGGCCCTCGCGACGATGGCATCTGTGGCGGCGCTGCGCTCCATAGCCGCAATGGGCCACAAAGACACGAAGATGTTGGGGCGAAGAGCCACGTAGGAGGACGCCACCGCCAAAAGTTTTGTCGACCACTCGAACTGACGAACGACGGAATGGAGCGGTGCCAGCGGAGCCGCAGATGCAGCTCCGTCCACAAACAGGCACGCGTCCGTCCGCGCAGATGCGCATGCGGACAAGAGCGCAGAGTCGTCGGCGTCTTTTATCTCCGCAAGGGCTGGGCAGCCGGCCGATGCGCCGCATTGTCGGAGGGTAGAATTCAAAGAAAAGCCCGCCGCAAAGATCGCCGCGACGTTAGCACCGTGCGGAAGGTCCTCGATGTTAAAATTTGGGAATTTTTTTAAAATGAGTGCGTAGCGCCACTGCCTCCGGCGCAGCGCCGACGCCTCAGCCGCAGCAACGTCAGAAGGGCTGAAGCCGACCCCCGCCTTCATAAGCGTGCGCGAGCATGGCGGCAGGACGGCGTCAGCAGCTGCTGGCGGAAAGAGCGACGTCCCCGCAAGCGCGACGCAGGCACCGCCGGCGCAGGAGGCGTCGGAGGGGGCAAGGCCGCAGCGCACGGCGCGCTCTCTCGTCGCGTCGGCGGTTGCAGCAGCTGGTGCTGTTGCTCTTTTCGCGTCAGTGAGAACAATGAGGTCGCTTGGGTAAGCAACGACGGGAAGGGGCTCGTCGGATGCCACGCGGACGAAAGGGGAGGCGGGAGCGGCGAAACAAAGGCCGCTAGAGCGCGGGAGGGACGCCAGGAGCTGCGCTGCGCAAGCGTCATTGCATTGAGCCGCGACGGAGACATTCAGCATCGAAAGTAACGCCTTGGCAGGCGACGCCATGCCACGTGTCCAATGCGACAGCACCATGCGGCCGGTGGCGCCTCGCACGAGGACGGCGTTAGAAACCACAACGCCGCGGAGGTTGATTTGCACGATTGCAGAGCAGAGTTCGTCGTGGAGCAGCGGAGGATTCCAAACGCTTGTGCTTTGAACGAACATCGACAGCGACGCATTGGCAAAAAGGGCGACTCTCCAGTGCGCATTGTCCACGGGGGAGGTACTCAGCGGGCTGTCAGAGGCGATCCTGTGGAGCAAAACGCTCTGAAATTGGCCAGAGGTATTTGCATGAGATGAAAACGAGGTCAGATCTGCCTGATAGAGCTCGTCTGCAAAGAGGTCGAGAGACAGAGTTGTTGAGGACGGTCGCGGCCTCCATTTTTCGCCCGGCGGGATCAGCGGCTTCAGCTGCACGGCGGGCACCGAGGACAGATTCAAAAACACAACCGTGGCGAGACAAGAGACGCAAAAAAGGAGCAAGACTCGGCTGGAACGCATAATCTGCCCGCTCGTCAAGGCCCATCAAGTCAGGTCAAGTCAAGTCAAGTCAAGTCATTTAGTATGTGCTCCGCCTGGGCAAACTCTTAGGTTGTGGGCCGCAATCTTCTCGGATCAGTTTTAGATGCGTGCGCCTGCTGCCAAGGCGCTCGTCTGCTCAAACCCTGATAGCGCGTCAGGGTTTGAGCCAACGTCCTCCAAAGCGTCAGGAGAGGGCGGGGAGGAGAGGAGCGAGGGGGGGGGCGAGAAGAAAACGAATTGATGCTGTCTTGCTTCCATCGCCATGGCGTTTGGCAAGGCTGTCTCGTCTTGCTTGCGGCAGGTGTCCAGATCAGAAAGGCTTTGATTGGCGCTGGACATCCCGCAGAGGCAGTCACTCTGCCGTGTCAAGCAGAGCCGGCAACGACGCCGTCTTCTTCGGCTGAAACACTGCATTTTCGCAGAGTGAACACAGGGTTCGGTTCCGAGTTCCTAACGAATAATAATTTTGAGCAAACGAATATGAATCCCGTCGAAGCGCTCGAAACCTACTTCTCGCGAGCTCTTCTTCGCAACTTCTTTACTCGTTATGTCCACTTCCGCGAGCGGATGCTCCTCATGAAGGCCTGCCGCCTCCTCCAGCGCTGGTGGGGCAAAAAGATTCAAAACAAGCTCGCAGCCCAACGCATGCGCCAAAACATCCGCGCCGCAATGCTGCTGAGGGGGTACCTCCGCAAGAACGTCGCGCGGCGCGCCAAGCGACGGCGAGAGATGGTCGACTTTGAGCGGGCTGTGTCTGTGATTCAGCACCGGTTTCGGTACATCCGCATGAGGGCAAAGGCTGCGGGGAGGCTTAAAGCAAAGAGGGAAGCTGCGGCTGGAAAAATTCAAAAATGGTGGAGGAGCTGCGCGCTGTCGCGGACGATTGCGAAGAGGGTTTTTAAAACGACATCAAAGCTGCTGGAGCGAAGGGCGCGCGGGGAGCTGTTCAACACGCGCCTCACGCGGGTATGATGAGGGCTTCTATATTTAGCTCCTTGAGGGGTGACGTTGACACGTCAGGGGCGCAAAGTGGCGCTGGAGTCGACGGATTTTTTGTGGGCGAAAAACATCGCGGGGTTGGAGGGCAAGAAGGTCATCACGTTATCTGAGGTGCCATTTGAAGTGCATGGACTGATCTATTTTTAGCTTCTGAAGGCGAGGAGCGAAGCGCGAGAATGCTACAAAATCCGGTTCGACTCAAGGCGCGACGAAATTGAAGTGCCCGGGATTTTGATCTTGAGAATATCTCGTCTATAATATATTCTGATATATACAACAACAAATGTAGAACTTGAGTTCAAAAATAGACCACAGCGGAATGTTGATGGAAGTTTTCATATCGCGAGATTTATGTCAAAGCGTGATATTAGATACAAAATTAAAAGGCCGCTAACAAATCATCAAACGGATAAGCAGTAAGGTGACCTTTCAGAGAGCCGTCGCACAGGAGGGCGAGGCTGTGAAGCGCATCAAAACGAGCTGCATCCGCTTCAGCAACACCCTCGAGCTGTCCGTTCGCCCAAACGTAACTTACCCCCCCCTCCCTCTTGCAGAACCCAAATCGGCTTTGCGAATATGCCCGGGGCGTTTAAGTCGGAGGAGCTGACGCACTTAAGGAGGCTTCGACTGTAAGATTTGCCATTGCTTTGGCGTTACTTTGTTTAAACTTTCTATTTTGATTTATTTTCAAATCAGTGTAATATCATTTGATTTAACGTTGTCAACATAAAATAAAGCAAAACGAAAAGGTACATTTAAATGTAAATAAATAATACGTTAGAATTAACGTGACTTCCAGTAAAATAGATATGACTAAATGTATCATTAAATGTAAATAAATAATACGTTAGAATTAATGTGACTTACAGTAAAATAGATATGACTAAAAATATCGTGCGCAAATGTTTTATTTTAAGGTGCTGGTTGCTGAATTTTTTTTAGGCAGGATCATTAAACAAAAAACAATTCTCATTCTCATGTAATTAATAAGTCATCCCTGATGTCCACTTCAGTTTCTCAGATACATGTGTCCATTTCTCATGGATAAAAAACCTAAATATTCAAATACTACGGTTGACTTCAAACTCAACTTGGTGCAAAAAAAGTAGCACACTTTAAGGGCCGCTCTTATTTCTAATAAGCCTGTCATAATTGATTTATTGACCCGCCTTAGAGGCGGCAACGAGCTGTATGATTTTCCAATCGAAGTCCTGAAAATGTTTTGGCCCGGCTGCTGTCTCTAAGACACATCAGGGAGAATTTGTGGTTCCTTGATGTGTCTTCAAATCAAATCACAGACGTGCCGCAGCAGATCGGTCATTTTCAAACGGGGGGGGGCTCTAATTTCATTTAGAAAACCTTCAATGCTTGGAGACGCTTGTGCTCGACAACAACTTGATGTCTCACCGCGTTGTTACAACAATGATGTGACCTTTCAGATACCAGCTCCCCCCAACCATCTCCTCACTAAAAGACCTGCGCGTCCTCAGCTTTTTACACAACGAGATCGTCGAGATTCAAGTGCCCCCACCCATCGCCCCACCCTCATCCGCGCAGCCCTCCCTCCATAAATTAACAAATCTAACTCTTTTAAAAACGGTCCCAAACGAATTCCTCAGCCTGCCCCCCCCTTCCGTTGCCCCCTCCCCCCCTTCTTCTAACGTCGAAGTTCTGCAGAGCGTTCATCGCCAACCCCCCCCGCCTCCTCGAGCTCCTCGTCAGCTCTTCAGGTCTTTTAAGATTCTACCCCCCCCCCCCCCAAGGGTCGCATTGCTGACGCTTCGCGACCCTTCGGCGCCCTTGACCTTTCGCATTTTTCCCTCCAGGACCTCCCCTGCCCAATTTTGGTACCCTCCCCTGCCGCTCATTTGCACTAACCACCACCCCCCCCCTCAAGCCCTGCAGCTCGCATGAGGTGATGTCCCTCGTGGCCCTTGACGTTTCTTGCAACAACATCAAAAGTTTGGACCCCCTCTTCCGAGACATCAAGTTCCCCATCGAAGCCATCGGAGGGACCGTCTCCTTCTCCTCCCTCCCCTTCTTTTTGTACACCCCCCCTCCCCAAAAGACACGGCTGACCCCCCCCACCTCTTCAGGCCCCTCGCAGAGCTTAACTTGTCGTTCAACGCCATCTCAATTCTCCCCCCCCCTCTGACGAACCTCAGCTCTCTAACCGCCCTCCTTGCCCACTCAAACCGTGCCCCCTCCCCCCCCCTACTTAACAAAGACAGAAATTCAGAGCCTCCCCCTTTTCCTCTGCGCCGTCCCAATTCTGTCGCGCGTCGGCCTCCGTTCCAACCCCCCCCTCCTGGGCCAGATCCCCCCCAAAGTGCTAGCCTCAGAGGAGCTTCCCGCATTCCCCCCCCCCCCCCTTTTTTTTCGGTTGCCCTCAGCTTTCTAAACACCCCCCCCCTGTGCAGCAATTTTTGAGGAGCTTTTTTTTATGCGGGAGGGATAACCACCTTGACGTCAGACCGCTTGGTTGAATAACCCCCCCCCCTGCTGAGAAATTTCAGCCATCGACCCCAAATTTGAAATTCAAAGCTCCGTCCGCCTCACTGCGCAGCAGCTCAACCTGTCATCCCCCCCCCCCCCCAGCTCCAAGTTCAGATTCGCTCAACGCCCAGTGCGGGGTGCGGACCCTCCGCCAGCGTCTTCATCTCATCGCACATCAAAACCTTCGCAGCCCTCACATCAATCGATCTTTCCCGCTGCGATCTCGTCAGAACCCCCATCCCCCCCTGTCCAACGCTGTCACCAGAAAGCCGTGCCCGAAGCGTTAAGGGGGGTGGCGGATAAACTGCAGCTGCTCGTCCTCAGTCACAACCTCCTTTCGACCCTCCCCATCTTTTTGACAGCCCTTTCGGTGCAAGGCTTTTTTTCCAGCTGACCCCCCCCCCCCGTCTTCAGAACCTAAGGGCTGTGGAGGCAACTCACAACGCCCTCATTGAGCTGGGCTGCGACTTTTCAAAACACATCAAACTCGAGGTGAGCTGCGGCCACACAAACCTGACCCCCCCCCCTCCGTCAGACCCTAGACGTGAGCACAAATCAAATCATTTACACCCGCCCCTCCCATTGGTACCCCCCCTCACCTCTCAAATTGACTCCCCCCCCTCCTTGCCAGGCTCTATCGCAACCTCAAGCGGCTCAACTTCTCCAACAACTGCCTTTCAAAAGTTGGCATTTCCCTCCGTTGACCCCCCCCCCCTTCCTTCGTCGATTAATTGCAAGAGCAAACATCAACATTGGAAGAGCTTGATGTCTCCAAGAACAAGTTCACTGACATCTCTGACTCGATTTGCAACCTCCCGAATCTTGTCATATTGTATCCCCCCTCCAAAAAAAATGCCCCCCCCCCCCCGTAGGCGCCTCTCTTCCAACCGCCTGCGAGTGATTCCAAAGGCATTCCGCAAGCTCGCCGCTCTCAAAGTACTCTCCCATCGCTTATGCGACCCTTCAACATCCATCAATATTTGAAGGGGTGTCTCAAAGCGCAGGTCCTCGACTTGTCTTACAACCTGTTTGAAGAGGGCGGATTTGAAACCCTTTGGCGACTGTACGTGACTTCCAATGATGTTCCCTCATCCAGGTCAATGTAGGGATGTCTTAGAGGATTTGGACCTTTCGGACAATTATTTTTGCCGCATCGACAGCGGCCTCGCGGAGAAATTCCCAACCCTGGAGCGCCTGTGCGTGTGCCTGCACAGTTTTTGATTTGACGTCCCCCAAACACATTTGTTCATCGCCATCCACATCATCCCATTGACGTGTGATGCTACGGCCCCCTTGCGCCCATCTCAAAGTGTGTCGATTGGCGCCAACACCGCGCAGGAATTTGAGCGGCAACGGCGTGACCGAGTTGGACGCGACAACGTTTTCGTCGCCTTGGTCGACGTCGATGAAAGAACTGTTTGAAGGGGGGGGGGGGGTTTAAAACGCACAGGAAACTCGGGCGAAACAAAATCTCAAGTCGAGGGGGAGGGGGGAATTTAACCGCGCAGCCGTGCCGGAAGAAATCCGCCTGCTTGAGGTTGTCCGCGCGATCGACCTGAGCAAGGTGCGAACGGCCGTGGGGTGTGACCTCGCAGAACATCATTCGGGTGCTGCCATGCCACCCCCCCATGACGGCGCGGGAGTGCTTCAGCCGCTTGCCTGTTTGCCGTGCGGCGCTGCGCTCATTCCGCAGATGATCGAGACGCTTGACGTCAGCAGCAACTCGCTCGCATCGTGCGCAGGGGGGGGGGGGGGGGGGGGGGCACAAACGGGGGGCGCCGGGGGGCGTGGAGGGAAAGGACGGAAAGGGCCCCTTCACCCAAACTTGGCGGGG
>JAIYDP010000186.1 GCA_027487435.1 Verrucomicrobiaceae bacterium | reverse complement strand
GGGGGGGGGGGGGGGGTGGGGGTGGGGGGGGGGGGGGGGGGGGGGGGGGTACAGGGTGTCGCCGCTGACGGTGAGGGGCTGCCACGCACTGCCGGAGAGGGTGGCGATGGCGTCCTCAAAGTCGGCGCGGTGCAGCACCCGCAGGACGTGACCGTCGTGGAGGCGTGACTGCGGGTCGAACTCGACGCGAAGCGACGTTGCGCCTTTTAACTGAAAGAACTGTTTAAAAGCAAAGTTGCCGGACTTGATGGGGTGCGCCGTCTCGACAACGAGGCGCGAGAGCGAGTGCGAGCTGACGGCCGTTGCGGGGGCGATGGCGGCAACACACGCGTCGACGAGGCGAGGCAGCAGTGAAGCGTCACCAACCGCAAGCGCCTCCAACGGGATGTCCGCAGCGCGCTTGTACGCCGGCAGGAGCATGGCGTGGACGAGGTGCGACCGCACAGCGGCAGGCAGCTCGCGCACAGCGGCGAGGGCGACGATGAGGCCGAGGGCGAGGCGGGAGATGAGGGGGGGGAGGATTTGCTCCGACGCAGCGTCGGCGCTGGCCATTGGCTCGAGGTTCTTCGGTGCGTTTGTGGAGGAGAAGTTGACGCCCTGAAGGGACGCCTCGGTGAACGATGGAGGGGGGGGGAAGGATGTTGCCGCAGTGGACTCCGTCAACGGGAAGATGACAGCGGGGGGGGGGGAGGGCACGACTTTGACATCCTTGTCAGCAACAAGCGCCCAGAGGTCTTCGACGACACCCTGCGGCGCAGACCTTCTGCCGTCGGAGTTGTGGAGAAACGGGGCTAGGATTTTGATGAGCCAGACGAAGCGGTCAGGGGACCATCGCGCAAGCACGGCGTGAGGGATGCGGCAGAGCGAGGCGAGCGCGAGGACTAACACGGCGTGGGCGAGGGTGCCCTTGGGGTGGGCTGCCGAGGGGTTGACGGCCTGAAGGGCCTTGCAGACGGCATCGGCGACGCGATCGGGGAAGGGGGAGAGGTCAGCGTAGACGAAGACCGTGAGGGCTGCGGCGAGGTTGCAAAGGTCGGCGGGGACTTTGGCGACGGCATTGGAGGATTCGATCGTGTCTGCTGCGGCAGAGAGGACGCGAAGGCGTAGGTCGTCGTGGAGGAAGGGAAGGGAGGCGCAGACTGAGCGGAAGACGGAGCGGTCAGCGACGTCGACATTGAGGAGGCGCCGGAGGGGGAGGGTAGAAGTGATGAGGTGGTAGAATGCAGAGGAGAGGGAGTCAGGGGGGAGGGAAGCCTTGAACTCAGTGCCGAGGACGACAGCAACGACCTTGGCGCGCTGCTCCGACAGCTGCAATGCGTCCTGGGCAAGGAGGACGGGCATCAAGTGCGCCATGACGATCTGTTAATTGTCAGCGCATTCAAATGAAACAACACACCTCAGCGAGATCTGTCGAGTCGCGAAGGGTCAGCGAGATCAGCTCCAGCGCCGCTGATTCAAAGTAGTTGACAGCAGCCACCTCACCTCGCAGTGCCACGACGGTCATGCCTGCGATGCGGCAGTCGCAGCCGCCGAAGGAGTCGCGCACCCACACGCGGAACACGCGATCGGACATAGACGTTTGGGACTTGTCAACCAGCAGCACCCTGCCATCAGGGAAGCGGGCCCTGTCGATGGGCTGCTTGTAAACGGAAGTGAGCGAAGCAGCTGTCGGCCCCTTTGTCACTTCGATCACATTAGGGGTGTAGTTGCCGTCGGAATAGCTGACGCGCATGTGCCATGAGTCTAACCTCATGCCGTCTGCCAGCTCAATCTGGACAAAGTGGTTGCCACTGCTCGGGGCATTGGACTGCCATTGCCGCCCCTGCAGTAGCTCCATCGGCTGCCCCCCGTTGGTCGACAGCGACATCGCCTTGACCGCCTCGCGGCCCTCCACGCGTTTGAGAGGAGCTGTTGACCGTGCGCTGTAGTTGCTGATGGCGTTCTTAGCAAAGACAACAAACTGCTCCACGACGCGGCGGAACTCAAATAGCACATCACTTGCGTAGGGCCCCTTCAGGCCCTCCAAAGAGTTCAAAAACAGTACCCCAAACACTCGCGACAGCAGCGCAAACAGCGGGACGCTTCCCTTGGTTGTCAACAGCTGCGTCAGCATCTCCAGCAAGACATTAAGGACGTTGCCCTGCAGGAGCTTCAGCAGCACCGCAGGGGCACCAAGCGGAAGCTTTAACACAGCCGAGATGTCCCCATCTACGTCGCCCTTGGGGCTGATCGCCCTGGGGATGCTCTTAGCAACGAGATCGGCGATGCTGGCAAAGAGCTGCAGAGCCGCAGCTGAGGGGTGAGCGGGGCCCTGGAGCCGGCTTACGCGTGACGGGGTTTGCAGTCGCGCTCGAGAGGAACTTTAAAGCCATGGCCATTGCGCTCTCGGAGGATCCACGTTGCGAAAAGCTCTTGAAGACATCACTTAAAGAGTCGAAGCACTGCCGCTCCACAGCGCAAGCCTTCATCATCCCAACGAGCTGCTCTTCGAGAGTCTCAAAGGAGGCTTTCGACAAGTACATCGACGATAGAGCCTCCACAATCTGTGTCGACCCCTTCGTACACAGAGGAGGGGGGGGAGTCAAATGCAGCGGCGCCACACGATTCAGGAGGGCGCTGACTGCGAGGGTGTGATGCGCGGCAATTCGGTACTGCTCGTCGATTTCCTGCGGGGGAGAAGGTCAGGAGGTCAATGACTAAAATCACATCAGAGTCTTCTGTTAAGTCCTGGCGGCGCTGCCGCACCACGACGAGCGCATCGGTGATGGCCTTCCACGCCTTTGGCCCGTCCAAGCCGCCGCAATGGCGCAAGTAGACCCCCACAACAGCTCCATAGCACTCGCGCAGCACAGGGTGCGTCAAAAGTCCAGCTACTTGAGGGGGGGGGGGGGGAAGATCCAACCGCATCCTGTCGTCGCTATCTGCGACCGCACCCAGATGGACGAAGCGCTCCACAGCGTGGTAGGGACCGACAGGGACGACGCAACGCCCCGCGACGGCTTTGATTGGTCAGGGCGAGAGAGGGGGGGGTTTGCACCAGCAACGTAGTCGATGGATTGAGAGGGGAGGTTAAAGTCAGCGATGCGGCGGCGGAAGACAAGCGCGCGGCATTGAATGGAGGAGGGGACGGAAATCAGAGGGCCCTCGAAATGGAAGACCCCCCCCGCGGCGTCAACAGTCGTCTTGGCCGACGCACTCTGCAAAGACATGGACGCCCTGACGTCATCCTTGTTGAACGACAGCTGAAAAGGGGAGGGTCAGCTCAGCGCGATGGGAGGAGGGCACTTGGCAGAAAGCAATGTCAGGCTGCTCGAGCTGTTTAAAATTCGACGACGTCACGTCAAAATTATCCACGAGGAGGCGGGTCTAGCCATGGCGCGGGGTTAGACCACGACCCCAAGCCCCCCCCCCACATACGGTGCACCCGACGACAACAGCGCGGTAACCCCACTCGACGACGGAGCCGTCGGAGACAAACTTAAAAGAGCATTTGTTACCCGCAATGAGCAGGTCCGTCTTAGGCCAGCGATCGGGAGGGCCGGAGACCGGGCCGAGGATAACCTTGCCGTTGACCAGGACCTGCCGGGGGGGGGTGGTTGAGGTTGCAGGAAATGCGCGAGGGAACCTCGAGAAAGTCGCGGCGTTGCTCGGAGTGACACTCAGGCGAGAAGGTGACGCGGAGATACCTGGGGGGGTGAGGAATGGGAGGAGGGGGAGGGGGCACTGCGCAGGGGCGATGTGCACGTCCTGCACGTCGTTCATGTTGTTGCCGTACGGATGCGTCGTCTCAACGGTCGTGGACGCAACGTTCGTGGCGTCAGACAGCCCCGCATCGGCGCTGACGGACGACGTCGGGGAGGCGGTCACTTGCTGGAGGGGAGGGATCAAGCGCGCAACTGCGCCGAGGGTGCTGTCGCGTGAGTGCGGATGGAAGGGGGGGGGTGCGAACGCGAATTGGCTGTCGGGGCTAGCAGCAGCGAGAGTGCCGAGGAGGTGCTGGAGGAGGGCGGACTCGTCGGAGGAGAGGGAGGGTGGGTTTGTGGAGGCGAGCTTCGTCTCAAAAAAGGTGAGGAAGCTGCGGCAGATGGAGACGGCGGATCCTGCGAAGGGGGGGGGTGAATTTGGCGACGGGAGCATGACGGAGGAGAAAAGGGAGGATAGGAGCTTAAAGGACCCCTCCCCCTCTCCTGCGCCATAGCAAAGCGCGCCGGCAACGTCAAGAGCGCAGAGGCGAAATGGTGCGTCGGACTGCTTCTTGACGAGTTTAACAGACGAAAGAGGGATGGCTTTTTGGAGCTTGACGCAATGCGACTGCGAGGCAGAAGAAACGGTCGCGATGTTGTGGACGGCGCCGGCAGGGCTGCGCGCGATGATGGCGACCTCAAACGGCTCACTCGCCGCAGCGGCGGGGAATCGGACGAGCACAGCCGTAGCGGCGAAGTGCGTCGCTGCAGAGCAAACGAGCTCCACAAACTCGTCCGCCAAGAGCTGCTCCAATTGCACGAAGTTGCTGCCATCGGAGGGGGGGGTCAAAAGCGAAGCAATACTCCCCGAAGCAACATTCGACGCTCGAACAGCCAGCACACTAGCGGCGCCCGAATGCCCCTGCGCGCTGAGGGCGGCGCACACGCCGTCGGGGGCGGGGGTGGCGGAGGCCAAGGCGCCAGCGGAGGAGATGTCGAGGAGGGTGGTGAGGATGGAGAGCATGGCGCTGGCGGAGGCTGCAGGGGAGGAAGACGGGGCGGCGGTGATTTTTGACACGTCGACGACGGAGAGAACGGTTTGATAGATGCGGCGCTTGCGGAGGGGGGGGGCGGAGGATGTCCTTGTTAACTCGAGCAGCGCATTGAGGTCCTCGAAGCTGCGGCGTAAGGGGGGATGCGGAGGGTTGGGATGTGAGTAAGAGAAGGGGGGGGGCGGACTGGAAGAAGAGGGCGTTGGCCGCCAGGCGGAGGACGAGTTCGGCTGCGAGGGCGTCGTCGGCGTCGGGGGAGGAGAGGACGGCCGCAACGACGCCGTCGATGAGCTTGCGGCGGGTTGGGGCGCTGATGGGCAGTGCAATTCGCATGCTTGTTAATTCCTCGAGCTACGGGGGGGGTTAAATGGGGCGGCAAGTGCAGGTCACCTGGAATAACAAAATGCGAAGGGCAAAGAAGTTTGCAAGCGGGTGGGTGTCTCTTGACGCGGCGTAAATGTCCACCAACAAGTCCATCGCAACGGCCTCGCGCTCAAGGACAAAGGGGACGGGTACGTCCCCCCCCTCCACTTCGCGCACGTACGAGCGCGTCAGGTTGTACACCCCCCCCAGCAAAGCCGTCGCAATGGATGGAAACGAAGCGTCCGCTCCCTTCGTCAGCGCCGCCTGCGCACGGCCAACCTCCTCGGGTGGCGGCGCACAGTCGCCGACCTTAAAGAAGCTCCCTGCAAACTGCCCGTTAGCGCTCACGACATGACCAGGCGCGAGGAAGGCGAGGCGGGCCTCAATCGCGCGTGCGTCGGCGGAGAGGAGGGGGCGGCAGAGGAGGGCGCCGGCGAGGGCGAGGACGTCGCGGAGGCGCCCGGACGCGAAGGTGGCGCCGAAAATGAAGTCGACGAGGACGTTGACGTCGGGCTGAGCGATGGGGGCGCTGTCGAAGACGCGCATGACGTCATTAACAAACAGATTGGCGTTAATCTGAGCCCCGGGGAAGTCCTCGAGGATGGCGGGGGCGAAAGAGGCTCTGAGGGCGGCGAGGGCGGTGCTGCGGGCCATGGGGATGCTGACGACTGTCGAAAAGAGGGTCGAGAGAAGGGCCATGGAGCTGCGCGCTTGGCCGAGAGAGGGGGGAGGGAGAAGAGAGGGGGGGTGCGCCAAGGGGACGAGGGACGTCACAACCGCGCCCTCCTCCCGCAGGTTTATGTACGGGACGGGACGGTCAATCGCGCCGACGCTCACGCGGGCAGAGGAGAGGCCAATGGAGACGAAGACGACGCCTGCGGCGGCGTCGTAGACGACCGAAATGGTCGTGCCTTTCGGGGGGGGGGAGTACACGGGAACCGGGGCTTGCTCCAAGACTGTGATGGAACCGTCGCCGCTGACGAATGCCGCAGACTTTGTCCTCGTGCCAAAGGCTGCGGCTGCGGAGATGACGCCGACGTCCCAGCCGGAGCGGCCGTCGAAGGACACTGAGAAGAAGTAGGACTGCCGTGGGGCAACGCCGAGGAAGCGAAACGCAGCATGCTCTCGAGATGTGAGGGAGACACGATGAGCGTTGTCTTGAATGGTTCCATGGCGGCAATCTGGGAGAAGCTGCCACTTTGGGCACAGCGCTATCAGAGAGTCGTCGAGCTGCACGGCAGAATCCATCGACGTGACTAAGGCAGCAGAGCGGCTTTCAGGGACACTAAGTAAGCTGATTCGCTGAAGAATGGAGTCAGAGTCTACCTCCTTTCCACCTTCAGTGGCCACCAATGCTGCCGCAATATCTGCCATCTTGAGGACGGGTTTTACAGACAAATTTACAGATTTACATTTGCTGTCTCTGAATTACAGTTCCAGCTTTCGTAGCTGCTGAAGAGGCTTTCGTGGTTAAAATCGCACTCAGAGGTATTTCATCGATTTCTTCTTCGTTGCAACAGAATTTGTAAAGTTTGCCCAACAAGTAAAAATAACAAAGTCGCTTGTACCATGGAAGACTTCAAAGTTTTGCTGTCTGTTTTGGACGGTGGAACCGGATCAAAACTTACTTCTTCTTATGCATATCTCACTGATGCTGCGCGATTCAATCCAGACGACTTCATGCGAAATATCAAGGGGCTTCTCGGTGTGCAACTAAAACGGGCGAGGTCGATGCAACAAAGGGAAGAAGATAACGAGGATGAAGAAGCCGTCATGGTGTGCTTCAAGATCTCCGTCGCAATGAAGGACATTGCCTCGGTGTTTCCAAGCGTCGGCGACATGCAGTAAGATCTTTCCAACCTGTCTTCGCTGACCCAAGCAGCTTCGTCCACATCTTCGATAATCTCGAGTATTTTTCCACTCGCGCCATAGCCCAGCGCGAGGAGCGCCTCGCCACAACCGTCGTGATGCTCCTCTCCCTCTGGACCCCCAACAGCTGCTCCTCTCCAGCAGACGTAGACCGTGCCGCTAGGGTTTCGTCCGCACTCATAAGCAAGGAGGTACCCCCTGACCCCTCCCCCCCCTGACCCCCCCCCTTCTTCAGCACTCTGCAGTCAAGTACTCCGCAACTGTCCTCTTCAACTCGATTGGAAAGTTCTTCCCCGACCGCGTCGCCTCCCTCGTCGCCGCGCTCGTCGACGGCCTGCGCGCGGGGGGGCTCGTTGCGCTACCCGTCCTCCTCCACCTTTTCATGTCGGGGGGGGGGGGGGGG
>JAIYDP010000282.1 GCA_027487435.1 Verrucomicrobiaceae bacterium | reverse complement strand
TACATTTTAACCACGTTTTCACCCATTAGGTGAAAAGAAAAACGAATCGTATTTCCTCTCTAGCCCATGTTCTATAAGGCTTTAAGAGAAATTCTGCAATTCCAACTGCGAACTTTAGGTTGATGAGACCAGCCTCCCCCAAGTGCTTTGTAGAGTTGAATGCACGCGCTTGCCCTTGAGGCGGTGGCGGTGACGTTTTGTTGCTCTAGGGAAAGCAATGTCCGCTGGGCATCGAGGTTGATCAAAAGGGAAACCTGGCCAGCTTCATATTGGATGCTGGCGAGATTGGCCGCTTCTCTAGCTGCGGCGATCGCCGTCGCAAGTACGCCCATTTTTTCCGAATAGCGCTGGATGGCAACGAGGGCGTTTTCTCCCTCCGAGAGCGCGGTCAAAACCACGGCTTCGTAAGCGATGATCGATTGCGTTCCCAATTCCGTTTGGATCACGATGTTGTTGCGGATGCGTCCGGCATCGAAGATCGGCGCGGTCAGGCTACCGATCAAACTCGCCGCTGTGCCTTCTGCGGAGAATAGCCGCCCAGCACGAGTGGATTCTAAGTCGAGTGTTCCGTTGAGCGAAAGCGATGGCAGGCGCGCGAGTTGGGCTACATTTTTCCGTGCCAAGGCTGCCACGACCTTATGCTCCGCCGCTCGTACATCGGGTCGATGGCGCAGAGCCTCTGCGGGGATGCCGACGGCGATTCGCGAAGGAGGTTTCGGCACTGGCTGTGGTTTTTTTAGTAGGAAATCCAACGCGCCGGGTGCGCTACCAGAGAGTCGTGCGAGCTGGTTTCGAGTTTGATCAACCGTCAATTGCAGATCAGGAATTGACGCACGCGCTTGCTCAAGGATGCTGATGGACTGCTGCGTGTCAAGGGAACTGACGCTGCCCGATTGCTCGCGCCATCGGGTCAGTTGGACGGTTTCGCTGCGTGTGGCGATGTTGCGCTGCACGACTCCTAGCTCCGCTTCCGCGGAACGTAATTTTACATAAGCGGAGGCGACTTCGGCAACCAGCGAGACCTGGGCACCATAAAAATCCTCCTCGGCCTTTCCTAAATCCTCCGCTGCGGCCCTGACGATCTGACGTTGTCGCCCGAACAAATCCGTCTGCCAACTGGCATCCATGGAAGCCTGGAAGCTCTCGCCCGATGCATTCACCTGCGTCTCGCTGTTTCTTGATCGTTGCGTGCTGCCTGAGCCGTTCGCGGTGAGTTGCGGAAAAAGTGATGCCTTTTCCACGCCCCGCCGTGCGCGATATTCCGCGATCCTCGAAAGTGCCGTGCGCACATCCGTGCTGGAGCGCAACGAGATCGTGATCACTTCATTCAGCACGGGATCATGAAACTGCCTCCACCAAGTAGCAAGGGAAGCATGATCCGCTGCGGTCGTGGAGCCTGATCCCTGCTGCCAGCGGGCGGGGATGACAAGGTCGCCCGATAGCCCATTCCGCTCCCCGTTTGGCGAGCACCCGGGCATTGTTAGTGTGATGCCTGCAATCTGCAAAAGGCAGGATCTGAATCGATTCATCATGCGTTCCCCTTGTCGTTGGCACAATACCGCTCGACCACTTGCCGTGCTATGGGGTGATAGCCTACCAAGCTGGTGTTTTCTTGCTATCGGCACCAAGTTATGTTCCTTGATGAGGCTTTCGGTAAAGCAATCGCCATGGCCGAAAAAAATATTTCCTTTTATGATCCATCTCCCTTCTCCTGCTGAAAAACCCAACGCTGAGGCATGGCATCATCGTTCGGGGGCTGAAGCCTTAGCCCATTTCGCCTCCTCTGCCGATGGAATCTCTACCCAGGAGGCCAAGCGCCGATTGGCCGCCCATGGCAAAAATGAACTGACCGAAGCACCGGGTGTGAGCACGTGGCGCATCCTGCTCGCCCAGTTCCAGAGTCTGGTCATTTGGATACTCATCGTTGCGGGAGTGATTGCTGGGGTGCTCGGTGAGAGGGTGGAAGCCGTTGCTATCCTCGCCATTGTCGTTCTCAATGCGATGGTGGGATTCTATCAAGAATTCCATGCGGAGAAATCAATCAACGCACTAAAGAAAATGGCTTCACCACAGGCTAAGGCGATCCGCGACGGAAAGGTGAGCTTGATTCCCGCCAGCGAAATCGTCGTGGGCGATGTCCTCGATTTTGAGGCCGGCGATCTGGTGGCTGCCGATGCGCGAATTTTATCAGCCGCCACGCTGCGCTGTATCGAGGCACCTTTGACTGGCGAATCACAGCCTGTGACCAAGCGCCCCACGACGCTGGATGCAAAGGAAGTTCCCCTAGCGGATCGCGAAAACATGGTATTCATGGGCACTAGTATCGCAACCGGCACGGGAAGAGCCGTCGTCGTGGCGATCGCGATGAAGACGGAGTTAGGCCGCATTGCGGAACTCATGGGAGAAGCGGCAACCGACAAGCGCACGCCATTGGAGAAAAAGCTCGAGGCCTTCGGGCATGTGCTGGTCTGGGCGGCGCTGGGGATTGTCATCCTGCTCTTTGGTTTGGGGCTGCTGCGCGGCACACCACCACTGGAGTTGTTCATGACATCCATCAGCCTTGCCGTCGCCGCTGTGCCAGAAGGTTTACCCGCAGTGGTCACTGTCGCGCTCGCCTTGGGGGTGCGACGCATGGTGCACCGCGGAGCTTTGGTTAGGAAACTGGCTGCCGTGGAGACGCTCGGATCCACAAGCGTGATTTGCACGGATAAAACGGGCACGCTTACCGTGGGTGAAATGACGGTGCGCGCTTTTTATGCCGCAGGCCAAAATTTTTCCGTCACCGGCGAAGGCTACGACCCAGAAGGTGATGTGAGCCCGCAACCCGCACCCTTGCGCGAACTCGTTTCTGTCATCCTTGGCTGCAACAACGCCCACCTCATCGAAGATCATGGAGAATGGAAAACTTTAGGTGATCCCACAGAAGGCGCATTGCTGACCGCAGGCCATAAAGCAGGCGGCGACCGTGCGCAACTGGATCAAGATTTTCCTAAATTCGCCGAAATCCCTTTCGATTCCGACCGCAAGCTCAGTTCCGTGATCCGCACCATGCCAGACGGGAAACTTCGTGCCTTCATCAACGGCGCCCCAGGGCCTCTCTTGCAACGCTGCTCCCATCTGCACACGGGAAGCGAAATTGTTGTCCTAACCGATGAGCGACGGGATGAAATTCTCGCCCAGACCCGAACGATGGCAACGCAAGCTCTCCGCGTAATCGCCTCGGCATGGCGGGATTTGGAAAATCTTTCTCCCGACGCGCTGACTGCCGATTTGGTCGAGCACGATCTGGTATTCATCGGTCTTTCGGGCATGTATGATCCCCCGCGTCGCGAGGCCAAAGAGGCAGTGGCCAAGTGCCATTCTGCGGGCATTCGGGTGGTGATGATCACCGGCGATCACCCGCAAACCGCGGAAGCCATTGCCCGGGAAATCGGCATCGCCCAAGAGGCAGTAGTCGTCACTGGCGCGGATCTGGAAAAAATGTCCGACGATGAACTCCAGCGCCGTGTCGCGGAAATCAACGTCTATGCCCGCGTCACCGCCGAGCATAAATTGCGCATCGTCAGGTCGTTGAAATCCACCGATGCCGTGGTGGCGATGACTGGCGACGGAGTCAATGACGCGCCCGCCATCAAAGGAGCAGACATCGGCATTGCCATGGGCAAAGCTGGCACAGAAGTGACTCGGCAGGCTGCAGACATCATCATCACCGATGACAACTTCGCCACCATCGTGGCAGCCATCGAGGAAGGGCGCGGCATTTATGCCAACATCCGCAAGACGCTCCAATACCTCTTGGCTGGCAGCACGGCGGAACTTTCTTTCATGATGGTCTGCGTCATCATCGGTTTGCCGACACCGCTGTTACCGATTCATCTGCTATGGATCAATCTCGTGACCGATGGCTTGCCCGCGCTCTGCCTGGCCACCGATGCCATCGACCCCGAGGTAATGAAACGTAGTCCGCTTGGCGGCGCGGATCGTCTCACCAGTCCTAGTATACTGTAACATTTAAAACTTCGGATAAAGTCGAGATAGTTTTATTCTGGCTTTTTCGTTGGTAAACTGCCAATTAACGGGTGCACCACGGTTGTTGCGGGTGGCTTGCCAAG
>JAIYDP010000213.1 GCA_027487435.1 Verrucomicrobiaceae bacterium | reverse complement strand
CGCATGAAGCGCCCCCCGTCCCGCCTCCACCCGTCCCGCCTGACCCGCATTGAGTCCCTTGAGCGAATTGACACGTGAAAATATTTTTAGAAAATGTTTTGAAGACGGAAATATTTTTAGAAAAATTTGTAACGTGAGCGCCGTGTCGACATTGGCATGTGAGTAAACATCCCCCTCACCTAAACCAAAACCTCGAAAAATTTGTAACGTGAGCGCCGTGTAGACATTGGCATGTGAGTAAACATCCCCCTCACCCTAAACCCTAAAACCAAGACCAACATCATAAAAACTGAAAACCGTGAACTTGAGACGTAATGCCACTGCGCCTGGGATCTGGGGAGTGAAGCGTTTCGGCTACAGTTGGCTGCGAACCTGGGGTTAAGTAGTATGGCGACCGCAAGGGGGTCGGCATCCTGCGGGTTGCTACAGCATTAACAGGGGCTGGCCCAAAGACAGGCGAAGGCAGGCCCGGCGGGGGAGGTGATGTGACATACTGTGAGCACATCGAAGGGCAAGTCGCAAGTCTTGACCTCTTGGAGGCGGACGATTGCAGATTTAGCCCTCGCGACCAGGACCTTCGTGTAGTGAAGAGCACGTCCTCCCCCTGCCCGCCAGGCGTTGAAGGAACTAACACGGAGATCCACTTAAATGAGTGTGGGTGGACCTCTGGATGGGGACCGAAGATGTTCGGCCTTTAGGCTTCTGGGGTTCTTTGGTCTCGCCAAGCCGGTCTGACTCAGTGAGCGCGTTACTGTAGCCCCCGGCCACACCCGTGGCCAGTAGCACAGTAGCACAGTAGTGCTAGTCTTGCACGAAGTGGTGCTGCGGACCTTATCTGCCCTTGTCTGCAAACGTAGGGGAAGGTGGCCTCGCTCTCTCGGCGGCATCGATGGGACGTTCCACGTTTGCGTCAACTGGGACCTCCGCTGAAGAGGGGTCGGCGGCTGCCGATGTGGGGCACGGCTCCAGCTGCAAAGGCTTGTGACTCTGCCGAGGGGCATCTTCGGAGGGGCATCTTCGGAGCTACTTTTTTATTACGGGCAGAACATTTGACAACTTAATGTCCAGATAGGTGTGATAGGGGTGTCTAACCATACCCGCAAGCCCCGGACAAAGCCCGGTACGGTTCTGCCAGACTTGCAACGCCAAACGAAGACATTCGAAGACCTGTCCAATGCTTGTGTTGGCGGCAGACAAAGCTATGTCAATGCGGCTGGGGATCTCATTATATCAAGATGTGTGTCAAATGTCTGCATCCGTAACAACATGGCACTTATCTGTGGCATGTAGAAGCCAGCAAGAATTCCATTGTGAGATTCAAATTGTTGCAAAAAGTTGAGAAGGAAAGAATCACAAAACTTTTTCTCTGTGATCGCTGGGAAGCTTTGATCGGCCCAAGCACTTGAAATTGCACTCAAAGAACTCGAGACCAGATTGTTCATGTCCCTAGAATGTCTGGATTTCTCAGTTAAAATGGACACAACGTGTCGCAGCAGTGCAGGTCGTTGCGATTGGAAATTGTCGCAAATAATTTCAATACATGCCCATAACTCGATGCTGGAGCCATCGGATCTGTCATAGAGCTCGTTCGCAATACTCTCAGCGAGCTGAGCAGAAAACGAAGGCAAAGATCCAAAAATTTGTTGTGACAATGCTGAGGAATGAGAATCGACGAATCGAAGGACACATGTGGCGACTCCCAGTCCAATAGACCCCGTGTCAACGGTGTCAGGAAAAGAAATGCCTCTCTTTGGAGATTTACACACATGTGGCCTCATGACTGCCCGAACGAACCTAAGTAATCAATGAGATATCATCTTTTTCTACATTGCCAAAGAGATCTGCTGTGTGTCCCATGCCTGCTCCAGAGCCTTTGAAAACATCTTTATCACAAGGCAACTCGATTTCCAGGTCAGAACTCCGTGGACAAGCCCAAAAACATTCTAGCCAAAATAAGACATTGTCCATCGAACATTAACCTGTTCTACCAAAGCTCGCAACCCAAACCTGTGCTGGGCCCATTCGTGGATATACTCAAACAAAGAATTCCGTTTCCGCAGGCATGTCATGTCCACTATCTCCTCCTTCAACTTCACATCAGTTTAGCAACAGGTAAATTACCATTTCCTCAAATATTTCTCGGATTACTCGAAGAATCCAGACAAGAGGCTTAGCTCCAGTGGACGATGTATGAGAGTGACCTTCCCGCAGGATGGCAAACTCAACAAGCTCAGACACTTGTCCTTGCTTTCGTGCTTCTGACATGTGGGCTGAAATGACCTTGTCAAACTCTCTCTCAGCACGTTTTTCAAAGTCAAGAGGAGATAACGGTGGCAGGGCCCTGGCCATTGGTTTAGGGGATTGGTGGATGTGGTCGCTGGCTTGTAGACTCTTCCAATGCTGTCTCGCTTCAAGAGGCCTTGGATCGGGAGAATCTGTAGCGTCGACGAAACCACTTACGCACTTGCATTTTGAAATTCTCTGACGCAGGTCTTTGATTTCCGAAGAACACGATTCGACTCTCTGCTTGGCAAGTTTGTATTTTGATTTAACCGCATCCATGTCGGAGGTAAGCTGCCTCAAGTCGCTCTCAAGTTCTTTCTCCTTTGCAAACGCCGCCTTCATGACTGCCTCGTTCTCTTCCAAAGAAGTCTTTATCAACTGGAGTCGTCTCACTTCGCTTGTTGTTAGAATCAACTCTTTTTCATCCGTTTGACTGGCACACGAGCCTGTGGGGACCTGCTGTCGTCAGGCATTGGAAATTGTAATGAAAAGACAGAAGAAACTTTGTGTGTGCGATTTTGCGCTTGTTGTTGCTCAAGTTCGAGAATAGCCAGCCGCTGGTCCTGCAGGAGCCTTCCCAAGCGAACGACTTCCTGCAGAACAGAAGCCCCTACTTTCTGTCCATCGTCGTTAACCCGATTCGCTCGAATTTTAACGGATCGAGGGACAAATTCGTTGATCCCCATGATAGGCGAAGTATTGTCTTTCGCTCTTGTGTGCTCTTCTTTAAGTGTCAGATCTAAAAAGAAAATTTACCGGAAAGGTGGTCAGTGTCCCTTGTCTGGCATCCAACGTTTCCACACGCTCTTTGGGTTTGTGTACATTTGGAAGAAACGGCACGATGATCACGATGATCCACTTTGGACACCAAAGGATTGTCGGACGTGAGAATCAGAGTGTCCCTCTCGGGGGCAACATAGACATCATCTTTCGACAGTAGAGCGACGGCAACAGCTTTTCTGTCCATAGGTTGAACAGCATTTGCACGATATGCAATGTCTTCGGAAACTGAGTCACCGAGACATTCGGCTCTGCGCAAACCAGGAATTGTGTCAACTCGACTCTCATCCAAACTTGACTCTCTGTGACTGGGGCTCGTCGATCCGTACGATGTCCCACTAACATGAAAATCTCTTTCACCTGGAAGGGGTTTGGAAACAATGCGGACGGTGCCGCGAAGATTTTTTCGCTTCAATCTCTCCTCTGATAGAAACGATTCATCAAAAGAGAAAGTTCCTGGCGCTTTCATAAGCTCTGCTTCGGACTCGTCGCAAGAGTTTTCCGACTCAGATAAGACAACACGGTCACATTCTACTGCCTTTTTCGTTTTCGACGCAAGAAGGCGACGTGCTTTGGAAGAAATTTTGACCAGAGTTGACGTTTCGGAAGATGATCTTGTAGCCGAATTCTCCATTTGCTTGTCGTCTACAAAGTGAACCTTTTTAAGAGCATTGACATCGTTGCTTGCACCCAGAGGCTCCTTCATAACAATTCCTTCAGAGTCAATGTCCTCGACAGCGCCTGTGGTTTGAATTCGGACATCTTCGGGGATGGTCATTGGGTCCATTTCGTCCTCAGGTTGAAGCAGTGCCGACTTTGACTTTTCAATCAGCTCCGAGTAACGTGGGTCTTGCGAAAGCATGGCTTGAAGCTTCTCTTGGTACCCCTGATATGCCTCTTCGTTCAAAGTCAGTCCAAATCCAATCTTCATTTTTCTCACAGTCGGCTCCATGTCGCTTCTTCCCCAGATAGCGTCACCTTTCGGAAGAGGAGTCGGTCCACGGCTGACCTCCGGGCTTGCAACAAGCCGATCCATGGGATCTAGCTTAACGAAGGCGCTCTGCACGAAGACTCCCCGTTCCCCTAAGTCAAGCCTCTCCTGCATTTCTTGGGACCTGCAGAGTGAGATTGATGCACAACAATGATTCACCGAGTCCAAAGGGATTCATAGCCATCTTTAAGAGTTTGGAAGCGACTGCGCCAAATTTCCACCCGAGATTGCAATCTCTTTATTTCTTCTTCTGCAGCAGCGAGTTTGACCATCAAATATTCTTGAACTGTGTTGTCTTCCTTTTGAATAGCTGAAAAGGTCACTTGAACTCCCCTGTTTCTTGATTCCATTGGAGGAGGATCGATTGATTTCACCAAGGATGAGACCAGATTGACATGCTCCGTTTGGATACCCACAGCAACGGATTGGAACTGCGTCTCAGTCTCGGCGTCATTCACATCTTGAATAGTTTGGCACTCAGCATCACAGCATTCCCCGGGTATCTTCATTCCCTCTATGGAACGTGACTGCTCTTCCATTTGCAAAAGCGCACTCTCCAATGCTGCTCTGGTTCCGCACAGATCCGCTTCGGCGCCCTCTGCTCTTTCTTTTGCTTTCCGAAGCTCAATTTCTTTCTTGCACGATTCCGTCTCTGTCTTGCGGAGCTTTTCTAGACAATCAAGATGTTCGTCTTTGGCAGCTTGTAGCTCAAGTTGACAGCAGTCCAATTTCTGTTGAAGCTTGAGCACTTCTTCTTCGGCTCTCTTGCGAATATTTTCAAACGATTGATTCATTTCAGTCATCGTCGTCTGAAGTGTGAAGATCTCAGCAGTTCTCTCCACAACGTCCAATTCCAGTCCCTTAACTCTCTCTTGAAATCTTACTGAGTCCGCTTGAAGTCTCTCATTCTCCATTCCGTCTTTTGCTAGCTTTTCTCTCATTGAGGACAGCTGTTTAGTCGCAATACCCAACTCAAAGTTTGACCCTGTGCAAATTTTATCTCGTTCAGAAAGCAGCTCCTTCAGTCGCGTTATTTGGTTTCGGAGATCTTCGTTTTCCGATTCCATGAGAGATGGATCATGAGATGCCACCATCATACTTACTCTTGCAGCTAAATCAGCCGAGCTTATCGCTGAATCGAATTCCCGAAGTTTGGAAAGAGGTCGTCCGACTTCTGGAAGAGGAGCGGGCGTTGCAGGTTTTGAAGGGAGCGAAGTTGGTGTTTTTGCGCTGGACTTCTTTGGGGCAATTTGTTTTTGCGTCTTTAAATTAGAGGCTGGCTTCACCTGACGTCCGATGGGCGATTGAGGAGTTCCAGGTGTTGGAGGGCCTTCCGGATTTCCAATTCGTCCGTTCTTAGAAGCATCCATCAGCTGCAGTCGAAGCTGTGAAACCTCATCAATGAGAAATGCTCTGTCTTTTTCCATTTGGATGAGTGTTCCTCGGAGAGACTTCGCCTCTTCATCAGCACCATTTGCAGTTTCCGCAAGCACCAACAATTGCTGAAGTCTTCGCTTCAAGACGTCTCGTTCCTCTTCAACATTGTTCAATTCCTCTCGAACGTTGGACAGTTCTTGCTCCAGCATCGAAATTTTCTCTGACAGCATCCCCATGAGCGCACTTGAAGTCTCGCTGTCTGCTTGCTTCGGTAGAATTTCATCGAGAAAACTGAGTCCGTCCGCAGCTATGACTGGACCCGGTGATATTGATGACATTCTTTGAAGCTGACTTTGAAAGCTTGCAGACGACTCGTCGATCTTTTTCGCGTTGATTTTGGCGAGGAGATCCCGATTTTGTCGTCGATGCAAGGCAAGCTTATCCTCAGCGAGCGACAGCCTCTCCTTCAGGCGGTGGATGAGAGCTTTGGAGTCGTGCGACTCAAGCTGACCCATTTGTGCCTGTTTCACTAAATGACGAGAAAGGTTTTGAACTCACCAAAATGTCTCCAGTGATGTCAGACTGTTGACTGCGACTCTCATGACCTGGCAGATAGTTTCCTGCGTCTTCCTTTCGGTTTCAGATGCGGACTAATAACGTCACGGACAAGCTTGGTAATTTTGAAGAGCTGTTGTTTGTTGATGGCCTCTATTTTCATCCTTAATTTCAGGCCATCTTCGATTTCGTTCCTGAGCTCGATTTCTCTACTCATGAAAACCTTGAGATCTCTTTCCATGGACACGTTGAGCTCCTCTCTTGCCCGCAAGATTGAGCCGTATGATTCATTTTCTGACAACAGCGACTCCTTCTCTCGTCGCAAACTTCAAGTCAGAGCAAATTCTAGGACAAATCTCGCACTGAGTCAATTTGTCTTGCAATTCAGCGATGAACGCAGTCCTCTCTCTTGCCGTTATGGCAAGTTCTTCGATACGCAAATTTTTCTCCGCTGTCGAAGCAACTGCGTGTTTAGAAATGGACGTGATGGCTCTTACGCAGCTGCTGGATTTTTTCCTCTTGAGAGCGGCACATTGTTGTATAGTCTCGCACCCGTGCTTCAAGTTTTCTTGTCCTCGCAGCGGAGATGTGTAGCATTGTTTGCCGAAACGCATGGAAGACCCTTTCTAAAAGAATGGCCCTCTCAGTGCACTCCACAGACACCTTCAATGTCAGATTAAATCCCACATCAACTTGTACTTGTCTGATAATCTCGTTCACAGTGACGTCAATGACGAACAACGCTCTCTCCAGTCGCTTCAGCTCTGTGTCGGCTGGTCCCTCGAGCAAAAGTTTAAACCTGGCATCAGTCAAATCTTCTGCTTTCATTGTATTAGATGCTTCAAGGACACCCCTTTCGACATTTTCGACCAGTCTAGAGTAGAGATCCTCTAACTCATCTGTAGAAATATCCTGCAGAATTCCACTTAGTGGAACACCTCTAATGATTTCCTCTAAGGACGTGGCAAGGACGTGGACTTGCTTTCTAGAAACTGCTGGCCGAAGAGAAGGAAAGTCAACTCGTTTCCACTCGAAAGCCTCTGTGTCTAGCGAGTCCTGAGCAATGATTTGGACGTCATCTGTGTTCCCAGAAGCCAGAAAGTCCAAATACATCGGAGACCTTGTGACTTGATGGAACTTATTGGGAATTAAACTCGGCAATTCCGCCTGCAGCAGTTACACTTGCAAGGACCGTGTTCACTCTTAAAGTTTCGTATTTTTCTTTTGGGAACACAGCTACTCTATCTCCTGCCATGGAGCGGTCCGATTCTCGTGAGAATCCAAGAGATGTTCTTGATCGAATTCCGACAGACTTTCGAAGCTTTTCTCCTTTCCTCTGCGGCAGCAAAGGCGAGCGAGAGGAGGATATCGACAATCTTCAAAGTAAGAAAGAGATGAAGAGGAAGAAACGATTCTGACTCCACCACCATGCCGATCTTCTCACCATCCATCGGTCGGTTTGACGTAATTTGTTAAAGACTAATAGAAATTAGTTTTGTTTGCATTGTCTTGCGAATGTTGGATGATCCTTCATGGATTCTATGACAGAGGAAGAATGTAAGCTTTTAAGGTAGTTTTGATGCATACAAATTGCAGCTTGTCTCCACAAGAAATAATGATTAAAATTCTGTTAAGGAAGTAGTTGAGAGATGCGTTGCGATGTCTGATAACTCGGTCGGAACTGTTCCCTTGGTGGCTCGTCGACTTGTTGACGAAGTTGTCTTCCTTTCGTCAAATCCTTCGACTTCCACATTTTTGGCCGTTTGCGACAGCGGCTGTGTCGTCTTCCCCATGACAACAAGCTCGAAGCCGTTTTCGTTTGCTGTCGTTGGAGAGCGCCGGTCGATACGAAAGGCTCAATGTGTCGCAAGTTGTTGGGATGGCGAATACGTCGTTGTTGTTAATGGAGATGGTCACTGCATCATTTTTTCGTTGCTTTCGAAATCCTCACTCTACTCGCTCACTGCTAGAAGAGGAAGTTTTACTTTCGCTCAGTTTGTTGAGAGCACCCACTTATTGTTGCTTGCATGCAGTGATGGAACTATTGCAAAGTGGCAGATAGGACAGAAGTTGGCAGCAGAAGTTGAAACGGTCCCCCTTATCCATGAGAAAGGCGTCCTGATGTTTTGCCATCGCAGAGTCCTACTTCTCTCCCTTACCGAGGATGGTATTGTGCATTTGTGGAACTCAGAAACTGGAATGCCAATATCTAGAGTTGTTCCAAAGTTTATTCGACGTGAAGATTTTTCGAAAAATGTTCAGTCATTGAGTCGGCGGTCTGTTTCATGGAAAGGTCACACTGGCCACATTCAGTGGTGCTCTATCGGCCAAAAGAAGAACCTTCTGTGCACTGCAGGTGAAGATGGCTTAGTTTCTGTTTGGTCTACTGAAGTCGAAACGTATGCAAAGAAAGGCTCTGCTAGTGATATGGCCAAAAAGCTGTCAATGCTAGAGACGACGGGTTCTCAGTTGCAACTTGTCTCTTCTCTGCACCATGAAGCTGCTTGCACAACCTGCGACTTTGTTTGTGATGACGAGAATGTGTTGACTTGCAGTATCGATTCAACTGTTCGCATTTTCTCGATTCAAGGTACACCCTTGTTTCAAATCAATGGCTTCCCAGGTTCTGTTCGAGTTTCTGTCGACCATGTCCACAACTCGTTTATGGCGTGCTGGTGTCGTTGGTCCATTTGCTTTGCAATCGTTCGACCAGTTCCTTCCTCTGATGATGCTGTGAGGCGAGTTGTCGATGAAGATTTCGCTTTTATTTTGCAGCAGCGACAACGCGTTCTTCGTGAAGGTCTACGGCCATCCGTTCTTCCAATCCTTCTTGCTCAGAGCTGGATATCGGTGAAGCACCTGGTTGACGGAGTTTGCTCCTTTTTTGCGGTTCCTCCAACCCAGTTCCGAAGTTCTGCCAGGAAAGTTGGATGGAGTGACATGGACATCTTGAGGACAGTGTCGAAATTGTCGCTGCCGCAGACTCGTCAGCTTATTCTGGGCGCTCTGTCGACAACTGTTTCGAAGGGCGGGGCTGTGATAGGACCAGAGCACTCTGGCAACTTTGTGCTAAAATCCGAGACAATTGATGATGCATTCCAAGAAGCTGTCATGTTCTCCACAAATCCAGACCATGCTGCCAGTGCCTTGACTGTGAACCTCTGGACTTCCAATTTTGACAGAAACAGAAACCGAGGAAAGATGTTGAACTAGGATCAAAACCAACGTCAAGACAACAATCGTCCAGAGCAGGATCCGCTTCAGATATCACGATTCAGTCCCTTTCGAGGCCGCCCACTTCTAAGGTGGAATCATTTGAGGTAAATTTTCATGCTTTGTACACCAACATTCAGGCTTCCTCTACAGCATCTCAAGAGTGCTTTGGAATACATGTTCCAGCCATCCAATTGTTCGATTCGACTGGCGAAGGTTTGGGATTTTGCGTCTGTCGATGAAGTTCTAGACATTGAGCGAAGATTCGGCGATGTCCTTATTTTTGAGGGCTCTGTAACTCCAGTCAAGTGGCAAAGAATCACGCTTTGCTTTCATCCAGACAAAGTCCCAATTCTTGCCTTGAAATTTCTGACTGCTTAGGTAACCAGAAAGTACGTTATCCATTCGTCCATGACAGATTGCAATATGTAGCACATTGAGAAGTTCCTCTCAATACATATTTCGTTCCGAGCATAAGCAAGCGTTGCGTGAGGCCTTTGTCCTCTGATTTGTGGGCATTCGAATCCACTTTTCTCTGCGCCGCTGCTTTCCTGAGGGAACTCGCCTGAACAGGATATTCAACAACTTTCCCAACCCTTTGTTCTGTTTGGCTCTCCAATTCGCACGTGTATGCAGCCTGGCGCAGCCCCACCCGAAATTGGAACTCATGTTTTCTCATAAATATCTTTTTGTTATTCCTTCAAATTCGTCATGGCAGCAACCGAGCCACACAAGGGCCTCAAAGCGCTTGAAAAGGCATTGAAGAACCTTCGCTCTGCTATACAAGAGTCTGTGGATCTTCTGGATGAGGAATCGGTCACATATATCGAGGAATTTATTGCAGCTGTCGATGAGGACGAACCTATCCATTTACAAAAGCCGATTGGAGTCACAGTGGATTCAGCCGAGTCTGCAGAACATTCAGATGTCAACAAATCAAAGGACTCAGGTGGTCCGAGTGACTCACAGGTGTTTCGGTCTCTGTTTTCGCACTTGATGGGTCTCGCTCAAGAAGTTCCCGCCGCTCTAAAGCTAATCGAAGAACACTTTGAACTGGATGAGAGTGTTTTAGAGCGAGATGGATGCGATGCTATTCTTCACAAAGATGCTGTCGCTGAAACACCAGTTGCTCTGTACATCGTTTTGAAAACACTCTCTGATTTTTCTCAGACCTCCGAGGCCTGTTTGTGCGGAGGAAGCGACTTTAACAGATCCGATTGAAGCTCATGATGTTCCGTCCAAGGTAGGTTTAAAACGAGTGGTTGAAGCTCCACCTGCGAGACCGTTCGTGTTTGTTGTCAAGCCGGAACGTCCAAAATCTTCTTGGTTCGCAAATATCAAGTCAAAGTTGAGCTTCTCTTCAAAATCTGTGGAGCACCCGCCTGCTCCTTCTGGACCTCGTCGCTCTGATGTGAGTCTCATGTCTGTAAAGGACTTGAAAGAACTGGAGTCGTCCATCGGAAGAATGACCGAATCTTCTTCAACTTTAACTCGGAGAGGGTCGATCAAGAGCGGGGACTTTGTTGTGACCTCTTTGAATGACGGCACAGAGATTATTTGGATGGACCCTGCCTCCCTTAAGGACACGAAGTCGGAGAAATCTTCACGGCGTTCCTCAATTGAAAAGGATGCCCTAGGGTCTTCTGATAGAAGTCCACGTACTTCATCAGTTTCTCTATCAACAGACGACGCTGCAGACGACGCTGCACAAGCTATGTTTCAGATTCATTCACCGTCTGGAATGATCACACCTCTTGGTGCAGATGTGGATTCCTCGTTGGAAAGTTCTCCAAATCGCGCAGCTCTCATTGGGAAGGTGGAGATTGCGCATGCAGAAATGGTTGCAAAGGCTGCAGAAGGGACTATCAAGCGGGCTGAGTCATTTCGCTCAACTCCGAGCCTGGATGCCAGTCGCTCTCCGTCTTTGTCGCCAAGAACGTCAGATGTTTCTCTTAAGCATGTCTCACCATTGGCGGATCCCACAGAAGGCGTTGCAGATGGTATTGAAAGCGCTTCGAAGTCCCCCCTGACTTCGTCGGATGCAAGGTCGCCGTCTTTGTCTTGTTCAGTTGAAGGTATTGCCAAGCTCGAAGAAGAGCTCATTCATGCTCGAGTCCAACTGCTGGACAAGGAAGAAGAAAACTATCGCTTGCAGTCCGAACTACTGAAAGCTCGCAATGGGGAGGTACCTGCCGTCTCTGCCGATGAGTTGTCCAACATCATTGAAAGCATTGTTGCGACCAGAGCTCGTCTGCTTGATGCATGGAGTCAGCTTGAGAGCTTGCAATATGAGAAGGATCTCCTTTCGAAACTTAAGGACGACACGGAAGAAAAGGTTCAAGACTTGGAGTCGCAACTCGCCGAGGCCAAGGTGTCCATGGCAAGCACAAGTTATGAAAAGGACGTGAGCATACCTGATTCGAATACTCACTGATAAGATGCTCGTTTGTCAAATGCAGAAGCTTGCAAAACGACTAGCAGAAGGTGAATTGTTTCTCCAGCATCTCACGTGGAAGCGGAGAAACATCCTCGGTCCTCTGCAACGGAATCAATGCCAGAGATTCGTTCATCGGAGGATGTTGCGAAACCCCCTTCCGAAGCTGCGCCCCTTCAGGACCTTGATTACGTGCCACAGTTTCTTGACAAAGAACCAGTGACCCCCGACCTCTTGCATGGGTCTCTGTTGGTTGAGGTGTTCTTGTGTGTGCCAGGGTCGCTCATTACTCAGGTTTGGAAGCATCTACCGAATAGGCTACAGTTCAGCGACTTGAGGTTGCTCTATTGCTCCCAAACACATGGAACCAGCATGAATACGTTCTTTAGAAATGTTGAGGATATGGGACCAACCTTATTGGTTGTCAAAGATCGTTCCACTAAAGTTTGCAGCAAGTTATGCGCTGACAATGAAGGTCTTTGGTGGTTTCTCGAGCGAGTCATGGCGAAGAGAGGGCAATTATTTTGGGAATGGGGAATCGTTTGTATTTTCGTCATTTCCGCGGGTCATTGTCTACCGTTGGTCCAAGCGAAATTCGTTCTTTATGTCAGGCCGTCAGGATATGATCATATTTGGTGGAGGGTGATCAGAGAGTGACGATGTTTCTGATTTTCTAGCGGCAACTTCGCCATTTGGCTCGATGCTGATTTCAACATGGGCGGAAGTAGCGCCGCTATGTTTTGGAGTTAACGCAATCAGGTGGTCCTTGCGAGACTTTTGACAGCGACTGTCTCTCATCGAATGACCTATTTCAGATTTCTTGCGTCCAAGCTTGGGGTTTTGACTCCGCGATGCAATCAGACCGTAGATGAAGTGCCATCCCACTGGAACATGATAATTAGGCATCCATGCTGAGAGTCACTCGCAGCAAAATGTACTCTACAATAAATAAGTCGATGTAATGTTTCTAACAATCTGTTAAGTTACGATTTGGCGGCAAGAGATGGCTTTGTCGATACGCCTGACGGAACTTGCAAACGACATGGAATCGTCGTTCGGAGGAATGGGAAACGAAAAAGATTGTATTCAAGAAGATATTTCATCAAAAGCTATTCAAGGGGATAGTTTTTCAGCCATATTTCAGGCACTTCAACACCAACAATCTAGCATACAAGGACAGGCTTCCATGGCAAAAGAACTAACTGTATCCACTACAGCGGTATTTCCTTAGCCTAACAGGAATTAAGGAAGGAGCTCAGTCAAATGGCATCTAAGTTGAAATCGCAAGAAGAAATATCGAATGTTCAGCTCAGCGCATCCAATGATGAATCAGCAGAACTAAGAGAAAGAATCAAAGATCTTGAGCATGAATTGCTGCTTGAAAAATGTTCACGGAAGGATTCTCTTCTCCAACTACAGAGTCAACATGAAAGTGTTGTGTCCAAATTACTATTGAACTCAGAAACAGCAAATGCCGCTCAAATTAGGCAACTCGAACTGAATTTCAAAGATGAGAGGAATAATCTCGTACAGCAGGTACGCAGTCAATTACATTTCTTATTCCAATCAGATTGACGACCTCAAAAAACAGAGGGAGAATGCAAAACTAAGAACAATTGAAGATGACTTGCTTCAGCAGCGCTTGCAGAAAGCAAATGAGACCATTATTTCCTTAAGAGAAAGGCTGCAAAGCCCAGACAAGTCAGACGACACACTCCAGTCGATGAATTCTCCGAAGCACAGCAAATTCAAACTGGCGACAAAGCTTCGAGAATCTCAAGCAGTGAAGAAAGCGAGACTCTCCTTTCAGCAAAGCTGACCGAACAAGAAAAATTTCAGCATGTGTGAGTTTATAGTAGTGGAAGGATAGCCACACAATAAATGAATGGCTCAGCGGCGTTGAAACCGACCAGAGGCGCACGTGACACATCGTTCACCTCTTCATGGATTCGTACGCCCCTGTGCCAGGTCATGAAGCACATTGAAATAGGCTAAACCTGAAGTCGGGTTTCGAGCGCATTGGTATCCGATTTGCTACGTCACAGACCTCCCGAAAGATGACGAGATACCGTACGGCTTTGATTTGCTTGGAGAACCGCTGGTGCTCTTCAAAGGGCCTGATGGTCAATGGAAATGTCTTCAAGATCGATGCGCCCATCGATCAACTCCATTGTCAGTTGGATTCGTTCGAAATGGCAACATTGAGTGTCGATATCATGGGTGGCAGTTTGATGGAGACGGAGCTTGTGTGAGGGTGCCTTCCTTTACTGCAGACAAGAATCCAAGCTCTATTAGAGTTCCTTCGTACCCAGTTGCTGCTCATGATGCCATGATCTGGGTGTTTCCTGGCAGTGCTGATGATGCGGCGAAAGTTCAGCTTCCGCCACTGATGCCAGAACGGTCTGACCGCGACTTCGTGGTCGTTGATGACTATTCTGACGTAGACTGCAGCTTTGAGGCCGTCGTTGAGAATCTTTTGGATCCCGCACACTTGCAGTTCACGCATGAAGGAGAGCAAGGTGTTTTCATTGGCCCACCTGACCAAAACTATCCGTCTTCGACCAAGATAACGATCGAAGTTGACGGAACAAGTTTCGAAGGGAGGATATCATCGGACGAGACAGTGCTTGTCTCTCCCTGTGTTTGTAACCCTGAAGGCAAAGCCGTTAAGATACATGATAAGATTTGATCCTCCTATGGCCATTCGGCTTGAAGTGTCGATGCCGCAAATGGGCGCTCGTTTTCACCAGGTACGGACTTTTGTTGGATATATTCTAATCTTCATAGATGCATTATTGCACTCCTCTCACTCGAACGCGGACAAGGTTATTTTTCCGTAACGCTAGGACGTTTGTCAAGGCTATTCCTGACTTCATATTTAAGAGATCGAACGTCAAAGTTATC
This sequence comes from Verrucomicrobiaceae bacterium, assembly GCA_027487435.1. Taxonomy (GTDB): domain Bacteria; phylum Verrucomicrobiota; class Verrucomicrobiia; order Verrucomicrobiales; family Akkermansiaceae; genus UBA956. The sequence goes on along the minus strand of JAIYDP010000213.1, from coordinate 41,461 downwards.
AATCAAGTCATCAAATTCGTTGCAAGCTGAGTTCCCAGGATAGCGCTATTCTGGTCGCACAACGGCAGCGGCTTCGTCAAGGAGCACCTCGGTGGAATGTTTCGGTTGCAGCTGATGACTTGGGAAAACTTTTTCGAAAATATTTCGAATTGGCGGACTCCGCTCAACCTTCGTGGTTTGTCCGCTTTAACGCGAAGAGCGACAAGTTTATTCAGCTTGGATACGTTTCCGACATAGAAGATGTCATGCCGACTTGCCATACGAATGACTCACTATTCGACCAGCGAGTGACAGGACGAGAGGCCATCGACCTCATCCAGAAAAAATCTTCGGACATGTGGCCGGATTTCAAGAAAGTGAAGGCACGTCGTAGAAAGAGGAGATTTCTGATTCCGGTTCTGTCCATTGCTGTTCTTGGAGCTGCAGTTGTGGCTGCCAAATTCATTTGACTCGTGTTAAATTAACAGCTTTTTAATTTGACCATAAAATGGCTTCAACGTCATTGATGCGATCTCGTTCTGCACTGAGGACTCCAATGCGGTCCTCTTTGTCACCTTCTCGCCGACGAACTCCTTCAAGGAAATCTGAGCTCACAGAAGAGCAACTGCACGAAATCAGAGAAGCTTTCGAATTGTTTGACACCGACGGATCTGGTGCATTGGGCGTTTTTGTTTGCTAAGCAGTATTTCAGGCACGATCGACGTTAGAGAGTTGAAGATTGCCATGCGTGCACTTGGATTTGAGGTCAAAAAACGAGATGTCCGAGAACTGATCAAGCAATTTGACAAGGATGACCATTCCGTGATTACGTATGACGAATTTCAGCAGATCATGAGCGCCAAAATGGTTACTCACTGCGCTCTTTATTCTGACCTTGGAGGCCACAAGGGATTCAAAGGAAGAGATCATGAAAGTGTTCAGGCTGTTTGACGACGACAACACTGGTCGCATTTCTTTTGCAAAGCTCAAGCGAGTCATTGAAATGGTCATCTCTCATTGTTTTCGCCTAACTCTCAGGTTGGTGAAAAGATGACTGACGAAGAAATCCAGGAAATGATTGACGAAGCCGACAGGGACGGAGATGGAGAGATTAATGAAGAGGATTTCTATCGCATCATGAAGCACAAGGGGTCCAATCCTTTGGACTTTTCTGACTCTGATGACGATTAATCTCTGTACTTCTATGCAATTAAGAAAAACTTCGGCCAGTGACGTCTTGATTTTCCGTTTTAATCACCCCAACTCACAACTTGCACTAGAAATTGCATGCCCTTTAGAACTTGGAGAAGCCCTTCTTTGCGCTGGCGGAGGAGATGATGTCGATGACATTGAAACGGACAGTCTTCGACAAAGGCCTAAGAAACTAAGACGAGAAGCTCAAGAGGAATGACCGGCACTGACCAACGGCAACCATGTCACCTTCCTTCACATCAAACGCAGGCGAGCAGTGAGCCGGTGTGTTCGAATGGCGCTTCTCAAAACGGTTGTACTTCTTGACGTAGTGGAGATAGTCGCGGCGAATGATGATAGTTCTACATTGATAAGGAAGAATGGACGAAATTTAATGAACCTCTTCATCTTAGTAGACGTCACAATACCGCGGAGAATACGGCCACGGATGCTCACATTGCCAACAAACGGGCACTTCTTGTCAATGTACTTGCCCTTCGACGTTAGAACGTCGCAAATAGAGCTCAAAACCTCGATCGCCTCGCTGGGGGTCTTGATGCCAAGACCAACCTCTTTGACGAGGCTATCGAAGTCAGGATACCAGAAATATCAAGAAAAAAGAACCGAAGGTTCTTCGAACTCTTCTTGTTCGCAAGCTTGGTAGCCTTGATGTAAATTGAGGCCTGCTTCTGGAAGGCACGCTCAGTCTGTTCAGCCATGGTGGGGGGATGGAAATGCGGAACTCCAAATTATCTCTAAAGTTCACCTCATACTTAGTTACTGCTCGTCGACAGAATCTTGCGATGTCATCTACGCCCAAAACTCCGATGACTCCAGCAACAACGATCGCTTCAGACGATGATCATGGTCTCTGTTGCAACTCGTTTGTTCACTATGCAGATTTTTGGTCTTCTCCTGTCGGGGATGGCCTCAAGAGGTTCGTTATTCAACCTTTTCTTATCGGCGCCTCAGCTGCCGTTGGAATGAGCTTTGGTCGTGCCTCCTTTACTTTCTGTGACATTTCAGGATATGGCCTCGTGGATACGGTGGGAAAACTGTTCAAGAAAAGGTCTTGAAGTACAAATAATGTTGGAACCCTCTAGAGCAAACGAAGAACATCAGACGCAATCCTAGCACTCTCTGCATCCTGACCGACTGCTATGTGCTCGATGCATGATTTCTTTTCTGCGTCAGAGAAGTTGTACGAATGTCAAACCAATCCTTTGGCAACAGTTTTGAGTCCACGTTTCCGGCTCAGCTTTAGAATCAGAAAACCACACTGCGAGCTCACCAACGTCCCGACAGCCATAAGGAGATCATGTACGATCTCATTTGGAATAGAACTCGAGAAAAGCTCAACAGCCAAGTCCAAAGACAATTGGGCAATGAGCTCATCATAGTATGTCAAGCTCTGGCCAACTAAGACACTCAAGGATAAGTACGAGTAGAATGCAACAAACTTTGCGACAAACGATCCGTAGAGGGATAAAACTTTCGGGTTCTGAGTTTTGGCACAAGCTGACACAACCGTTGCGACCTGAAAGTAAGCGTGGACGACAAAACGCAACCTCTGCAAACATTGAAAACAAAAATTGCCTGCCGATCTCGAATTTGAAGCAGTTCGTAAAGTACCGCAAAGCCATCAGCGCCGTGTTAGGAGAGTCCACTAAACTTGAGGACAACGTGGAGATAACTATCTGAAAAATATCCTTTTGTAGCAGCGCACCGACGGAAGATTCTCGAAGCAGAAGAGCTCTTGCAAGATCCAGCGCTTCAAAGTCAAAGTGGAGAGCAAAGGAGGACCTGGAAATCTCTGTCCAACGGGCCATCGCATCATTGTCAATAAAGCCGAGATATCCTCAATGCTGCATCGAGAGCCATGATTTGCAACTTGGATCAACCTTGCGACACTTTCAAGCTCTTTAATGGAGAGGGAATTCGAAATGGAATTGAACTCGCTTATCTTCTTGTAAACGCCATCGGCTGAGAAAGGCTCGACGAGATTGTATGAAGACTGGAATGTCATACCCATGCATAAGCGAGAACACTTTGCTGAAATCCCGCAGCGCGGCGCTGGACCGAGAATCCAGAAGTGGGTCAGCGACCTGGCCCAACGTAAATCCCTGGAGTCTCTGAAACACAAAAGACGCAATCCTGAACGATAAGGCCGCAGAGAGTGGGTGTAGACTCTTCTAAATGGTCTTGCGACAAGTCGTGCTTGTCGATGAAAGATTGAGCGACTGCGTATGGGTTGTCTGGGCATATCACACAAATGGAATGAAGAGGACCTCCTTGATTAACTCCTAATTTCAATGGGGGCATTCCATCAATGTCGACGTCAATCACCTTGGTCCATGAGGATACAAAAAGAAGCTAACGCACCAAATCGAATCGAACTCCGTCCACTTCTTGTGCATTCGATGCCGTCGGATTGTTCACTACTGTTCCAATCTTGCTAGTCAGACGATGTAGTCTGAATCAACCAATGTCCACTCCGATTGCAAAGCACTCCACACGTACACTTGCGTCTCTCCACCCTTTCGAACAAAGAGCTGCTGGCCATCCCTTCCGCCTGGAACGGATAGAGCACTTTCATCTTTGACATCTTTCAGCTGGCTACCTCCAATCTCTTCCCTGCGAAATAAAAGATGAACAAGGCGAAAGACTTGGACACGGTTTGCGCGGACAACGATTGCTTGTATGCTACTTGCATATCATCGCCACCAGTTCTGGAGGCAGAATTGGTAAAAATGCGTAACATTCCATCGCTGCACCCACTGCAACGTTAACTTAGAAAAATAGCGGATCGAACACAACAACATCTCCATCTGGAAGAAACTCAACGTCCCAAGGAATCGCAGGAACAGGATTAGCTCCAATGCGGACAATTGGATTTGTAATCGCTGCTTTTGTCGCAGCAGTGTCAAAAAGAGCAAATGACTTGTCTTCTGACGATGTGGCGATGCGTGACAAGCCATCATATGCCGCAGCATACACAAAATGGGGATGAGCATCAAGAGAGCAGACTTTTCTAGCATCAAGAGTCCATTGAATTAATTGGCTGCCGGCATCAGATGTAGCGAGAGGACTGTACCCGTCATTTCCGACCGAAAAGATACTCTGTCCATCAAATACAGCATCTCGGACACAATCTGTGTGTCCAATAAAACTTGCAACTACACTGCCTTGGCTCCATAGTCGGAGAGTTTTGTCGGCAGAAGCTTCAGAGTCAAAAAAGAAACGAAAAGAGGCAGCCTCACTCGTTAAGACAAGACCAGGCTGCAATTCACGGACAGCCCAAACGGCTTCAGCATGGCCGGTAAATGACGTTACTGGTTTAGCTTTCTCAACATCCCATAACATTGCAGTCCTATTCGTTAGCAAAGCATCAGACTGCTCACTTGTCCCATGACGACGACAAGAGATGGTTCGGTGAGGATGTAGCACTGAGAGAGCAAACTGTGCTAGTGTGACCCTCAAGTACTGAGCATGCTGTTGCATTAAGCCACAAGAGAATCGACCTTCAAAATAAGATCGTAGGTGGAGAAGGTACTTGTCGTTGGAACCGGACGCAGTAAGAATCCCGGAATCATTATGATATATAGACGCTACAGAGGCGACATAATGCTGATGACCGATCAAAGAGAAGGCTTCGTGGTACGAATTTCCTTTCTGTGTCATTAGAAATCGCGCATCCGCGATCGTACAGGCTCCCAAACCTTGAGTGTTGTATCCCTGGATGCAGAGACTACCCATCCATATCTAGTAACTGCAATAGAACGAACCTTACGGATTAAATGTTAAAAGCGAGTAAAAACATCCCCTTTGTGGCCTCCGAAAACATCTCGCACTTGCATTCGTCTTGAAAGTTATTGTTTGAGAATTTTGGGTACGAATCTGGCATCAAAAAGCGCTCTCCAGGAACTTTTCAAAAAAAAATATTTTCAGGCAAAAATATTTTGTAGTGTGCCCCATTCACGATGATGCCTTTTGTACGAATTTAAATTTTACTTTTAACTTGGCATCAATCAATTTCAGCAGTCGTTATGAAAAGGTCTCCAAGAAAATCCCCCATGAGGGTGCCGGATCCCCTTAAAGCATCTACAGAGACCCGTAACGTATGAAGAGCTGAGCTGCTGACATTGCTAGTCACGAATCGCGGTGCTAGCTTCGACGGGAACACGAGGAAAGATTTCAAGCTCGCATCAACGAGCTCAACACAGTCACTTCTGAAGCTTGTTGCGCTTGGCGATAGTTTGGCCATCGACTCTTCAGTCTCTCTTTCTGAATTCGTTGATAAAGTCCGAAATGGCTTGAAAGACGTCTTTGTAAATTCGTTTCTGCATTTCCTCACTTCGAAGAAATCATCGAGAGCAAACATTTTGCTGATGTCAAGGAACAAGAAAACTCTGCATCTTGTGAGAGAGACAGAGCGGGACGCAAGCTTTCCAGTGTCCGAGGGAATCTCGGCTGCTGTCATCGAGTCAGGATTGGCTGTGAGTTCCATGAAAGCGTCGTCCCACGAGCGGTTCAACGCAACAGTTGACTTGGCTTTGCTCTCGGACCAGGACCATATTCGTGCACTTCAAGATGCGCCTTTTATTTCTGTTCCGATCGTTCAAGTTCACGCTGGCAGTGGTGAGTCGTGTCCTAGAGAATGCCTGACGGAGCAGTGCAGCGAAGCGTCGTTGGGGTCCTCAACATCTCTCTACCGCTATCGATGCAGTCCATAGACCCACTGGACGAGATAGTTCTCACAGTGTTTGCTCGACAACTCTGTCCCGTCCTCCTTCAAGTGATTAGAAGCACTCACGGCTCCAAATGGTCAGTCTCAATGAAAAATGTCGTCTCCCATGCCGTCAAGCTCCTCCTGTCTCCTCCCGCGGATCTCTCCTCCCTTGTCGCTCTCTGCTCTTCTTACACCAAAAAGATGTTGAACGCAGACAAAGCCACACTCCTCATCGTGCATGAGAAGGCCAACTACCTGTCAACATTTGCATCCTCTGTCAATGCTGTTGAGTCCAGCTTTGATTTACGAACCGCTGACGCAACGTCATTGAAGGAAGTGCGCAAGTCCTTAGGTGGCGTCATGCGCGATGTTCTCCGCTTCAAGAAGATCTTGTACTGTCCAGATACCCGCCATGACGAGCGGTTTGCAAAGCTTATGGGGCCTGACGAGGCTGATGTTGCGTGGTCCGTCCTTTTGGTCCCCATTCTCAGCTCTGACGTCTACGTGACATCCTTGACGTCATCAGAGAGTGAGCCTTCGGTTGCTGCGATTGTGGAGGTCATGTCGCGTCACACAGACGTTGCGGTCGACAGCAAGGCTGCTGAAGAGGGAATGTTCGACATAATCGACAGAGAGACTGCTCGCCATTTCGGGACCGTCATTCAAAGTGCCATGATGCGGCTGAAGCGCGAGCGGCAACGCACGGAGATAGAGACTATCATGCCATCATTGACGGCGGTGTGGGACAAAGACGAGATTTTCGAAACGACTTCGTCTCGCCTCAAGTCTCTGTTGGGCGTTGACAGCGTTGCCGTGTTCGACATTGATAGGGCTGGATCGTTTCGATTCCGTCTCGGGCAACCGCCTGGCGACTTTGGATCCCAGGAAGAAGCTTCGCCCGAAGCCAAGCCGCCGAGGCCGTTGCCGCCGGACGAGAGGAGGCCTCACTCCGCGCCACTTCATTCGTCGAGGACACATCGCACGCTGACGTCCAAGCAAAAGCGCCCAATTATTTCGATTGCCGCTAACACGTACCCGATCGCCGATGTCGTGAAATCGAAGCAGCACATGTTAATCCGTAGAGCGATTGGTCCACTTTTTCATCCATTGTTTTAACCGTCCAGACGATGTGAAACTCTCCTCGTCATTTCTGGACGCTGCGCTGGGTGGAATCCGTCCTGCAAATCTCCTTGTGGTCCCTGCTGTAGATCACAAAGGCCGTGTGAGGTCCATTTTGATGGCGGCAAACAAAGGTGCCTCTGGCAGCTCCATGTCGCGAACAGCCGTTGATTTCGACGAGTGGGACGTGCGGCTCTCAAAGTTCCTCGCTGCGCAGATGGCTGTTGTGATTGCAAACTCTGAAGAGGGTCAAGCGCAGCGGTTAGTTTTTGGGTCCATTGCTGACATCATGCAGAAGAGTCGCGGCCAATTCGCGCCAGCTCATTGATGGAGTCCTCGACATCACCGCGCTAAATGAAAGCGCGCATGTGATTCTCAAGACTTCTGATTTCATCGCAAGAGCTCTGAGCTGTCAGCACGTCATCATTTATCTCCTCTCAAATGAGCCTGGATTGATGTGGACCGTTCGTGCCGGCCCGAGCACAAATCTCGACGCATACTCCGTTGATGGGCAAATCTTCCGCTGCAGTTCAAAGCTAGGCATCGCTGGGCAAGTGGTTGCGACGGGAAAGCCCATCTTTTTGAACGGGGACATTGATTTGAATGAAAAATTCAATTTGCTCGTCGACGCTGTCGACGGCGTTGACGTCAAGTCCGTTTTGTCCGTCCCTCTGCGCCCTTCCAGCAATGATAGGGTCCCATTTATCAGATTTCATTCCCCTTGACAAAGTAGATCGTGGGGGTCGTCCAGGCGATCAACAAGATGAGTATTGATGGCACGGCTGAGTGGGACGTTCAAGCTGCGTCGCCCAGTGATGGCGTCGTTGACCATTCGAGAATGAAGGTTGGGATTTTTGTCCATGGCGCTTGTTGACGATCGCAGCTGCATGCAGGAGGCTTTTCGCACGACGACGAAAGCAGCTTGCTTTTGATTTCAGTCGCTGTGTCGAACGCACTGTACCATTGCGACGTCCTCGACAAGCGCTTTGCCGTCGAGGAGGAGTTGCGCCAAGTCATCAACGGTCAGAGGACTGTCAACGACATGGCGCAGACCCTGTCATGCGAGGTATTTGATTACTGATAATAGTTTGCTTATAGCACAAAGATTGACCCAGATGTCGTCTATCCACTTGCGGCACGCCACTTCCAGATTCTCTCCAATGCGTCGGAGATTGCAATCTTCATAATCAATCAACCTTCAGCAGACGAAATGACGTGCCTTCGGTTTTCTGGGAAAGCTTGCACACCTGCCAAGAAGCGGATCTTGCCCATGCTCGGAATTGCAGCCTTGACCTATCTGGAGGGCGAAAGCATCAACCTGTCGGACGCACGAACTCACCCCAAGTTTAGCGCCAACATCGACGAGCGGCCGCGACACGTCACGACATCTCTTCTGTCGATTCCTGTTCGAGATCCGTCGGGCAAAATCGTCGCGGTGCTGCAGGTGTCAAATAAAGTCGTTGATGCGTCTGCGAAGGCTGGGTTGCAACTCACTTTGATCCAAGAAGATGAACAGGTGGCCCGCACCATCACCCTTTAACGACGAAGTCGCCCTCGGCCGAAGGCGAGCGGCGGCGCCAAGTTCGGCGTGGTGGCTCCGCATCTAATCTTCTTCTCGCGTCGGGCACTTCTTCGCCAAGGCCGAATTCCGCATCGAAAACAGAAATGTCGCCACAGCTTCAGCGCAGCTCGAAGGAGGGCACCCCTCCAACTCCGTCCCCGCCGAAAGTATCACCAACAGGGAGCTTCAGCAATTTCGAGATGCGGCTAGTCCAGCTGCTGGCTGTTCACTTTGGAGTTGCTCTCCACAACATGCGGCGCCACAGTGATGCACGTGCAGCTCCAATCTGATTTTCAAGCGCGTTTTGAGCAGCTCCATACGCAGCTTCGAGACATCTCATCAGGTCTTGCTCTCTTAGTTCATTATCTCATCACTGCAGAGACAAATCTTCGCAATACTGCAAAGAGAATCAGCGAGGTAGTCGCAAGCGTCTGCGATGCACAAAAAGCTACTCTTTTCATTTTAGAACCGGTCAGCTCGTGTCAATCCTTCACTCACAGTCGCCAGCGCCGACAAGTTCTGTGGGCGTTTGATGCGAACGAAGATGGTTGCCCATGAGTCGTCCTGCCCTACCTAAATCATCCAGAGCGATTTGATGGGCAGCCGTTGGAGCCTCTCTCCGTCAACGTTGGGGAAGGAATTGCAGGAATGGTAGCGGTGAGTTTTCTTCACATACGTCTGTAATGTTCTGAAGGCCACTGGGCGACTAATGAACGTCAACGACCCCTCGTCGAACCCATCTTACTTCGCATCCATCGTCAATCGCGCACCGTTCTACCCCACCGCCGTCGCTAATTGCTAAAGGTCAGCCGGAAGCAAAAGTCGTTGGCGATTTGCTATGTCGATCTCGACCGTTCACTCCGTGCTTGGTGTCCCAGTGATGGACAAGTGCGTCTCATACATTTTCATTGATGATGCAGCGGTGGCCGCTGCTTTGCAGTCATTCAAGTCGTCAACAAGAAGAACGGAAAATTTAACTCGGAGGACATTCTGATGATGCAAGTCTTTTCAACTCATGCAGGCATCGTTCTGACCCGTGCGCGGATCATCGACGAGTTCGATTCTATCGATTTTTCTGATTTTATCAAGCTTTGTCCTCAACATGGATCGGACCAAGGCGCTCGCCAATTTCCTCGCCCACCTGCTTCCCAAAGGTGGAGCGACGCCATCAGAGGACTTCATGGTCATGTTATCTGCAGGATTGAAGGAGCTCATGCAGGCTGACGAAGTCATGCGCGTCGATTGAGGGCTGACTTTCGCAGGCGTTCTGCTTTGTCATGAACCTCCGCAAAAAGACGCTGTTCACTCGTTGGGATCACGCTGGCGCCAAGGCCGACTCTCGCTTGTGTGGCATCGCGGGACACGTCATCAAAACTGGAGAGGTTGTCAACACAGCAGACAACTCAGGGTCAGAATTCTCAGACATGCTTGTCTCTGAGCGAATGTCACCAGCGAGGCCTCAAGCTGACTTTGCAACCGATGCAACTAGCGATTCGAAGCTTGAGGATTTGGACGGGCAGGCTGGGCCAATTACGGCTTGCCGCCATGTTCTTTGTGTGCCAGTCATGGGACGTGATGTGGTGGTTGGCGCGCTGCAGGTGGGGTCTTATCGGGAGGTGGGATCGTATTCAGCGCAAGCGGAGGATTTGCTTAAGTCCCTTGCCAATGCTGTTTTGGAGAGCATGTGGGCAATCTCGAAGGATCTCTGAAACCCAATAATCCCTTTCATCTTCTGGGTTCCGCGTGGATGAAAGCAGGCACAGGAAGGGTGACGTATGTTCATTAGATTGCCAATAATAAATGTAAATTACAACGAGATGAACCCCAATTCATCTATTTCTCATACTGCGCCTCTTGGCAACGACTTGACGGACAAGATTCACTCAGCGACATGTCCGAGCAACTCAGATCAAACTCCCCGTGAGTTGGCAGAGGGTAGAGGAAGCCCGGCTCGATGCGGCGCATGTCGGCGCAGTCGTTCAGCACGGCGAACTTGATAAATGATGTCCAGAGGGACAGCAAGATGTCCCTGTAGTCTTCTCTATTCACGGTGGTATTTGATTGACAGATTTTCATGTCTGATATAAACTTGGCGGAACCATCTTTCTGGTCAGCTTGACCCATGACAAAATGTACCATTGAGCCAATCAGTGTGCCCAACCCAATCGACTTCAACAACAAACTTTGGGCATCGAAAAGCGTCATAAAAGTGCTGGAAATTCCTTGCTTCAGGAGCTGCGAGTCAAACACACACTCAAGGCCCGCAACGTACCGCAAGGAGGAATTGGGGGCAGTGGCGACTGCCCACCGAGGCCAGTTCCAGTGATCAGAGCAGGGACAGAGAATCCAAAGGTGCCATTTTTCGGAAGGACAAATGAAGGGATGATGCCCCAGGGGTCGGCTCCATCGACGGGGTCGTTCATGATGACGGCCGAAACTGCGTGGCATCGACTTTCAAGCAGCTTCACCTGGGATTCTGAGAGACGGGGGGGATTGCCAACTGTAAGCTTTGCGCCTGCTGAGTGCGATATGATGATGAGGTTGGAAATGTTGACTTGCGGTGGGAAACGTTGATGGGAGAGTTGGCTGTCAAGATTTTCCTTCTGAGTTAGCGTGGTAACATATTCATATAACCAAAAGGTAATCTAACAGATGCTCTGCCCTCTCACGCAAGTGTTCTATGGTCATGCGCATAGTTTCAATGTTGTAGAGGGCGACAACAACTCCAGAAGCAGAAAGCCGGGTCAGTGTCTCGCTATACATTCCGAAGGGCATCACAGAATTCTGAATTGTTACACCAAATAGGTCATCGGTACAAATCCTGAGAAAAAAATGGCCACTGGAAGAGGTAGACTTTGCAAGGGCTGCCTTATTTCATTGAAAGGATAATAGACGTCGAGGAATTCATTTCGCTCAAAGGAGTCATCGATGATTCTAAACTTGGATACTCCAACGTCCGAAACCAATGAAGCATAGGAATGCGCCAAGAGCAATACCATAAACGCACCAAATCGAAACTCTCGTCCCATGTCAATTTAAAAGTTGTTAGTGAAAATCCAGAGACGCGCAAAAATTGTTCAAGATCACGATACAGGGCACGCAGGCGCGTATGCGAATGGCAACACGCAAACTGTACTACATAGCGGAACGTCAACCCATGCGGAGCTGTCAGAGGTGGCACGACCTGAGTAAATCTGACTGCCCAACATTTGCGTTCGCCAGTGGAGTGAATTTCAGCGTGTGGGATGTGCGCCTCTATCGTGCGCTGTATCAAAATTCAGCGCAAGGTCAATGGGCTGGAAGATGGTACGCTTCAAGAATACTCTCTATTGCTAAAGTTCTGGGTGCGCGCTGGAAGAAAAATGAAATGACTTGATAGGCTTGTCATGTCATGGAGGGACGTCTCAATAAGGCTGCTGTCAGGCTCAAACTCCTCATGCGCAATCGCAGTTGGGTTCGGACGCTTTGACGCGATCTGAAAAGCGCTCGAATCGCATTTACTTGCAATTCATTGTCGACGCCACATGACCATCAGCACACTCACTTTACAAGAACATCACTTTTTGCTGGGTTCATCCAGCTCCTGGAGCTACTGGTCTCATCTCAGCGTCATCAGCTGACCTTTGATATGGACGCGATCCAACACAAAATTTCTGCCACATTAGCGATGCATTCTCAAAGCACACGGCCCTCAGCTTTGGGACACCCAAAGCGCCAAAGAGGATGCCCACGATGACTGAAATGACTGCAGCAGCGACGACAATGCCAAGAGGGAAACCGTCTGGGTCCTCGCGCGGCTCCCCTCTCTTGTGAGGTGGAGGAGTTTGCGTGCTGTTGCTCAACTCAGATACTGCCAAAGAGAGTTCTGCTATCTCGTGTACCGCATTTGTTAGATTGGCAGCCAATGCTGCTCGCCTACTTCGGTCAAACGTTCGCACGGTTAAACGTTACTTGGCATTACAATCTTGAAGGGAGCCATTTAACGCAATGATAGACGAAGAACACATCTCAATAGATACGGCAGTAAAATTTGCACGAAGCTGTTGAATCTGCGCCTCCAAATCATTTGTCCGTTGGGTTTGTAGAGCGAGGAGCCGGATTGCAGTCTCGTAGTCAGACTCATCTTGTAAATTAGTCGAGCAAGACAAAACAACCTATAGGACAGAATTGTGTGCTCCAAGTACAATTTCCGCCATAGCCACATGACAGACAGAATGGTCCGGTGGAAGACCCCGACATGCACGTCCTCGTCGCGGCACACCACCCGCAACCATCACGAGCAATGCACGAGGAGCAATTATGAGAAGTTGAGCAATCTGAGGGAATTCAGGGAGGGATACGAGCTGTGCAACCTTTCCCAACATGAAAGCAAGGCAGCGATCGATGTTGACTAAACAATGGACAATGGAGGGTAAGCTGTGGGCATCCGCTTGCAAAATTGGGGGCAACAGCGAGATTAGAAATCGAAACACAAAGCGACGAGCAGAAAGAGAGAGCGCCCGTCAAATTCCGTGTGCAATACTCGGTTTCCAGAGCTCGGAGCCATCAGAAGCGAAAGAGTTGACCAACCTGTAAAGGACCGAGAAAAGAGGGGGTCTTCTAATTGTTTCGACCTCAGTGCAACAGATACTGACTGGGCGCAGTAAGATAACCAATTCTTGAGTCAGATACAGAGTTACTGCAATGAGTTTCTATGTCAACGCACAAATCCTGGGTGAAAGACGTCGTTCCGCAAACTGACATAGATTCCGCCCAACAATGTGTGGTGAAACCTAGCACAAAGATGGAAATTGCCCACATCAGGCCGACAGACAAACTCTAAAGTTGCAATGTTGTTTGTAAGGGTCTTGCCGACCAAAAACCTATTGTCTAGCTCCGTTCGAAGGGTTGCTCATGCTCTCTCCACGAAGGTCTCTCATGAGCGGGACACTGACGTAGTACCTTCACGTGTAACTTTGTTCTCAGCGGACAAGAGGACGACTCTTACTATTTTAAATGTAGTTTCCACTGCGCAGGTTGGTTTCTGGGCCTGGTATTTGGGCGTGTACGCTATCTACCAACCTGCCCCTGATGCTGCTGCGGCTATGGTTGAAACAACAGATGTGATGACGTGGGCAGGATCATTTGCAGCACTCGGACTTTTCGGAATGGTGAGATTTTTCACTGTCCGATACATCTCTGCCATTCGTTATGTGAGGGAGTCCGAGTCTCTTCAGATATGCCGGCACACCCTATTCGGTGAGAAGAGCTTTGAGGTGCCCCCTTTCATGATGAGAGTGAACGACACTCGAGGAAAAAATTACAAAGCAGTCCGTTTTACTGGACGCAGGTTCTATTATCTGTAAAAACAACATTAGTTCTCGTTCTAACGTCTCAGTATCGATAGAGATGGGGTATTGGTTTGCGAGTTTGTGCTTACGATTTAGAAAGTTCAGAATCCTGAGCTGTTTCAAATGGCGACAAGCGGTGTGAAAATGAGCATCGAAAAAGTCGCTGAGATTCTGAGAAAGCAAGAACGCGTATCTAAAAAGACGTGATGTAAATATGTTTGTACACGTTAAAAACCGAAATAACATCGATTTTCAGCGACGTTGATACGTCCGACGGCCAAGCCCAGAATAACAACCAGAATGATGACAAATGTGGCGGCAGTAGCGCGAAGAAACAAGGTTGGCTTCGAAACGAATGAATCCTTCGACAAAGGGTCGAAAAGAGCTTCAAGCAGTGCCGTCCACGAAGGCACGTTGCGTCTTTCTTGCAAAACAAACTGCCAGGACATCATAAACATTGTAAACACCATTTGAATAGCAAGAAGATGTACACCATAAACCCTGAAGACCCCACTGCAATAAAATGAGACAGGAATCGCGGCGCAGAGTAAGGTCATGCAGAGAAAGCCCGGAGACAGCACATTTGCTGAACGACCTCGAAAATTCTCAGATGCTGCGGCGAGCATGAACGACCCCAGCAGTGCGACAGCAACGGCGCCAGCTGCGTAAGAGGTTGAGTCCGGGAGAGTTCCGATGACAGTGCAAACGAATGATCTGCAGCGTTAGCATAAATTTTTAAGAAGGAACGGGAAAAAGGAGAAGACCCCAATGATGATGAGCGAGAGAGACGTCCGCAGCGAGTAGTCGTACCAAATGAGATCTCGACAATGAACGCTTTGCAGGACCGCTTCAAAGACGCCCGATGCTCCCAAAATTAAGGACACAATTAGGAATGCGAACTCTCCTTCAGGATCATCGGTAAACTGGTACTCGTATTCGGATGACCACTTCACAAGACGATGGATGGAGATTGCAAAGAGAGGAAGGTCGTTCAAATAGGAGCAGAGCGTGATCGTGAGGGTCACTTGCCTTGACATGAGCTCAACTTCAATGTCATCATCATATGAGTTTCCTGTTTGCTGCTCATATGAAGTAAAAATGGTCTGAGCTATGCCCAGAGCAATAATGCAAACACCAAACGTAATGACAGTCCCAATAATGTAAACTGGCCGATAGGAAGACATTTCGTAGCAATCGTAAGACACTTGGAAGCAGCTCCCGTTTCTTATCGAAGGTAGCTGCAGCGATGGACTTCCCCAACAGAGCGCTCGATATGTATCAGACAGATGTTCAATATTTGCGGAGATAGAGACATATTCATATATGCTTAGCGAGGAGATGGCACAAGTTTGAGCAAGCTGTATGAACAAAATCCAGCGAAGAAACTTAGCCTGCTGAGAACGGAAAATGAACGTAAGGAACGTTGCCACAGTAACGCCGATAAAGCGGAGATACTGCATAGTTAGAGCTAAAGCAGCTATCCTGAACTCGATTGAAAAAGGCAAGGGTTTCGGAATTTCGCATCAGATCTTCATCAATAAGCTTTTGCAGGCTCTCTCTCGCACGGTCCTGCGAGTGTGAAAAATCTACCTCAAGACAGCGGACCTCAGGCGAGAGAGCAACGACAGTATAGCTGTCTCCTTTCGTTGACTTTATCCTCTTGATAACAGCAGCATCGCTGGCGAGTTCTTGAGGATCATCGCTCAGATGCAGAGTTTGCATTATCGTTACAAACAACGGAATTCCATTTCGTTGTTTGCTCTGTCCGAATGTGTTGAAACCGAAAGATGGTTCCTTCGGCTGATCAGAAGACGTCAGATCGGAACTTTATTTCAATTTGGATGATATTGCAATCGGTTTTCGACATGGTAGTTTTCCTCACTCAAAAGGTTGTTGGTGTTGCTTTGATCGTCATTCGCTTCGTAATTTCGCGCTCTGTTGGAGACTGGGGTCTCATGTTTTGTATTTTCTACATCCTTATCGGATGCTTTAGTTTTTACTTTTGTATTCTGCTCAAAATGGAAGCGAAAGTGCTTTGGTTTGGTGCTCCTTTTCGTTATGACACTTCAGGCACGGATTCGCATCAATAGCATGTAGCGTTTGTGAAGATTTACGTCTACATCTCATTCTATAGTCTACATTATATTTATTGTCCTCTGGTATTTCTTCGTCATGGCGTCGGATACATCGCGTGGCGCTCTCATATCTGCATTTGGCATTTATGTACCCATCGCTTTGTTCCAAGTTGAAATTGTTGCCTTTTCTCACTTTGCAGCTGATCCCAGGAATCATGTCTCTTCGTTTTTCCGCGAAATGCACTAAACTTCATTATTCATCTCACATCTCAGACCGCCAAAACGCATCTGCTGCCACTCCGGCTGTCGCCACGCCCCCTGGTGGCGGAGCTGTTCTGGATGAGCCTGAAGCTGCGAATGACGGCAGTGTTGCTGTTGCTGTGGTTAACACGGTCCCTGAAGCTGTGGTTGTCGCTGTCTTCACTTTGCATCTTATTTGGAAGCCTACGTCTGCGGAGTGTATCATATGTTTGACCAACCCGAAGAACTGCTTTTTCTACCCGTGTTGAATACACTACAAGATTCTGATTTTGCAGATGTGGTCATTTCTCTTGTTGCATCGATTGTGCAACGAGGATAAAGAGGATGAAGCCTTCCTGTCCCATATGCAGACATCAAATTCAAGACGTTGTCAGGAAATTCGATGCGTGACGTTCTTGCAGATTGTACTTTCGCATCCACCGCGACTTCTTGTGCAATGTCGTTCTGCTTTCAAACGGAGGAGGACAAAGGGTCGTGGTCTCAACGCACCGTCACGTGTCATTGCCGGTTAACAAATAAATGGCCGCTTTGTTTGAGCACCTAATGACAACAACGAGCAGAGAAGCGTCTCAGCATCCTGATGCGGAGACCGATGATGTTACTTTTAGCCATTTTCGATAAACTGAAGCTTAAGGAAGCTTTAGAAATTGTAAAATCGTACATGGACGCTGAATTGGATGCCGATGCGCAGACGATGGCGTACTTCAACAAAGTTTTCAGCAACTGGAGTGTCTGATATTGCAGAACTGTCGTCCAATCGGAATATTTCTGATAACAATGAATTCTCTCATACTCAGAACCAAGCAAGCGAAGTATCAGAAATTCCTTGTTCCTTTGCAGCTGGTTCAAGTCATCCTCGTCTGCGTTCTCGCCTTTGTAGAATATCGCGATATGGGCACTGTTGTGGCAAGGATGACAGAGCACCTCAATGGCCCAACCAATTGTTTTCCTTTGGAAAACGGAACCGATCCGTGCCCAGCAGTCAGGCAAGCGTGTGCTTTTTTTGCTGGTGTTCGTCCTGTCTATGCTGGCTGCGCTGCACTTACTTTGGCTGTTATGTTCACTGTTGTTTCCCTCATTCGTGTCATTTTGAACCGTATTAAGTCAGGGTCTCGCAATATCGCAGATGATATTGTCAATGAGCTGCTGGCCCGAGAGCTTACCCTTGTTATTACCTTTACGTCGTTCATCAACGATTTTCCGCTCTTTTCTGTGTCTGTCCGACGATTTCAATTCGAAGCAGTGGAGGATGAGCTGAGGACTCGAAATCAAGCAGGCATCCTCTTCGCCGTCATCGCTATCACCTTCCTCTCCATCATCGAGTCAGCCACCCTCTGCTATCATCATCGCCGTCTCATCTGGAAAGATATGGTGCTCCGGAAGACTCTCTCAGTCATCGTCACAGGGGCCCTCCTCCTTGCGAGGTGCATCCTCCCTAACTTTAATAACCCCACAGTATCTTCGTAAACTACATAGCAGGCGCCCTCGGCTCTGACTTCATGGCAATCCTCGGCTTTGCGATCGCCTTTGGAATGAACTTGGCGGCATCGGCTCTCGCTTCCTTGTGCAAGGCAGGGCGTGTGCACATCACGCGGCAAGTCTTGTACCTCCCGTTTCTACACGCACTCGTCGGTCAATTTTTCTTCTGGGCCGTTCGTCTCAACGTTGTTGGCCTTTATTTAACCTTTTTTCAAGTGTTCTACACGTTTATGTTCATTTGTCTTGAGCTTCTGTCCCAGCAGATTGATGACCTCTCCACGTTTGATGTTGCCATTATGGCACTTTTCACTCGTTTGTCAAGGGACAAGGCGTGGAGGCGCACTGCCCGGGGTTTCCGGATCGTTGTCGGAGTTTTTTCGTTTGGCTTGATTGTTCTCACAATTGCTGTTGGATGGCGAATGAATTGGAGGCTCATCGTCGATCGAGATTGTGGGTTTGCTTAAGAATGTGTTTCATCTGAAAACTGTGAAACATGAAACTCACTTGCAAACCAAGTCGACATGGACAAATTTACGCACGTTTGCCACACAAATTGCAAAACATTTTGGTTGAATTCGTTAGCTCTGCAACAAAGCCTCTTCCAGATGACCTTCGCGAGATGGCGACGAAATTGACGGTTTCTTCTTGTCATGCATCTCCGCTACAAACGGCTCGAAAGCCTCGGCCTGTGCATCAGAACCTCCCAACTGCCCAAATACATGCGCGATCTTTGCCTCCCGATAAACCTCCTTCTTTTTGAACACTCTTGTAGCAAAAATGTCAACAACGACTGTGGCGACAGCTAGCAGACCGATGGAGCTGACAGCGGAGAGGAGGAGGTTGAAGAACTGAAACTGACCAATCGAGCCTCGTGGAGTCAATTCCGATCTAAAAAGACGCTGACCATCAAAAATGAACACCACACGGAAACCATGGCGGTTCCACATCGTCCGCTGCCGCAGAATGAGGTTTTGTGCGATCGCCTGCTCCTCAATGAGCTTGAATTCCATTTCGTTCAGAATAGTAGCCCTGTACTGGTACTTGAAGTTCCCCGTGTTGTAAGAGAATGTGTTTGAGTACGTGATCGTCACGACGAGAATCAAGCCCGCACGCCGTGCAGACTCATCGATACGCTTGCCGATGATGTTGTAAATGGTGCCTGCGGTATCAGGGGCTGTCTGCCTTGGAGAAACGATTTGCATCGAGATCGCTAATGCCGGCAGCGGTAAGAAGTGACATCAATGGCAACACATCAGTGAAGCCGGGATTGCCAAACGATTGCACCAGCGACGGACATGGCAGCTTCGCGTTTGTGTAGGCTTGAGTATTAAAAGCGCTCGCGTAAACGTAAACCATCGCATGGATTGAGGGTGTTCCCATTTGCGTCTATGAGCGAGCCAGCAACATTGCGGTTCGACAGGGTGAGGTTGAAATCAGGGACGAAAATGGTGTGGAAGAGAGCAAGCTTCAAAGTAAGAACGATCGAACATGGGGAGTACAGTAAAAAATTCGGGCGCGGCGATGAAAAAGGTGGAAAAGTTGCTTGAGACAAAGTTACATTGCTCCGATATAACAGCTGGGCATTGCGGCGGAAGCGATCCATCACTAATGTTGACCCAAGTTGTGAGAAATATAGAGTTTGAATCCGGAACGGGGAACACAACAAAGCTATCGTCAAAAAATCTGCATCCTGTGAACCCAGGCTCAGTGTTATTCGTGCAGTACGGCATGCTCGGGTACACAGTTGGCTACAAAGTCAGTCAGTGCCAAAGCTCACCGACAGCAAGCGCGCTCATGCGAATCACTCCGATCGGCTCGGCCAATTGCAAATACTTCATTTGAATGACGATTTGCCCAACCACAATGTACAGGACAATAATTAAGCGGAGGGACCAATACATGGCCCCAAGCTTGCGGTCCCTGATCTCAGCTAGCTGAGCATATTAGAAGGACCGAGTGCCCGATCTACTCGGACGGTAGAGTAACTCAGCAAGTCGTCGATCGAGGGCCACTGCACCATCTCAAAATACTTAAAATTTTAATCGTTAATCTTGAGATGAGCCATCTCGTCCGTGCGCGACTTCGCCTGACATCCGCGCAACTATTTCGAGACTCTTTCCCACAGTATGAAAGTGAGAAGAAAGCAAGGATTTTTGAGTTTTTTCAAGAACTTCTTCGAAGCTACGGATCAGACCATATCGAAATTTGCCAATGGCAATTACCACCTGACGCTTGGCGTCCATTGTCATCCAAGACCTTTGGATTCTCTGATTTTCCTGGCATCTACTTGGAAGGGACGCCTTTTTCTTATGTTGGCGAGCCTTCAAAGTGCAACTGGTGGATGAATTTCGGCGATTCTAATCTCTTCCATTACTATCGCACTGAGCTCTTCGCTCAAGACGAAGTTCAGTGCCTTGAGATACCCGAGCTCCCTACTTTCCTTGAGTACGTAATGAATTCGCCGAGTTCGTTTACTCTATGCACTAGGGACGGCTTCAATCCGACACCTTTCGCCTTTTACAACGTCCACCGGATCATTAGCGTGGACACATCAAGAATATATGGAAACGTTTTTGCCATGACCGATTACGACGTCATCATGAAGAGCATCAAGGAGGTCTCTTTGGATGACGTCCGAATTAACATTGCGTCAATGTGTGCACTCTCAGGGGGCAGCGGTCGGTACTCACTCGATCAAATTGAGTATTGTGTCAAGGCAGCCTATGTTACCTTTGCCATGTGCAGGCACGTTTCGCAGTCGAACGGGCACACTGAAGTCGTCATTAACACTGGAAATTGGGGATGCGGAGCCTTTGGGAATGATCTACAAATGATGACTCTGATTCAGGCTTTCTGCGCAACAGCAGCTGGTGTTAAGCTTCGTTTCTACACGTTCGATGATGCCAGTCTGGCGACATGCAGCAGCGCTGTCAACTTGTTCAAGTGCTTTTTGGAATCGAAGCAACAAACGAGTCTCCAAGACGCGATCCAATTCCTTTACGACAGGAACATTTCTTGGGGAATTGGAAATGGGACTTAGACAACGTCCATCTCCTTTTGTAAATTAAGAAATAAAATCCTCTACACTTTTGACATTAAATGGATGGTTGACAGCAGTACAGCAGCCAAATGAAATGTAGTGTTTCTCAAAAGCATGAAACGGGTTCGACATTCATTTGAGTTGAATGATCGGTGGTTCATTCTTAAGCGGAGTATTGAGCAGCAACATCAGCCCGTCCCGTTGCATTCCTGGCGACAAGTGTTGATCGCATCTCTTTTTTCTTCTTTGATGAGTCATTAAATGAGCATAGAAAAATTGAAACTTTTGACTGACAGTAGTGTCCTTCTCTTGCAGCAATCTGGCCAGCTCTACTTGAAATTCCTCAACTGTATCATCCCAGCAGCGTTATCAATAACAAGCTGTTCTCACGTGTCAGAGACTCACTTGTCTTACACGGCTGGTTGGCTGTTGGAAGTGACTGCAGCAGCGAAGCTGCTGAAATCAAAGCGGCTATTCTGGATCTTTTGAAAAAAGTAGAAGAAACTATTTCTGTCCTTGATGCTGAGCTGAAATTTCTTGAAAAAGTTGAGAATTGCGATAAAGAAAAGTACGGTCAGTCCATTGGTATGACAACGCGCTGCCATTCTCAATTGAGTAGGTCTGCTGATAGAAAAACTTTCAAGAGATTTCCACAAAGAACTGCAGTCTCGTCGCAGTATTATGAGCCGAACCTACAACGCTGATTCCTATGAAAGTTTAAAGTTGCTGGCTCCTTATTTTACTCTTCTTCCTTACTTCAGCGAGCGAGAGTACGTTGGCATGTTTGCTCGACTGCAAGCTTTGTAGATGCATGCTTAAGTTCCGTTTGACTCACCCCAAGTCAAATTCTGACTCACAAGAACGTCAACAACTTGGTCCATCGTCATCTCCCCGTGCTCTTCGATAAGCGCTCCAAATCTCTGTATAGCATGATTGGTCACTTTTTCGCTGTGAGAGTCGAAAGTATGGAAGACGATATCGGAAACACCGGCCAACAGTGCAGCAGCGTATTGCACCATGGACATCAACTCCAAGTTGTTCCCAAAAGCGCCACATCCCCAATTGCCTGTGTGGATGATCACGCGCTTGCCCTCCTGTCCCGCATTTTCGTTGCAATGCCAGCGACACATGGAAAACGCAAGAGTTGCAGTGTAAATGTACACTTGAATCTGATCCTTCGTGTACGTCCCAGAGAGATATCCCAATGCGCTCATTGAAAGAATGTTGTACTTCTGGTCAGATGGCCACGGGAACACTTTCAGAGATTGCTCGACTTCATGAGGAGTGGCGTACTCGAAATTATTTCCGTAAAGACCTTGAGGGCAAATCGCAGAGGGACCTAGAGTTAGTGCCCCCATTCGGTGAACTCCAGAAAACAGAATCGGACGGGGCTGGCCGTAGAGTAATGTGTAAGGTTCTATGGCGCACGAAGCGGTACCGTTCATGTACTCAAGCGCTCCAGCAAGCTCAGGGAATTCCAGTGTTTGAACTTCGTCTTGTGCCAGCAGAGACCCCGCATACGCGAAGAACAGGTTCTGGTCTCCGAAATTGAGCCAGAAATTTTCGTTCCACCCCGACCCATCAAAATTCACATAGTTGAAGACATCAGGCTTCACGACAACATGAGTACCATGATCATGCTTGGCGATTTTTAGAGAGTCCAAAGCCGAAGTCTTCACGTTTGACTCCCACTTCACTTGATGCACATCGACGACTTCGTCTTCTCGTAAGTTCGCAATGAACGTGCGATAGAGATCAAAAACGTGCTTCTTGTTTGGATTGTAAAACTTCGGGGCCCATGCTCCTGTTGTAAGATGCAAGGATGGAAGGGAAAGTTTGCTCCCGAACGTCTTCAGGTGCATGATTTCTCTCAGACTGGGTAAAGAACAAATACAACATTCCGACACTTTTACATCACCATGTGGTCGCGACCAGCATTGTTGTCTACAACGCGAAGTACCATTGAGCTGGCAGATCTGGCAATATCGGCCTCATCGAAGCTAACACTTGAGGTTATCTCAATTTCGTATTCACTCACATCGCATTGTCTGATGCGTCAGAGGAGCAGAAGATGGTCCCGTTTTGCTCATCACAAGCAACATACATGGCGACGAAATGTGTGGCATCGTTGTCTGCCATCGCCTTATTCAGTACTTTGAAGAAAATGTGTCCGCTCTGAAAGGAACTGTGGTCATTATTCCATCGTTGAATCCAACTGGCCTTCTTGGACAAAAGCGGGAACCTCTGACAGACCCAACAATAGATCCGAACCGCAAATGGCCTGATTCATACAAGAATCCTGCCGATGAGCAATCTCATGACTGGCTTGCCTCAGTTGCATTCTTTCGACAATGTTGATTTTTCAGAGGAAGCCGAAACACTCTTTCGTCGAGCTGATATGGGACAAGATGTTTTCCATTTTCAAGGAAATTCTTGGATCATCTTCGTCGGCGTATCATCTTGATCTGCACGCCTACAGCTTCCAGAGCTTCCCGTTTCTGATTGTCGACCGACTCTTCTACAATTCTTCCAACGAGGCTGAGATAAATCAGCTTCATCAAAAAACCATTGCAATGGTTGACTCAATGGAAATGACGTGGCTCATGGACTTCCCACCGTCAGAAGTTCGCAGCCGTTGTGTTGAGCACTGAATTGGCAGTATTGGGAAATGAAGTACTACCGGTCTACAAGCGGCTCCGTATTGAATGGAATCCACATTCCCTCGGCGACTTTCGAGCTTGGACCTCCTTTCATAGCTCCAGTTCAAAACGTTGCAGCCGGAGTCCACGCCATTCTCAAGCTAGCGAAGCATGCTGCCATGCTCTCTGAAGCAGCTGTCATCCCACCAAGACCAGCGACTTCTCAAGTTCCGTTAGTTCGACATAGTCCTGCACTTCGATATGTACCCTACCCTTATGTCACTACTGCGGGCATAGTGGACTTGCTGAAGGAGCCTGGGCAACGTTTCGAGTTCGGGGAAACCATGGCTGTTATTCGTGACATGAGCGGAAATGAAAGAGAGCGGGTTATTTGCGGAATTGAGACTGGAGTCTGGGTCCTTCTGTGGTATGATGGCGTTGTGAAGTATCCCAATCAAGTTCTTGGGATGATGCTTGTCGAAGACCGTATTCAGAATCCTGTTCCGTTGACTTCCGTGGACTCCAAGTCAGCCAGTAAAATTTAACTGAGTAATTTGTACAAGGTAGGATTCTTGAAGACATGTTGTGCAGGTCCCAGTTTGCTGGAAGAGCTCAAAAGGCCGTCTCGGCGTATTGTGAGTCCGCCCAGATTCAAATCTCGTCAAAGGAGCTGCTGGTTGGGAAATTTGCGCCCGAGTACGAGTCGCCGAACAAACTCTTCATTTTCAATCGGTACCAGCCGACCATCGAGGCCATCGAAAGCAGCAGGTTTGTAACAATCGCGCAGAAGTTGAATTCGGATACTGATGCTTCCTATTTCAACGATGCGACGGCAGCTGTGACATGTCGACCACGTGTCAAAGTCCTGCCCGAGCCGTACTCTTATCAAAACCCCACGGAGACGAGTTGGAAAGAAAACTGGTGGATGAATTTCGGCGATAGCGACTTGTTTCATTTCTACAAGACAAGCCTCTTTGCCCAGGACGAGATTCAGACGTTGGAATTCCCAGAACTCGCTGGATGCCTTGGAGCTATTCAGCTGCAGCCGAAGATGAAGCCAATGACTCTTGAGAACGGATGTCCTATACCTTTTATATTCAGCGGGGTTCATCGAATTGGATCGATCATGACTGAAGATATCTACGGAAACGCGTTTGAGGGCGCGACTGAAGATCAGCTTCTCAAGGCGCTCATAGTCAACCCGTGCAGCGACGAGCGCTTTAATATCGCATCTATGAGCGCATTTGGCTATATGAGCGGACTCTACACGCCTGATCAAGTGAACACGTACCTTCGCACGGCTGTCAAGACTTTCGCAATGTGCGTCTGGCAGTCCACCTCTGGCCTCAACACCAATCAAACGATTATTCACACGGGAAATTGGGGCTGCGGCGCGTTCGGAAACGACCTCACCATGATGACAATGGTGCAGTACGCTGCTGCCTGCTTGGTGGGTGTCAATCAGATCTATTTTCACGCGTTCGATTCCAAAAGCGCTGAAGTAACTCGTGCCGCCCTCATGAAGTTCGACTTGGAGCTCGAGAAGCGTTTGCATATGACGGCGGACTCCATCCAAAGCTTCCTGCTGTCACTCGAGCGCAGCTGGGGCTCGTCCAACAAAACGTGAAACTCCGTTGCAACGGTGTATTTCTTTGGTTTACGTAATAAATTAATGGGCACTGATGGAGTGCATGGCATCCTCGAGCGTGAACACATAAGGCACGTTTGAGCTCGTTGCGTCCTGCAAGGTCTTGGACAACTGCTCCGAGGAATAATCCTTCGGCTCGCAAGACACAACCAGAAGCGCCGCCTCCTTCAAAACCCTCACACCCCGTGCAGCTACATCGTTAACAGAAACCGAAAACCCACTCAGCAAATGCGCGCCCGCAGACGGCGTTACCACAGCCAACCGAAACGACGCCAAAGCTTTAGAGTGCTGCCTGAAGAAGCCGCCGAGGCTACCCATGCCCTCAACGGAGGACATGAACACAATGTACGGAACCTCCCGCGGCGCACGCGAAGTCTCTTCCAGAAGAACCCATCGGTCAGCAATGGGCATCGACGTGATGGATCCCCGTCGTGGCCTGGATGCCAACCGGCTGACGTCGTCAAACAGGTCCAACGACTGCTCAGGAGGGGGTGTTGAAAATTGGTACGACCGCAACGAACGCGGCGACCCAGGTGGCGACGAAGCGCCGGAGAGGCTCGCGCGTGCAGAAGCGAGAGGTGAACGCGCGGCAACATCGGTGAGGTGGCGGCGGGAGGAAAAAAAGCGGACGGACGGAGCGGGCGCCTAAAAGATGAGAGATTAGCTAAGAAATCCGCACCGTGCTAGAGTTTTCAGGAGGGGGGGTTAATTCGCGGCCGCGGCAGGTTTCTGTGAAGAGCTTGAAGTAACAGAGGCCCGTCATCAGCCGCGCAGCCTCGCGCCGCAATCCTGTCGAAAGTACTAACTTAACAGACGTGAGCCCCCGTGTGACGTCAATCATGACGGCGAAGCGCTTGCTTTCAGTGCCGCTGTCAAATTCCCACGGCGCCCGAAGGTCAAAAGGCACCTCTTCATCAGATAGCCGCAAGAAGCGAAGCGAAGGCTGCAGCTCGATTGTGCACCGACGAGCGGTAATTTGAGATTTCGAGCTGTCCTTGACCACAAAATCCTCTGAGCTGAACGTCGCCATGCGGAGCGCGAAGCGAAGCCTGGCGAAGAGAGACGACACGGCGCCCTGAACCCTTCGTGCGGCAACACGTCGGCGGCTTTGAGACACCCAGGGGCGGAACCGGCGCACAAACGCTTGAAGCGCGCGAGCAGAAGTGCGGAGGGATTTGAATGTGTCGCGCTGGATTTCAGCCGTCCACAAATTCAAATTGATGGCTGTGCGCAGGCGATGCTTTAAATAAACAGAAAGGATGGGGGAGTTCTGTTTGAGGCAACGCCACCGCAGCCTCAGCGGCGCCGCACGGAGTGAGCGCTCAGCCTCGACTGCGGCTGCTCTTGCTTCTTGATAAATGTTCGTTACGTCCGTCCGCGTGATGCAAGCATCCACAAGCACGGCCGCGACAATCAACGAAGCGAAGCGACGCCGAGCCAGAGCTCTCGCAATTGTCGCGCAAAGACAAATCGCAGCCTCGGAGAGGTCGATTTGAACCCAGCGGAAATCCAACCGTCGGATAGCCGCCTCCAGCACCCGCGCAGCCTCTCGCGCAGACTTCAGCTCCATCGTAAGTAAATGACGCTCTAAAAGCGCCGTAATTACCGCACATGCGGCATTAGGGCCCTTGGAAAAAGATCCCCTCGCAAAGCGCTGCAAGTCGATCATCCCCTCCCTCGCGCGCCGATGCCGCGCCAACGCCAGGGCGCGCCGAAAATAGATTGCGGTGGTCTTGACAGATCTGTGCAACGCTCTGTGAGCAAGGCGCGCTGCAAGGGCGACGCAAAAGGCGCCAACAGCGCGCGCTGCAAACACTTCGTCGGCGTAAAGTTGGCGGACAAAAGAGGCGACGAAGAGTCGCTGTATGGTCGTCGCCGCGCAAACAGAAGCGACGTGGAACTTGTTATGGCTCTCCATTCGAATGAGAGACACTAACAGAGAGCATGAGGAGATTTTGTTAGCGTGCAGCGCCCGCAAGACAAACGGAGTGCCGATTCGGGCGAGTTGACGAGACGCAACCAAGCGGGTGGCGTAGCGCCGACTACTTAAAGTTAAACGGACATGCGTTGTTAGCTCCCGTTTCGCCAACACCACAGCCACAAATCTACGCCGATGGCGCCGCGACACAAGACGGGGCTTTGAAAAAAGGACAGCGAGGGAGAGTTTGTTGTGATACCTCTCAAATGCGTCTCTAAAAATAAATCCCATCAAGTCTCGCAGCCCAATAGCCTTCGCGACAAAGCGCCTCCGTGCAACGGCACCGCGAACCGCACCCTGCAAAACGCGAAGAGTCGCGCGCCCCTCCGTAAGTGCCAGCCGCATCGCCGTTGCGACGAGAAACGCCTCAAGTTCGCCAACCGCCAAGCGGATGAAACCGAGCGCAAAGTGAGACGGCGCACACCTCCCATGGCCCTGCAGAGCCTGCGCTGCGATGCGGATGCGGCCGAAAGCCCTGCGCGACGCGACACTGCGCAAATGAGCCTCCAGCTCGACGGCTTGTACACGAAGCGACGCAAAGTGACGGCGGGCGATCAGCTGGACGACCGCTGACTGAGGGGAGATGACGGACAACCTCATAAACCCGTAAGAACGCGCATGGAGGCAGCGTCTCACGCCGAAGGCAACATTGTTTGCGGCCAGCCGTGCCGCACCGTGTGCTTCGCGACCATTCCGTTGGCGGCACGCTCTTTGAATTTGAGAGACCGCCACAAGACCGTCCGAATGCGCCTTGCGTACCAACGAGCGTAGGGTCGCCGCTTGAACGTCGGCGGCGCTGTTGGCGACGATCGAAAAGTCAAACACGTAGAGGCGCGTGATGTAGGCCGACAAAAACGAGGCGGAACATCTTTCAGCGCCATACAAAGCGCGCGTAATGACGCCCCGTACCTTGGCTTGCGCGACGTTTGCAGAAGAGCAGTCAGCGCCATGCAGCGAGCGGGCTCGGACCATTTTGATGGCGGCGCTGAGGACCTCCCTCTCGGTGATGACCAGGCGGACCATGTCCGCGTTAAAGGTACACCGCAGCCGTCGGGAGAGGATAGCCGCACTGGCAACGATGGCGCCGTATCGATGATTTGAAATCGCGCGACGCGCGACGCTGAAGACCTGTCCTGCAGCCGAAACGACGTCCGTCCACTCGCCGCGGCGCAACCAACGAGCGATAAAGAACTCAATTTTCACAACAGCTGACACCCCTTGCGCAAGGTGCTTTCTCGCGTCCAGCGCGACAGCCACATCCTCAAATTTCCGTGATGAAGCGTGAAACGAAGCGAAGGACCCGTTCGGAAGAGTACGGCGGGCCGCAGCGAGGAGGAGGATGGAGGCATCCCGCGCGTCGCGGACGATCGCGCGGCAGATCCTGGCGCTGAGGGCGGACGTTAAGAAATCTGCCAGGTGGACAAGCTCGCAATAGGAGCGACGCCAGAGCGCGCGGCGTGCGGCTGCTCCTAACAGAGCGGATGCTCCTGTCAGGGCATGCAGGTGATTTTGTCGCGCGGCTCTGACAGCGAACGACCACAGCTCAGAGCCGGCCAGGATTTTAAAAGCCACTTTAAATCTTTGGCAGCACTGACGCGCATGCGCAGAAATTACGATTGCACTGGATTTGTTAAGTGCATGGTACTTCCTCTGCTTGAGACGCGCGACAAACGCAACTAACGAACAAGACTTCTCCCCGTAGTTAGCGCTGCGGGACGATGTCCGCTTGGCAATCACAGCGGCGCTGAGGGTCCTTCCAGCCGCTCGCTGCTTCCGCCACTTTCGAACTTGGGCGACACCTCTTACAAACGCTTCAAGGGACACAGTAGCGGCACAGGTAATTTGAAATTGGCGGGAACAGAGCGCTCGCTGCGCTACGGCAGCAGACCTCCGCGTGGCGGCAGCGACTTGAAGTCCAACGCTGCGCGCAACCACAAATTCTGACAACAAACTGGCAGCAGCCAGGATGCGGCAGTGGTTCAGATGCGCAACGGCTGACGCTCCTGCATCAGCGACCCTTCGCGCTGACGTTACAAAAGTAAAGTAAGATCGCGTGACGGATGCGCGCAGGGCCACAGAAGCGAGGGCGGCCCCTGCGCCGGAGAAAACAAACCAATCGCCGCTGCGGAGGGTGCGCACGGTCACAGCGCTGATGGACGTTGCGGCCATCAATGCAGCAAACAAAAAGCGCCGCCGCAGTGCGCAGCCAAATGCGGCGGCAAGGGCGGCCCGGGCGCCGGAGAGGGTGGCGTCGATGGCGACGAGGGCGTGGCGGCGATGCACTGCAGCCCTCAAACCGGCTGAGAGGACCATTGCCGCATGATGGTATGTCACCTGGTCGACACGAGGATGATGGCGTCTTGTAATGGCCTCAAGCAGGACCGCGCCAAAAACAGATTTGATGAGCTGGGCGCGAGCGGCTACTCGGCTCATGGACCTGACTAACAAAAGGCCGCTGGAAAATTTAGTAGCAGATGCCCTCTGCACGGCGGAGGAGAGGATGCGCTGGCTTGCACGAAGCGAAGTGAGGCGACGCGTTTTTACCCCGCGCCGCAAACAACATGCGAGAGATTTGGCGGCCACTCTGCGCGCACGCAGCAAAGAGGAGGCGAAGCGGCGGCTTGTTGCAGCAATGACGTCAAGGCACGCCAAAATGAACAAAGCTTCAGAAAATTGAGCAATTGAGCGACGCGTCGCGAGCTGAAGATTGCGGCAGGCGGATCGCCGTGACGAAAATCGGACGCGAAGAGCCATTCCCGCCACGGTGCGCAGGATTACTTTGACCGCTTTCAAATTGCTTCCAAACAACCTCCTCTTGAGAGAGCGCAGGAAATGCGCCCCAAGAATCAGCGTTGCCGCTCTCAAGTCCCGCGCATGTCTTTTGAACAGCGAGCCCGTCGAGTGCGCCACCAAACGCCTCGCCGCCGACTGCGCGCGCTGGTGTAATCCTACGCGCCCTCCTCTTGCGAGAATGAGCGTAACGTTGATAACAGCCGCAATCCACGCGCCCATTTTCTCCTGCGCAAGGTACCTTCGCGCGGCGCCCTGAAGCCGCGCCGCGCGCGCTCGCCAGGCTGCAGCGGCATACCCCTCCTCGTGTTTGCGCCGTCGCGTTGTTAAGTTCAGCCTCTCTGCGGAGAGAATTAAAAGACAAAAGGCGGAGCGCATCAGAGCGCGCCGCAAAAGGGCCTGAAGGGTGGCGGATGCAACGCGGGCAGCGGAGTGGCGAGTGCGCGCGAGGAGGCTTCTTGTGGCGCGCAGGAGTTGCGAAGAGGCGACAGCACAGGCGGCGTGTGTGGCCCTTGCGAAGAGCTGACGAACAAATGCTTGAGAAAAAAGAGCAGCCAAACGCAAATCGGCGACGCGATTGTTGGCGCGGTAGGTCCTTGACGTCCGTTGCAGGTGGCGTGCGGCATCAAATTGAGCAGCGTGATGGCCCCTCAGCACCGCTCGGAGGGAGACTTGGGAGAGCTTGCGGGCGCAGATCTGTTTGTTAAATCGACGGTGCGAGGCGACGCAACTCGCCGCTACAGCCTCGAGAATCACCGCCGCCATGCGACGCATGAAAAGGACGTGGACTCTCGCTTTGAGCTCCTCTGCGCGATAGGCGAGTTGGTGTGCGGCGTCGTTAACAAGCCAGTACAATCGACTGCAAATGCAACACTTGGCAACAGAATTTAAAACGAGCGCAGCGCGAAGCGAAGCCGAATAAGATTCAGAAACGAGGCCGCGGACGCGGGCTGCCTCTAAAGTCCTTGCAGCGAAGCTTTTTAGCCGGAGCTTGCGCTGCGCAAAGCCGCGCTTTTGAGCGAACCCAAAATCAATTTGGGCGGATAATCTAAAAGCGGCAAAGTAGCGGCCGAGAGCGCCGCGCAAGATGCGTTGCAAAAGGACGGCATTGAATCTGTTAAATGCGAGGCGACGCCGCCTGATGACGCGATCGAAAATGCTTTCCAACTCACAGAACAGGGACTTCTTGCGGAAGAAATTGCTGCGCGCTATTCCCGCCAAACATGTCACAGCCGCACGGCGCAGATCTGCACGTGCCGATCGGGCCGCCGCGCAGAAAAAGAAGCGCGAGAGGACGCGTGCCGCGATGCTGCGGCGGTGCTGCGTTGTGGTTCTGGCGTTGGAAACTGCGCGGAAAATGACTCGACCTGCGCGAGCGGCAGCCACAAGCTGGCGAGCCTCGATTTCAGCGCGCACGTGGGCGACAAATCTCCGACGCGGAGGTGCAGAGAGAAAATAAGTTAACAAAGCCATCGCAGCCTCATTTGCAGCCTCACGATCGGCCTGTTGTGCGCGCTCAAACGTGCGGCGCGATTTAAAATAAACGAACGAATTGCCAATGCTGAATTCGCGATTCGCCTCAAACCCGACGGCATCGAGAGAGTCGAATAGGGCCTGGCGCGAGGCTGCGCGCGGTTCTGCGTGGGAGTGGGTGAGGTGCGTCAACTGCGCAAATGCGTCGCCGAGTGGGACCATTTCGTTAAATCCGCCGCAGGCTTTTATCGCGTCCGCAATTGCCAGCGCCGCCAATTGCGTCGAAATGAAGAAAGCATCCACGCGACCTTTCGCTCGCGCAGCGACACAGCGCACGAAGACAACTCGGCTGGCCTCCGCAGCTCTTCTCAGAGACATCAATTTGCGGTTGAACGCACCAGTTTGGGTCAAAGAAGCGTCAGCTCGGACGTCGGTGCGGCCAGGCGGCGAGAAAAGTGAGGCGAGGGAGGTGGCGTCGCTGCCGCTGAGGAGCGTCGCGACGGCGATGGGGAGGGTGCCGAAGACGTTGTCAGCAACGAATCGTCTGGCGTCGTACTCAGCGGAGCAAAGAATATGTCGAATGCGAAACTTGAGGCTCTCAGGCGCAACAAAGATCCTCTTGTTCAACCTGAACGTTTCTTTAAGTTTCGAACAAAGTGATGCGCCGTCAATGCCACGCTTCGCCTCGCGGTCGAGTATGCTAAAAATAGACGGAGAAGACTTCTCAAGCAGCTTCACAACGTCGGACAAGTCGTTGGGATGAAGCTGCCCCATGGGAGTTGGGATTCCCTCGGCGGCGAGCTCTGCGGACTTGTTTTTGATCACCCGCGCGTGGAAAAGGTCCTCGAAGAAATCATTGGCGCAATTGGAGAGAAATGCGTTGACACTGCCATCTGCAGTCGGGGAAGATCCGAGTGATTGAACTAAAAATAGACTTGATGCTTCCCGAGAGAGGGAGCAGCGAGGAGAGGAGAGCTTTGAACACAGAAATTCGACAGCTTTGACGTACATAGTTTGAGCAATGAGGTGGCAGTCAGACCGGCGCTCCAGCGCAACTTCGAGGGACACTTCGGAAACACCCATCACTGCTGCAAGTGCGTTGATGTCCCTCGCCTTACCCTCGCCAGAGGTTTCTATAGCAGGTAGAAGCAAGACTGCCGACAAAGTGCGAAGAAGTGCATCAACGTCATCGCTCGACATCCCTGCACTCTGCAGCATGGAGATGATCCCATCAAGGCGGGGGCGCCCAGGAGGGGGGGGTGCTACATTCGCGAAGTGAGGATACGCACGAAGAGACGGACGGAGATGGTACCTTTGGCGAAGCTCGTCCGAGGCCGTATCTGCGAGTGCGTTGAAAATAAAAAAAGAAGACTCGTCAGCATTTTCGAGGGAGGTGCTGGCGGAGACATCAGTCAAGAGGGCAGCCACAGCGAATGTCGACGAAGCGCAGTCGAACTTGAAAATCTTAATGGCTCTGCTGGTTGCCAGGCAGTTTGTAGTTTTCTTCTCCACGAAAATGTCAATTAGATCATTTGCGAGCGATATCGATGCGGAACCGGTTTGTCCGTGCTGGCTTAATCCTTGAAGGCACAGGCCCATGCATCTCGATTTTCCAGATCCCTCTTCCCCAGAAAACAAACAGAAATGGGACTTTTTGCTGGAGAGAACTTCAGAAACAAGATCTTTCATTATCAGAGTTGGAGAGTTATCCCCTCCTGATCCCAGCAGACCCGAGGCTGGGTTGTGGAGGAAGAGAAGCGAGTCTGGAGTGATTCGATAAAGAGGTTCCACAGCAGATGCGTCTTGAGAAAGGAAGAGAGACAGAGCTTCATTGTCGAACGGCGAGCTCGATTCCGTCAGGCTCTTCATCAATGCAGAAGAGTAACTGTCAAGAGCAATCAATCAACATCAAGACAAAACAGATGAGTCCCGAGATAACAACGAAGATCCACGATGGACGGAGAGCAGACGAATCAAGGACACTCAGCGCATCATGACGACGGCGAATTGGAGGCAGAGGAGGACGACGAAGCGGTCTTTATGGAGGAGGATGATTTGGAGGAAGGGATTGTTGTTGAAACAGATGGAAACATGGAGGAGCCGGAAGGTTTTGAGGGATTGTCCTGCTGACATGTGAGAAGAAGGCGAGGATGCTGGACCTGACGACTCTCTGCAGGTACTCGAGGGCCATGATGGTATTAAGTCCATGACTTCATTCTGAAATTCAGGCCCTATATACTCTGTAGCTCTATCGCCGATCAACAGGGACCTCGCCTTGACTGGAAGTGGAGATGACAAAGTTGGCGTATGGTCTCTTTTTGATGTATAGCTTGTTTGGATGCAATAACAGGAGAAGGGAACGATGCTCAAAAAGTTGGACGGCCATACGGACACCGTGGTTGCAGTCTCGTTTTCCCACGATGGGTGAAGTCCGTCGCCATGATTATGACATCAAAGGAAGTATTTCCTCAGTGCTAGTATGGATAGCACTGTTCGCGTACGTTGTCGTCACCCATCGTGGTAACCCCTAGATCTGGAAAGCAGACACATTCGATCATGTCGAGACGTTGGAGGGCCCAGGCGACGAGATTTTGGTCGGGAGTAATGTCCTCTTGTTGAAACCATCAGTGGGCAGCGTGGCACCCACGAGGCCACGTTGTGTTGTGTGGTTCTGGCGATGGGAGTGTGTGGATGTGGAAAGTCCCTACAGCTACATGCTTGCAGGTTTTCATGGGTCACCGCGGCCCAGTGAAATGTGGCGCGTTTAGTACCGATGGTATGGAAGTTCCTTTTACGCCTTACGGTCGTAGGAAAGTTTGTTATCACAGGATCGGCTGACGCGACGCTGCGGGTGTGGAATCCAAAGGACGGCAAGTGTTTGCAAACAATTGCAGGTGCCTCATGAGTCGAACCTTGAAGTTGATCTGAAAAGGACATGACTTTCAC
The DNA here is from genome assembly GCA_027487435.1 of Verrucomicrobiaceae bacterium. Classification (GTDB taxonomy): domain Bacteria; phylum Verrucomicrobiota; class Verrucomicrobiia; order Verrucomicrobiales; family Akkermansiaceae; genus UBA956. The sequence goes on along the minus strand of JAIYDP010000213.1, from coordinate 7,223 downwards.
ACTGCCGAAGTTAATTGTTTGGCAGTGTCAGAGCACTATGTTGTCACCGGCTCTGAGGACAAATCTGTCAAGTTGCTGCGGATCACCCAATCTGATGGCGGGATGCAGCTGAGGGTTTGCAGCCATGAGAATTCACTGACGTCTGCAAGGTTGTCCAATCCTTCGCATGCCACGACTCCGAAGTCGAGTCCGTTGCTATTTCAGAATCGTTGACTCTCTTATTGTCTACCCCATGACAAGTTAGTACCGGTCTGGTTGCATCTGGAAGCCTGGATCACAAAGTCCGAGTCTTCGATGTCAATTCTGATGGCAGTCCACGCTGGGTGCAAGAACACGAGGCATGTAACGTTTGCCTGGTGCCTAACTCGATCAGGAAGGAGTCACTCGCGTTCTGTTTGACAAAACTGGGCAAATACTGCTGTCGTCTTCGATTGACTGCGCTCTGAGAAGCTTCGACAGCAGATCCGGGTCCCTTCTGAAGATCTTTCGCGGGCACGTTGACGCCATTTTGGATGTGGTTTTTTCGTCCGATTGTAAGAAGGCCCTCACCGGCGCTGATGATATGTCGGCGCTCCTTTTTGATATTGCCGGTGAATTTAGTCAGTGAAGCAACCCTGAAGAAGGGAGAGCTTTCATTTATTCTAGATAATTTCAATATTTGAATTTCATGGCGTTGCGAAGACGTCGCTTGAATATCGCTATTCCGCGACAACGACTTCGACAAACGCTGCCTCTCGCTTCACGTCAATGTTTGAAGTTGTGATGCCAGCCATTTGCGAAATGTCCGGATGGGTTCTCTCTAGCCTCTCCTCAGGACCTTCTGAGCTCCCGCGAGAATGCGTTGGTGATCGAAATTCGTCTTCACTCTCTGTTAGGTCGTCTCTTGCATTTTCCTGCAGCTTCGTAACCTGTTCTGCTGCCGCTGTAAGCTCATGAAGTCCCCGCAACGAGTCTTGAACTGCGTTCAAGTGAGTTGATCCTGCTTTATCCAGCTCGACGGCGTCGGGCGAGTTGCTGCTATTTTTATATTTTCGTCCGCACCGCTGCCTCTTATTGACAAACCAATTCGAAATCTGTCGCGCAGATAGGCACGTTTTGGACGCAAGAAAATCTTTTTCTTCCTTTGTCGGATATGGCCGATCTTCATGAGTCTTGAACCATTCGTTCAGAAAATGAATTGAATCTTTTGCAAAATTCTTTCTCTTCCCGATTTCCCTCGAAATAGCTGCTGCCGAAACCGATAAGTCTTGTTTGTCACCAACATTGTAGAGCAAACTCGCTGCGTCACCCTTTATCGCGTTTTCTGAAAAGTCAAAGAGTTCAGCCAATCATTGCCTTGCGATTTTGCAGCCTCGAAAGAATTTCGCCGAATGAATGTATCCAGGAGACGTGTTCTAATTTCTTGAAGAGCCGTTGAACGTTCGGCGAGCGCATTGGACACGGCATTGTTTGGAACATCTGGATTGATGGGCTTGAACAGCGATACGCCCGAATCAAATTTGGCATTGGAATGCATCTGAGATATCTTTTGAGCCTGTAAGATTGCTTGAGACGCTTGTGCAGTTTGCTGAGAATTGGCAGAATTGTTTCCTGCGATCGTTGTGCTGTTGCTTTGTGAAGACACTTGTCGCTCTCCGCCCAACCCAGGCTGAGATCCAAAACCTTGGAATGATCTGGGTTGTCTTGAATCCATTGTAGCTTTCTGGGCTTGCACAGCTTGTTGCAGCATTCTCCGTTTTTGGACAAAATTGTCAAGGAGCTTCGAAGTAAACAACTGTTCTTCCCAAGAGCATGATAGCAGGTTAAATTCTAAATCAGAATAATCCATTTTTCTCGAAATTACTCTCTCTTTTGAGGCCCACGCATGAATTGCCTGAAATTTTCAGAGTACAAACAGGTTTGGAATGTTGACAGTATTCATTATCAGATGTGAAAAATATTGTTGAAAATGGTGGAACCTGCTCGATAAAAACTTGTTTCATCCGAATCAACTCCAAAAGATCGGCAATACATTCGTCCAGGGATTGCGAGCCTTCTGTCCAGTTCAGTTTCTTACCATCCGACCAATCCTTACCAGATCGGGCTTTTAATGACAATGATGATGCGTTTGCTCGCGTGTTCATAGTGCTTCCCTCAAAAACCTTGATGGCCGGCCCTATGTTAGAGGTTGACTTCCCGCCAAATTCTTTGTTAACTTAAAATTTAAAAACACTTCTTTCCAATTGGTTTGGGTGATGTCGTCGAAGAGTTGTCAACTTTCATGCGAAATCTCATCAGACAGAGAAAGGATATCGCGATGATAACGCAGAATCCTTAGATTCCTCCGAAGACAATGTTTCCATTTCCGATCGAGACAGCAAGCGAATGCTAGATTTCTCAGAGATAGCTAACAAGCTGTCAGAAAAGAGGCAAGCATTGATTGCTTAATCCTGATACGACAGGACTGCAACACGAGTAGAGGCCCTGCGGGCCCTTCTTGTTGGATTTTGTAATTCGATCCCTGATGGCTATGACGATTGGTTTCTTCTTTCTTTCTCACAGAGTAACCTCTCCAGGCGAGACACCCTTATCGAGTGCTTGGATAAATCGATCAAGCGAGGTGATTCATTGGAATGCACTCTTGCATTGCAATGCTTCGCAATTTTTTGTGCTTTGCTCGGACAAGATGCAGAAACTGCAGCCACCGAGGTTCTCACTTCGATCGATTCATGCTTGAGCCGATTTTCCGAATATGGCGCTGTTTTAGACCAGGTAGTTAATCTTGATCAACATTGACTTTTAGGCTTTTGCTGCCAAAGCAGCCACGGTTGCTTTTTGTTTCGCAGATCCGCATGCGATGCTTGAAACTACGAATTCTTTTTGCGACGAGCTGATTAAAAAAAATATAAGCTGCTTGAGATCCTTGAATTTTTTGATTGCCTGTATTCCTCCGGAATACATGTCCAAAGCGGTCGTGATGAGGTTTAACGACCTTGCATTGCCTAACGCATCTAGCAACTTGGATCGCCTCCTCTTGTACCTCTCGCATGCGGATGCTGCTGTTCGTATTGATGCAGGCAACACAATTGCACTTTTGTCATCAGTTCCCTCTTTCCCTAAACATGTTTCTTTGCCCTGCGAACGTCTCACAGCATAGGTACGGAACCGAGCGTTGGAGGAAATTGCAATGTTATCTGAAGAATCGACAAAGTCAAAATCGAAGCAGGAAAAGTCGGAACAACATGACGTGTTTGGAAATCTTGAAACATATTTAAGGGTCAACATTTCCATCATTTGCCTGGAATCTCTCACCACATAGAATAATGACATGCGCTCAGCGTCTATCAAGGTAAAGGGGGGCCCTCTGGACATCGAATCCTGGGCAGTAAAGACTCAAGTCGAGTTCTTGAAGAAGTTGTTTTTGCAAGGATTTCTTGTGCACTTAGCTGTCTGTCCTTTTTATCTTTTCTGATTCTCCAGGAGAACGATAATGTGCGGGATCTCGTCGGTTTATGTCCCTCATCCGATTGTGTCGCGACTCCCAAGGCCAAAGGCTTGCTCAAAGTTTGTTTTTTTCAGCCACGATGACTTTTCAGAAACAGACGATGTCGCCGAACTCCGCTGCTTCGAAATCTAGGAGTGTGGATCGAAGGAAGCTTCAGTCCAAGCGAGGGGGTGCACCTGTTGATGAAGAGGAGTAACAACGTTTATTCACGTACCAAGACAATCTCGTGCAATCCCTAGTTGTCGTAGCCAATGCCAACTTTGCTGTTTGCAAATTCGCTCGACTCCAAGCTCTTGACCATCTCATCTGCAATATCCTCAAAGTGGATCAACCACGCTCCAGTCATGACATCCTTCACAGTCTTCACCGTACCTAGCGACTTTCCATCGGAAAATTGCATCTGCGGAGGGCAAAAGAACGTGTAGACCAGGCCTGAGTGAGCAAGGGCCTCAAGATTCCTGCCGTGAGCAGCCGAAATCTTGAGAAGATATGCAGGAAACCCTTCACTGTCGTGGAGTTGCTTCCCGTCTGAGCCAGGGAGGTCAAGGAGGCCTGCACCGCCAATTCCGAGGAATCTGGAGATGCCCGCAGACTTGGTTGCATTGATTGCATTGACGTAGCCGCTAACGTATGTCTCGATGGCTGTATCGCTGTTGTAATCGCCCGCACTCGTTGTGACGATAACATACGACGCTCCCTTGAACGTGTCTTGCAAAGAGCCGAGGTCGCTTGCGTCGCCTTTCATGACAGTGGCTCCAGCAAGGTCAGGATGGGCCTTTGAAGGATCTCTGAGGATTGCACGGACAGCATACCCATGTCTCAACAAAGCCTTGGTCACAGCTCTTCCAAGCTGGCCTCCAGCACCGAGAACAGCAACAATCTTTGTAGACATTTATCTCTATTTGCGGCTTTTTGCGAACCGCAAAGTACATGATCCGTTTCGTTATTTTAGTCATGATGCTGACCAATCTCATTGCATTAAATTCCATGTAAATGATGCGGTTTCTCGAAATTCACTTGTGCCTTGTGTCTCCGAGCAAGTGCTGAATGAACGACTTTCATATTTCAATTTTCACACAGACACAAGAATTGCACAGGCAATTGCAGAGTCGTTCAAGTTTTGTCTATTCCGCACCATTCTGTTGGCGTTGCGAATCTTGCTCTCTAATTTTTAACAGCTATCAATTTTAGAGTATGATTCTACTTCACGGCAGCCTTGTGCTTGTGCTACATGGAGCCGACTTCCGAGAAGCGGGACAATCTACTCAGATAGTAATCAATCTGGGCACTCATTCCGTGCGCTCTAGAAGACTTGTTGAAGGATATGCTACTCATGAAGTATTCTACTTCGACGGGTTGCTGCTTCCCGATGTCCCAGGACAAATTGGACGAGAAGAAATCCGCATTTCTGCGACATCTCACAATGGTTCAATGCAGAGGGCAGCCCTTGACATTGGATCTTTCATGAGAATTGGGCTGAAAGTTGACAAGAGCATTCCTTTCTCAAGCCAAGGACTCTTGGAGAAGCTTCACTTCACGTTCACCTTTATTCCTCTTCAGAAACGAACGGACTTGTATTGCCTCCATATCTAATCTGACACCATTCAGAGAAGCAGGAGTCGTTCGCGACGCATGGGGATTCCCTGTTGAGCAGCGCTTTGTCGCTTCCTATCAAAGCTACCCGGACCGGCCAATGAGCGTCAATGAGCGGGATGAGCAGCGCTTGCTAGATGCGCTTCAAGCAAAGCTAGACCGCCCAGCAACTGTCCCGTCGCCGCAGTTGTGGCGCCATGGTTTGCCGATTTCGCACAGGGGGGAGGTTTTTGAATTATTTTGAAATCACCCGACATGTCTCAGGCCTGGACGATATTTTCCGGGACGAAGGCGAAGATGCTTTCGCATCGGAGCTACTACGCTGACATTGTCAACCAAGCGGACCTGACGGAGTGTCCTATGGAGGAAGAAATAGTACCCCCCCTCCCTTTTCACCTTATTCTCTAGGACAGAGACGTCCATCGCGCATTTCCAGAGCATCCATACTTTTCCGACGAAACCGGCCGCATGTCGCTCCGCCGTGTTTTAGGTCCCCCCCCCCCCTCTCTCTGTGAACAATCTCAGTCCGCTACTCGCTTCGCAACCCTGTGCTTGGGTACTGCCAAGGCATGCACTTCATCGTCGCAATGCTCCTCCTTTGCATGGACGAAGAGTCCGCCTTCTGGATGATGTCGACCGTTGTGCTCCATGATGTCGGCCCTCATTTGGCAGATATGCGAAGAGCTATGCCCAAATTATTACAACAAAAGCATGCTCGGCACTCAAGTCGAGGTCGCTGTACTGGACACCCTTGTTAAAGAACGGCTTCCGCGCGTCAGCGCGTTGCTGCAGCGTGTCGTAAGCGCTTGCAGCCCCCGTCAAACTCACCCCCTCCCCCCTTTCCCCCCCAAGGGCATTGACCTCATGTTCGTCGCCACAAGTTGGCTTGTTTGTCTCTATTGCGACATCCTTCCGACCGAGGTGCGCCGCGTCATCTACTTACTGCTCACGCGCCAAAGACAACCCTTCGCGTCTGGGATCTTTTGTTTTCAGAAGGGTTTGAGCGAAACGTCGTTTGCCTTCGTGTCGCACTAGCGCTTTTGAAAATATCCGAAGCTCCGCTGATTCAACTCACGTCATTTGAGACGTTCGTTGCCGGCTCACCCGCACTCTTTAAGACCATGTTTGATGCTGAGGTACCCCCCCCCCCCCCTCCCCTGTCCAGGCAACTTACTCACGCTGAAGCTTCTCCTCACCTGCGCACACAACGACGTCGGCCCCCTCTCAAAATCCCTAACAGACAAACGCCGTGCGGAGTGCGCAGAGGCTATTGCCATGACCTCTAGCCGCTCGCGCGGACACTCCGCGGCAGCGCTCTCCCCCTCTCCGCAAGCGGCTGCCCCAAGCGACAAAGTTCGCGCATTTGCAGCGCGAGTTCACGAATCGTTTGAAGAGGCGCGTGAAGTTGTCAAAGATCGGCTTGAGGACAAAATGAACGGTGTAAAAGGCACCGTTGACGTTGTTAAGAAAGGCGTCGGGGCTGTTCGTAACTTGGTCAAGTTAGAAGTCGGCGATCGCGTCGAAGACGTCGTCGGCTTTGTCGCAAAGCGCCTCCCATTTCAAAAATCATCTCCTATCGACCCGCGCCGCTCCACCCTCGACGCCTCGCGCCGCCGCGAGAGCGAAGGTGCCAAGGCGGAACACCCCGTCGCGGGCGCTCCACCGCTTTCGCGGCCTGCGGCGGTTGTGGAGGTCGCAGACTTGCTTGACTTGGGCTCCCCCGCAGAAGCCGCGTCGCCAGTGTCGAAAGCTTTTGTTAACGAGGATTTTTTGGAGCTTTCGCGGGGGGTCCGCGAGGGCGCGCACACTTCGAAGGCACCAGATTTGATTTTGTTTTCACCGACACCTCTTATCGATTTCAGCGGCGAGGATTCGCCAGCACAGCGACCGGAAGGGCGGGTGGGAAGTGGCGCGCACATGAATGGAGGGAACTCTGGCGACGCGGAGTTGGGTGGACTCGAAGCGCTTCGAATACATCAAGCGCAGCCATCAAACGGCCAGGAATCTTTGATTGAGTTTGGCACCCGTGCGGGCTTCCAGAACCCTGCGCCGCAAGCGTTTGACCTCCTCGGTTTTGGTGGCAGTGACAACGCACCTCGGGTGAGCGAGAGGGCCACTGTCGACGGCCCTGCGCCAGAGGGACTTG